>NZ_BSTC01000006.1:0-367900 GCF_030269305.1 Kineosporia sp. NBRC 101731
GGAACTCCAGGAAGCGACCTATCTCCTGAACTACCGGCCCCGACAGGTCCTCGACTTCGCCAACCCCCTTGAAGTCTTCAACGACCTACTCCTCGCCGATGGTGCAACCACCACTTGACTCCAAGGGTTTGCTGGGGGGTCAGCCCAGGGACTGCATGAGGGGTGCCAGGTAGCTTCCGTTGCCCGGGGGCAGGTCGTCCCCGCGCACCATCAGGGTCGCCCGCATGATCTCGGTCAGGCCGTTCGCGGTCAGCCACGCGGACAACGCAGGGTCGGTCCTCACCAGGATGTCCAGGCGCACCGGTCCCGGGGCCGACCGCGCCAGATCGGCCACCAGGGCCCGGGCGACGGCAGTGTCGGGTGCCACCAACGGACCGATCGCCGTCCAGACGGTGTTGTCCCAGGCCGCCGCATAGCCGACGGCCCGGCCGGGCGTCGTCGTGCGCGACCCGGATCTGTTGCGCGAAGGCCGCAAGACGGTGCAGCAGAGCCGTACGGGAGTAGCCGACAGCCTCGGCATCCAGGGCCGTGACCTCCTCGTCCACCGACGTCACCCTGACCGTCGTCCCCTGGCGGGCGGGCGACCAGGGGCCCGCGTACGTCACCAGTTCGTCCACGGACCGGAAGCCGAGCTTCTCGTAGAGCGGCCGCCCCGCGGCCGTGGCGTGGAGAAAGACACTGTCCGCGGCGGGGACCGCCTTCAGCGCGTGCCGCATCAACGCGCCGCCGATGCCCTGCCCGCCCCGGCCGGGGGCGACCAGCAGCGTGCCCACGACCGCGACACCGCCGAACCGGGTGATCGCGACACAGCCGCACAGGGTCCCGTCCGCGTCCTGCCAGCCGCAACCGTCGCCGACCTCGAGCAGCAGACGCCACTTGTGCGCCTCGGCCGTCCAGCCGTGGGCGGTGGCCAGCGCCTGGCCGGCCGGGATGTCGGCGGGGGTGAGCGGGCGGATCACTGACGGGGGTTCAGCAGCTCCTGGAGGGCGTCCTCGCTCTCGGGCACCGTGATGAACATCAGTTCGTCACCGGCCTCGAGGGCGTCGTCCCGGCTCGGGGCGATGGGGCGCTCGCCGCGGATGATGCCGACCAGCACGGTGTCGTCGGGCCAGGCGATCTCGCCGACCGTGGTGCCGGCCAGGGGCGACGCGTCGGGCAGGGTGAGCTCGACCATCGCGGCCTGTCCCTGCTGGAACGTGAAGATCCGCACCAGCTCACCGATCGACACGGCCTCCTCGACCAGCGCCGTCATGATGCGCGGGGTGGACACGGCCACGTCGACGCCCCAGGCCTCGTCGAACATCCACTCGTTGGCCGGGGTGTTGACCCGGGCCACGGTGCGGGGCACGCCGTACTCGGTCTTCGACAGCAGCGAGACCACCAGGTTCGCCTTGTCGTCACCGCTGGCGGCCACCACCACGTCGCAGTCGGCCAGACCGGCGTCGGCCAGCGAGCTGATCTCGCAGGCGTCGGCGAGCAGCCACTCGGCCTCGGGGACGCTGGTGACCCGGATGGCGTTCGGGTCCTTGTCGATCAGCAGCACGCGGTGCCCGTTGGTGAGCAGTTCCCGCGCGATGGAGCGGCCGACGCTGCCGGCGCCGACGATGACGATCCGCATCAGTGCTCATCCTTCGAGGGCGGGGCGGCCATGCGCTGCTCCACCGAGGCCAGCTGGTCGTGGCGGAGCACGAAGTGCACCAGGTCGCCCTCCTGGAAAACAGTGTCGACGCCGGGCACGAGGCCCTCGCCGAGCCGGGTGAGGAAGGCCACGCGGGCCTGGGAGGCAGCCTCCAGCGCGAGCATCCGCCGGCCCACCCAGCCGGTGTGCACCTGCACCTCGGCGAGGATCACGGCCCCGGAGGGGTCGCGGAACTCGGAGATCGCGCCGGCCGGCAGCAGACGGCGGGCCATCTGGTCGGCGGTCCAGCGCACCGTGGCGACGGTGGGTATGCCCAGGCGCTGGTAGACCTCGGCGCGGCCCGGGTCGTAGATCCGGGCGACCACGTTGCTGATGCCGAACGTCTCGCGGGCCACCCGGGCCGCCAGGATGTTGGAGTTGTCACCGTTGCTGACGGCCGCGAACGCGTACGCGTCCTCGATGCCGGCCTCGGTCAGGGTGTCCCGGTCGAAACCCGGCCCGACCACGCGGCGGCCCTCGAAGTGCGGCCCCAGGCGGCGGAAGGCGTTCGCGTTCTGATCCACCACCGCGACGGTGTGGCCCCGGTCCTCGACCATCTGGGCCAGCGTCGAACCGGTCCGGCCGCAGCCCATGATCACGAAGTGCACGTTCGCCCGGCCCTCTCAGATGACCTTCGTCGTGGCCAGCCCACTCGGCGCTGCCCGCCAGCGAAGGTACACGGTCTCGCGCCCGGCTTCGCCCCAGGGCGGGTCAAGGCGGGTCAAGCCTGTGCGGCGGGACGCCAGAGGCGGCCCACCCGGTGACGCCCCGACCGCGAACAGGCCTACCATGACCCGTCGTGCCCAACTATCCCGGTGCCGTCAAACGGCTGCTCGTCGGGCGGCCGGTGCGCAGCGAACGTCTGGGCGAAACTCTTCTGCCCAAACGGATCGCGCTGCCGGTCTTCGCCTCCGACGCACTGTCGTCCGTCGCCTACGCACCGGACGAAATCCTGCTCACGCTCGCGGCCGCCGGGCTGACGTCCTACGCACTCTCGCCGTGGGTCGGGCTCTCCGTCGTCTTCGTCATGCTGATCGTGGTCGCCTCCTACCGGCAGAACGTGCACGCCTACCCCTCCGGCGGCGGCGACTACGAGGTGGCCACGGTCAACCTCGGCCCGATGGCGGGCATCACCGTGGCCAGCGCCCTGCTGGTCGACTACGTGCTCACCGTGGCCGTGTCGATCTCCTCCGGCGCCCAGTACGCCGCCTCGGCCCTGCCCTTCCTGCGCGGGCACGAGGCCCTCGTCGCGGTGGCCGTGGTCGTGCTGCTGACCACCATCAACCTGCGCGGGGTGAGGGAGTCCGGCACCGCGTTCGCGATCCCCACCTACGTGTTCATGTTCGCCATCCTCGGCATGAGCGCCTGGGGCTTCATCCGCTACTTCCTCGGTGACCTGCCCCTGGCCGAGAGCGCCGACCTGGTCCTGAAGCCCGAGACCCAGTTCGAGCAGGGCCTGGTCGGCCTGGGCGGCGGCTTCCTGCTGCTGCGCGCCTTCTCGTCCGGCTGCGCCGCGCTCACCGGGGTCGAGGCGATCAGCAACGGCGTGCCCGCGTTCAAGAAGCCCAAGAGCCGCAACGCCGCCAGCACGCTGGCCCTGCTCGGGGGCATCGCGGTGGCCATGCTGATGTCGACGATCGTCCTGGCCCGGCTGATGCACGTGCGGTTCGCCGAGTTCCCGGCCGAGCAGCTGTTCCGCGACGGCCGGTCGGTCGGCGAGGACTACGTGCAGGACCCGGTGATCGGGCAGATCGCGGGCGCGCTCTTCGGCGGTTTCCCGCCGGCCTTCTACCTGGTCACGTTCGCCACCGGCCTGATCCTCATCCTGGCCGCGAACACCGCCTTCAACGGCTTCCCGGTGCTCGGCTCGATCCTGGCCAAGGACGACCTGCTGCCGCGCCAGCTGCACACCCGCGGCGACCGGCTGGCCTACAGCAACGGCATCGTCGCGCTCGCGGTCGGCGCCTGCCTGCTCATCCTGGCCTTCGACGCACAGGTCACCCGGCTGATCCAGCTCTACATCGTGGGCGTCTTCATCTCCTTCACGGTCAGCCAGATCGGCATGGTGCGGCACTGGACCCGGCTGTTGCGGGAGGAGACCGAGACGGCCGCCCGGCGCAAGATGCAGCAGTCGCGTGTGATCAACACGATCGGCCTGACCATCACCGGCAGCGTGCTGGTGGTGGTGTTGATCACCAAATTCACCCGCGGCGCCTACCTGGCCCTGATCTTCATGGCCCTGCTCTTCGTGCTGATGATCGCGATCCGCCGGCACTACCGTTCGGTGAGCGTGGAACTGGCCGAGGAGGACGACGCCCGCGGCCGCATGCTGCCCTCCCGGGTGCACGCCATCGTGCTGGTCTCCAAGCTGCACAAGCCGACCATGCGGGCCCTGGCCTACGCCCGGGCCTCGCGGCCGTCGGTGCTGGAGGCGGTGACCGTCAACGTCGACGGGGACGAGACCCGGCGGCTGCAGGACGATTGGGAGCGCCGCGACATCCCGGTGCCACTGCGGGCCCTGGACTCGCCGTACCGTGAGATCACCCGGCCGGTGCTGAACTATGTGCGCAGCGTGCGCCGGGAGAGCCCGCGCGACCTGGTGGTCGTCTACGTGCCGGAGTACGTGGTCGGGCGCTGGTGGGAGCAGTTGCTGCACAACCAGAGCGCGCTGCGGCTGAAGGGCGGGCTGCACTTCATGCCCGGCGTGATCGTGGCCAGCGTGCCGTGGCAGCTGAGGTCGTCGCGGCACCGGCTGGGAGAACTGCGCCGGGGCGCACCCGGCGACGCGCGCCGGGGCGCGGTGCCGCCGCACGGGGAACCGCTTGAACCGAACACGAAGGAGCAGGATGCCTGAGGGCCCGACGGGGGACGGCGAACGCCGCCCCGCCACACCGGACACCACTCGGGACCAGAACGGTCCCGGACTGGTCACCGACGAGCTGATCCAGCTCGAGATCGGTCCGGTCGCCCACGGCGGCCACTGCGTGGCGCGCTACGACGGACGGGTGGTGTTCGTGCGCCACGCGCTACCTGGTGAGGTGGTGCTGGCCCGGCTGACCGAGTCCGCCGCCGACGCCAAGTTCTGGCGGGCCGACGCGGTCGAGGCGATCGAGCCCTCGCCCGACCGGGTGACGCCACCGTGCCCGGTGTCCGGGCCCGGTCTGTGCGGCGGCTGCGACTGGCAGCACGCCGACCTGGGCGCCCAGCGCCGGATGAAGGGTGACGTGGTCGCCGAGCAGCTGCGCCGCATCGCCAAGCTCGACCCGGCGCCCGCCGTGGTGGTCGAGGGGCCGGAGGGTGACGGTCTGGGCTGGCGCACCCGGGTGCGCTTCACCTCCGACACCGAGGGCCGTCCCGGCCTGCGCAAGCACCGCTCGCACGACGTGATCGCGGTCAAGGAGTGCCTGATCGCGCACCCGGCCGCCGCTGAGCTCGGCGTCACCGGCGCCCGCTGGCCGAACACCCTGGCCGTCGAGGTGATCGCCCCCACCACCGGCACTCCGCTGGTCGTGGCCGAGGCGGTCGCCGGGCGGGCCGGGGACAAGCTGCGCCTGCCGAAGCTACCGGCCGGCACCAACCTGGCCACCCGCGACGCCGAGGGCCTGCACCAGGTCAAGGGTCGTACCTGGGTCACCGAGGAGGTGCTGATCGGGGGCGAGGTACGCCCGTTCCGGGTCACCGGCACCGGCTTCTGGCAGGTACACCCGGCCGCCGCGCAGACCCTGCTCGATGCCGTGCTGGAGGCTGCCCAGGCCCAGCCCGGCGAGCGGACGCTGGACCTGTACGGCGGTGTCGGCCTGTTCGCCGCCGGGCTGGCCGAGCAGGTCGGTGTCACGGGCAGCGTGATCCTCGTGGAGGGCGACACCCGCGCCGCGTCCGACGCCCGCCGCGGACTGCACGACCTCGGGCAGGTGCGCGTGGAGGCCGGTTCGGTGTCCCGGGTGCTGCCCCGCCTGGCCGCCGAGGGTGGCCCCTTGGCGCCCGAGGGGGAGCAGGGGGCGCGTGGGGGCGCCGACGTCGTGGTGCTCGACCCGCCCCGGTCGGGTGCGGGCAAGGAAGTGATCGCCCAGATCGTGGCCCTGGCCCCGAGAGTGGTCGTCTACGTGGCCTGCGACCCGGCCGCGCTCGCCCGGGACCTGGCCACGGCCGCCGCTGCCGGGTACGAACTGCAGGGCATCCGGGCGTTCGACCTGTTCCCGATGACCCATCACGTGGAGTGCGTGGCCGTGCTGGTGCCGAAGGGTGGGCGTCCGGCAGCCAAGGACCTGCCGGTGGCGGTCGAGCGACCGGCGCGCCCGGGCCGTCCCGACCGACCGAACCGCCGCCCCGAACGACCGGGCCGGCGACCCGAGCGCCGGAGCTGACCGGCGTCCCCCATTTTTCGGTTCGAGAGGGAACGCGGAGCGCCTCGGCTCACGGGGGTGGCCGGGGTGGTCCGGAATGCTCCAGCGCGTCAACCTGCACCCAGGCCCTTGACGGGGCACTCTCGAGTTAGGCTCGGCTAACTATCTTGACGTCGAGATACTTTAGTATGGTTCCTGTGACACGACGATCTACGACGATCTAAGGAGTTCTCGTTGAGCAGTGACAGCCTCGACAGCTTTGGCGCCCGCGGCGAGCTCTCGGCCGGGGACGCGAGCTACGACATCTTCCGGCTCTCGGCCGTGCCCGGCGCCGCCGAGCTGCCGTTCAGCCTGAAGGTCCTGCTGGAGAACCTCCTGCGGACCGAGGACGGCGCGAACATCACCGCGGACCACATCCGGGCCCTGGCCGGCTGGGACCCGAAGGCGAACCCGGACACCGAGATCCAGTTCACCCCGGCCCGCGTGATCATGCAGGACTTCACCGGTGTGCCCTGCATCGTCGACCTGGCCACGATGCGTGAGGCTGTCGCCGATCTGGGCGGCGACCCGGCGAAGATCAACCCGCTGGCCCCGGCCGAGATGGTGATCGACCACTCGGTGATCGCCGACGTGTTCGGCCGCCCGGACGCGTTCGAGCGGAACGTCGACCTGGAGTACCAGCGCAACGGTGAGCGCTACCAGTTCCTGCGCTGGGGGCAGACCGCCTTCGACGACTTCAAGGTGGTGCCCCCGGGCACCGGAATCGTGCACCAGGTCAACATCGAGCACCTGGCCCGGGTCATCTTCGAACGCGACGGTATCGCCTACCCCGACACCTGCGTGGGCACCGACTCGCACACCACGATGGTCAACGGCATCGGTGTGCTGGGCTGGGGCGTGGGCGGGATCGAGGCCGAGGCCGCGATGCTGGGCCAGCCGGTGAGCATGCTGATCCCGCGCGTGGTCGGTTTCAAGCTGAGCGGCGAGATCCCGGCCGGCGTGACCGCCACCGACGTGGTGCTGACGATCACCGAGCAGCTGCGCAAGCACGGCGTGGTGGGCAAGTTCGTCGAGTTCTACGGCGAGGGTGTCGGCGCGGTGCCGCTGGCCAACCGGGCCACGATCGGCAACATGAGCCCCGAGTTCGGCTCCACCTGCGCGATCTTCCCGATCGACGAGGTCACGCTCGACTACCTGCGCCTGACCGGCCGCAGCGACCAGCAGGTGGCGCTGGTCGAGGCGTACACCAAGGAGCAGGGTCTGTGGCACGACCCGTCGACCGAGGCCAAGTACTCCGAGTACCTCGAGCTCGACCTGTCCACGGTGGTGCCCAGCATCGCCGGGCCGAAGCGCCCGCAGGACCGCATCGAGCTGTCGCACGCGAAGAAGTCTTTCCGCGGAACAATTCTCGACTACGTGAAGCAGGAGGGCCCGCAGGACGAGGCCCTGGAGGAGTCGTTCCCGGCCAGTGACTCGCCGACGGCCTCCGGGTCGAACGCGGCCGACGAGCCGAAGGCTCCGCACGAGTCGAACGGCCGCCCGCACCAGCGGGTTCCGATCACCATGGCCGACGGTACGAAGACCGAGCTGGACCACGGTCACGTGGCCATCGCGGCCATCACCTCCTGCACCAACACCTCGAACCCCTCGGTCATGGTGGCGGCCGCGCTGCTGGCGAAGAACGCCGTGGAGCGTGGTCTCTCGGTGAAGCCGTGGGTGAAGACCACGATGGCGCCGGGGTCCAAGGTGGTCATGGACTACTACGCCAAGGCCGGACTGACGCCGTACCTGGAGAAGCTCGGCTACCACCTGGTCGGCTACGGCTGCGTCACCTGCATCGGCAACTCGGGCCCGCTGCCCGAGGAGGTCTCGGCCGCGGTGCAGGAGAACGACCTGTCGGTGGTTTCGGTGCTCTCGGGCAACCGGAACTTCGAGGGCCGGATCAACCCGGACATCAAGATGAACTACCTGGCCTCACCGCCGCTGGTGATCGCGTACGCGCTGGCCGGCACCATGGACTGGGACCCGGCGACCGACCCGATCGGTACCGGCAGCAACGGTGAAGACGTGTTCATGGCCGACATCTGGCCGAGCGCGCAGGACGTTGCCTCGGTGGTCGAGAACTCCATCACCAAGGACATGTTCGTCGGTGACTACGCCGACGTGTTCGCCGGGGACGAGCGCTGGAAGTCGCTGCCCACGCCCGAGGGTGGAACGTTCGCCTGGGACTCCGAGTCGACCTACGTGCGTAAACCCCCGTACTTCGAGGGTATGCAGAGCACGCCCTCGCCGGTGACGGACATCGAGAACGCCCGCGTGCTGGCCAAACTGGGTGACTCGGTGACCACCGACCACATCAGCCCGGCCAGCTCGATCAAGGTGGACTCGCCCGCGGGCATCTACCTGGCCGAGCACGGTGTGGCCCGGAAGGACTTCAACTCCTACGGTTCCCGTCGCGGTAACCACGAGGTGATGATCCGCGGCACGTTCGCGAACATCCGGCTGCGCAACCAGCTCCTGGACGGCGTCGAGGGCGGCTTCACCCGGAACTTCCTGGCCGGTGGCGAGCAGACCACGATCTACGACGCGGCCCAGGCCTACGCGGCCGCCGGGGTGCCACTGGTCGTGCTGGCGGGCAAGGAGTACGGCTCGGGTTCCAGCCGGGACTGGGCCGCGAAGGGCACCAGCCTGCTGGGTGTCCGCGCCGTCATCACCGAGAGCTTCGAGCGCATCCACCGCTCGAACCTGATCGGCATGGGTGTTCTGCCGCTGCAGTTCCCGGCCGGGGAGAACGCCGATTCGCTGGGCCTGGACGGCACCGAGACCTTCGCGATCGCCGGGGTGACCGAGCTGAACAACGGCACCACCCCGTCCACCGTCAAGGTCACCGCCACCCGGGAGAACGGCTCCACGGTCGAGTTCGACGCGGTCGTGCGGATCGACACGCCCGGTGAGGCCGACTATTACCGCAACGGCGGCATCCTCCAGTACGTGCTGCGGTCGCTGGTGGCATAGGTCGTTCGTACGACGGTACGACCGTGCAGTAAGGTGCAGTAACATTCGGTAACGCAGAGCCACCGGGCCCGCCCGGGTTCCCTCCATGTGGGGGAACCCGGGCGGGCCCCGCGTGTTTTGGCCGCAAGTCCCGCGCCCGGACTGCCGATGTGGCGATCGCAGATGACTTCGAGCGATCAGTGGCTCTGGCGTTACCGACCTGTAATGACGCAGGCCACACCCGGCGCTGGCGCATCGGGGACCGACGTGCATATGTTGTGAGCGGCAACATATTCGCGTCAGTGCCGACGATGGGGTTCTGACGCGTGAGGAGTCGCCGTCGGGATCCCGCTGACCTGCGGGGTCCCCAACTAGTACCGGCAGAGTTGCCGGTGCGAAGGAGGACCACAGCACATGCGCAAGCACCTCTTTGCGGCCCTTTCGATCGGCGCCGCCGGCGCCCTGGCCCTCTCGGCCTGTGGCGGCGGTTCGTCGGACTCGTCGGGTTCGGGTGGTTCAGGCAGTGACAGCACCACCACCGCGGGCAAGGTCGGCGTGATCCTGCCCGATGCCGCGTCCTCGGCCCGCTACGAGAGCATCGACCGTCCCGCCCTCAAGGCCGCCTTCGAGAAGGCCGGTGTCGACTACGACATCCAGAACGCCGGCGGCGACAAGAACAAGTTCCAGTCCATCGCCGAGGGCATGCTCTCCAGCGGTGTGACGGTCCTGCTCATCGACAGCCTCGACGACGCCAGCGGCACCGCGGCGATCAAGAAGGCCACGGACGCAGGCGTTCCGGTGATCGATTACGACCGCCTCACGCTGGGCGGCGGCGCCTCGTACTACGTCTCGTTCGACAACGTCGCGGTCGGCACCGCCATGGGCACCGCCCTGGTCAAGTGCATGCAGGACAACGGCGACAAGACCGGCAACGTCGTCGAGCTCAACGGCGCACCGACCGACAACAACGCCACCCTGTTCAAGCAGGGCTACGACAAGGTCATCACCGACGCCGGTTACACGGTCACCGACTCGCAGGCGGTGCCGGACTGGGACAACCAGAAGGCCGGCACGCTCTTCGAGCAGATCTACACCCAGCAGAAGGGTGACTTCGTCGGCGTCGCGGCCGCCAACGACGGTCTCGCCGGTGCGGTCGTGGCCCGTCTGGACACCGCCGGTGAGGCCGGCAAGATCCCGGTCACCGGTCAGGACGCCACCGACGAGGGTCTGCAGCGCGTGCTGCTCGGCACGCAGTGCGTGACGATCTTCAAGGACATCAAGAACCAGGAGGCCGTCTCGGCCGCCGACCTCGCCGTGGCGCTGACCAAGGGTGACACCGCGGCCGCCGACGCCCTGGCCACCGGCACCACCAAGGACACCAAGCTCAACACCGACGTGAAGTCGGTGCTGCTGGTGCCCGAGGCGATCACCGCGGACAAGGTGATGGACGTGGTCTCGGCCGGTCAGACCACCGCCGAGAAGCTCTGCACCACCGATGAGCTGAAGAAGGCCTGCGAGGAGTACGGCGTCTCCTGACGTCTTCGGTTCCACGGGTTCCCGGGCCGGGTATCCGGCCCGGGACCCGCCTTCATCACCCGGCTGCGGCAGGAGCGAGCAGATGACAGAGAACACCCAGAACGCGGGCGGGGAGCCGATACTCAGCCTGCGGGGAATCAACAAGAGTTTCGGCGCGGTGCACGTGCTCAAGGATGTCGGCCTGGACGCCTGGGCGGGCAAGGTGACTGCGCTGGTGGGTGACAATGGTGCGGGCAAGTCCACCTTCGTCAAGGGCATTGCCGGCATTTACGCTTTTGACTCCGGTGAATACCGTTTCGAGGGGAAGACCGTGACGGTCAACCACCCGAAGCAGTCCGCGGCGCTGGGTATCGAGGTCGTTTACCAGGACCTCGCGCTGTGCGACAACCTTGACGTGGTGCAGAACATGTTCCTCGGCCGGGAGATGCGTTCAGGGCTCACCCTGAACGAGACGGCGATGGAGCGACGGGCCCAGGAGACCCTGGCCGGCCTGTCCGTGCGCACGCTGAAGTCGGTGCGGCAGAAGGTCTCCAGCCTCTCCGGAGGTCAGCGGCAGACCGTCGCGATCGCCAAGTCCGTGCTGTGGAACAGCAAGCTGGTGATCCTCGACGAGCCGACCGCGGCCCTCGGCGTGGCGCAGACCGAGCAGGTGCTGCAGCTGGTGCGCCGGCTGGCCGACAACGGTCTGGCCGTGATCCTGATCTCGCACAACATGAATGACGTGCTGCGCGTCGCCGACAGTGTCTGCGCCCTGTACCTGGGCCGCACCGCCGCCCAGGTCGACGCCAGGTCCACGAGCACCACCCAGATCGTCGAGCTCATCACATCCGGTCGCAGTGGCGACCTCGGGCTGCCGCCCGCGCTCGCCCAGGAGGCCGTCGCATGACCACCGGAACCGCAGTCCCGAGCCGGCCGTCCGCGCCCCGGCGGCCGGAGGACAGCATCGGCGGAACCGTCCAGGCGTACATCGACAAGCTTCGTGGCGGCGACGTCGGTTCTCTCCCGGCCATTCTCGGGTTCGTCGCGCTGGTGATCTTCTTCTCCGCGATGCGGCCCGACAGCTTCGCCTCCACCCGTAACGCCGCGAACCTGCTCAACCAGGCCGCCCCGGTCATCTTCATCGCGATGGGCCTGATCTTCGTCCTGCTGCTGGGCGAGATCGACCTGGCCGCCGGCTTCACCTCCGGCGTCGGCGCCGCCGTGCTCGTGGTGCTGATGACCAACCACGGCGTGGCCTGGCCGGTCGCCGTGCTCGCCTGCGTGGCCACCGGTCTGGTCATCGGCACCGTGATGGGCGCCCTGGTGGCCCAGCTCAGCATCCCCTCGTTCGTGGTCACCCTGGCCTTCTTCCTGGCCCTGCAGGGTGTGCTGCTGCTCGTGGTCGGTGAGGGCGGCACGATCAGCCTCACCAACGAGACCATCCTCGCGATCATGAACAAGAACCTCAGTCCGGCCCTGGGCTGGGTGCTCACCGTGCTCGTGGTCGGCGGGTACGCCGCGATCACGCTGTTCGGGTCCGTCTCCCGCCGCAAGGCCGACCTGCCCGTCATCAGCTCCTCGGTGATCGCGGCGAAGATCGGCGCGCTCGCGGTGATCATGGTCGCGGTGACGATCCTGTTCAACCAGGAACGGGCGGTGAACCCGGCGATCAAGTCGCTCAAGGGCCTGCCGCTGATCGTCCCGGTCACCCTGGTGTTCCTGCTGGTGCTGACCTTCCTGCTGGGCCGCACCGCGTTCGGCCGGCACGTCTACGCGGTCGGCGGCAACGCCGAGGCCGCCCGGCGCGCGGGTATCAACGTGCCGATGATCAAGATCGTCTGCTTCGCCATCGGCTCGATCCTCGCCGCCTTCGGCGGTGTGCTGTTCGCCTCGTACAACAACGGTGTCTCGCCCACCACCGGTGGTTCCTCGACGTTGCTGTACGCGGTCGGTGCCGCGGTCATCGGCGGTACCTCGCTGTTCGGCGGCAAGGGCCGGATCATCGACGCCATCCTCGGTGGCCTGGTGGTCGCGGTGATCCAGAACGGCCTTCCACTGATTACCCAGAAGTCTGGTATTCAGTTCATCGTGACCGGAGCCGTTCTTCTTCTCGCCGCCAGCGTCGATGCCCTGTCCCGACGGCGGTCAGCCGCGACCGGCAGGTGACGACGCGCCTTCCTGTCGGCCTGACGGGGGAGGCCCCGGACGTCCGTCGGCACAACCTGTCGCAGTTACTGCGGCTGCTGCACCTGGGCGGCCCGATGCGACGGGCCCGGCTCACCGACCTGACCGGGCTCAATCGCAGCACGGTGGCCGGGCTGGTGGCCGAGCTGGCCACCCTCGGCGCCGTGCTGGAGGAACCCGGCGACGGCCGCAAGAGCAAGGCCGGCCGGCCGTCCGCGGTGGTGCGTACCCGACCGGAGACGGTGCAGGTGCTGGCCGCGGACATCGCGATCGGCCGGGTCTCGATGGCCCTGATCGGTCTGGGCGGCGTGGTGATGGCCCGGCGCAGCCGGCAGTTCTCCGACGGATCCGCCCGGACGGTGGCCCGGCTGCTCGCCTCCCTGGCCCGCGAGCTGCTGTCCGGCCCCCGGGCGGGCCGGCACGTGCTCTCCCTGGGCGTCGCGGTGCCCGGGGTGGTGCGGGGGCAGGACGGCAACGTGAGGTTCGCGCCCAACCTCGGCTGGGCGGACCAGCCCCTGGGCGAACTGCTGGACGAGGCGCTCGCCGAGAAGGGTGTCGACGGCCTGCGGGTGGGCCTCGCCAACGACGGTGACCTGGGCGTGCTCGCCGAGCACCAGCGCGGGGTGGCCCGCGGTTACGACGACGTGGTGTTCGTCGAGGGGGAGACCGGTGTCGGGTGCGGCGTGATCAGCGGCGGCCTGCCGCTGGCCGGATCCGGCGGCTACGCCGGTGAGCTCGGCCACATCACGGTCCGGCGTGGTGGCCGGCGGTGTCGCTGCGGTGCGCGGGGGTGCTGGGAGACCGAGATCGGGGCCGGTTCGATGGCCCGCGCCCTGGGTCTGCGGGAGGACGCGGACGAGGGTGAGGTGGGGGTGCTGCTGCGCTCCGGGGGTGCGGCGCTGGCCTCCCGGCTGGACGAGGTGGCCGACTACCTCGGCATCGGCCTGGGCAATGTGGTGAACGTGTTCAACCCGCAGCTCGTCGTGCTCGGCGGTCTGCTGCAGGACCTCTATCCGCTGGTGGCGGACCGGGTGACCGATGTGCTCGGGGAGACCGCCCTGCGGGCACCGATGGAGCAGGTGCGGCTGGTGCTGCCCGAGCTCGGCCCCGACGCGGTGCTGCTCGGCGCGGGGGAGTACGCCTGGCAGGCGATCCTCGCCGACCCGGTGGCGGCCCTGTCATGAAACCCCGGCCCCCGGGCTGGCCGGACGCCGTGCGGCCCCCGGACACGGCCGACTGGGAGCAGACCGCCTCGGCCTGGCTGCTCGACCTGTGCCCCGCCGACTTCCGCGGTTACGGCGTGCTGCGCCGTCAGCCCCTCGGTCTGGCCTGGCTCGCCTACCAGCACGTGGGGGCGCAGCGGCAGGCCCTGGCCCGGGGGCTGGGCCGGATCCGCACCGACCTGGCTCGCGACCTCCCGCCGGCCGCGCTGGAAGACATGATCCAGGCCGTCGAGCACGAGCAGGCCCGGCTGATGTCGGCCTCGCGCGGCGTCGAGCTGATCGCGCGGGCGCTGCGCGGCGAGAGGTACATTCCGCGCCTGTGAGTGTTCTTATCAGTGCGGAGAGTAATCATGTGATCTCTCTGAATTACGAAAGTTTCGTGGATCTAATCCATTACGGACACAGGTACGCAGCGCGTCCCGCCGGGCGACCCTAGAATCGTGGTCGGGACGGCGAACTCGTCAGCGGTTTTCGCCGTCCATCTGCACGTTCTGGATTCCCGGCAGCTGAGGAGATGCGTAGTCGATGGTGGCGCTCACGGACATCCACGGCCCGGACGACCTGCGAGCGCTCGACGCGACCCAGCTCACCGACCTGGCGCAGCAGATCCGGACGTTCCTGATCCGCGAGGTCTCCCGTACCGGCGGTCACCTGGGCCCGAACCTGGGCGTCGTCGAGCTGACCATGGCCGTGCACCGGGTGTTCGACTCCCCGAGCGATGCGATCGTGTTCGACACCGGGCACCAGTCGTACGTGCACAAGCTGATCACCGGCCGGCACGACTTCAGCGCGCTGAAGCGCCGGGGTGGCCTGTCCGGCTATCCCTCACGCGCGGAGTCCGGGCACGACATCGTCGAGAGCAGCCACGCCTCCTCGTCGCTGTCCTGGGCCGACGGCCTGGCCAAGGCCAACCAGCTGACCGGCCGCGGCGACCGGCACGTGGTCGCGATCATCGGTGACGGCGCGCTGACGGGCGGCATGGCCTGGGAGGCGCTGAACAACATCGCCGTCGGCCAGGAGCGCAACCTGGTGATCGTGGTGAACGACAACGAGCGTTCCTACGCGCCGACCATCGGCGGCCTGTCCGAGCGGCTGGCCACGCTGCGCACCCTGAACAGCTACGAGAAGGTCCTCGACCTGGGCAAGTCGGTGCTGCAGCGCGGGGGCACGCCGGGCCGGCTGGCCTACGGCACGCTGCACGGCATGAAGAAGGGGATCAAGGACATCGTGGCCCCGCAGGGCCTGTTCGAGGATCTCGGCATCAAGTACGTCGGCCCGGTCGACGGCCACGACCTGGAGGCGATGGAGTTCGCCCTGCAGCGGGCCAAGGGGTTCGGCGGCCCGGTCATCGTGCACGCGATCACCGAGAAGGGCCGCGGCTACGCGCCCGCCCGTAACGACGAGGCCGACCAGTTCCACGCCATCGGCATCATCGACCCGGAGACCGGCAAGCCGGTCAGCAGCAAGTCCGGCCAGAGCTGGACCAGCGTGTTCGCTGACGAGATCGTGCAGATCGCCGACGAGCGGCCCGACGTGGTCGGCATCACCGCCGCCATGCTCATCCCGGTCGGCCTGCACCGCTTCGCGGAGAAGTACCCGAAGCGGGTCTTCGACGTCGGCATCGCCGAGCAGCACGCCGTCACCAGTGCCGCCGGTATGGCCCGGGGCGGTCTGCACCCGGTCGTCGCGGTCTACGCCACGTTCCTCAACCGCGCCTTCGACCAGGTGCTGATGGACGTCGCGCTGCACCGCGAGGGCGTCACCTTCGTGCTCGACCGGGCCGGCATCACCGGTGACGACGGTGCCAGCCACAACGGCATGTGGGACCTGTCGCTGATGAGCCTGGTGCCGGGCATCCGGATCGCTGCCCCGCGCGACGCCGTGCGGCTGCGAGAGCTCCTGCGCGAGGCCGTCGCCGTCGAGGACGGCCCGACGGTGCTGCGGTTCCAGAAGGGTCAAATGGTGGACGAGGTGCCCACCACCGAACGGATCGGCGGCATGGACCTGCTGCACCGGGAGGGCGACGAGGATGTGCTGGTCGTGGCCGTCGGCTCGATGACCGCCCTCGCTCTGTCCGTGGCCGAGGGGCTGAACCAGCAGGGCATCGGCGTCACCGTGGTCGACCCGCGCTGGGTGGTGCCGGTCGACGAGGCACTGCCTGCCCTGGCTGCGCGTCACCAGCTGGTGGTCGTGGTGGAGGACAACGGGGTGGCCGGAGGGATCGGGGCCCAGGTCGCCGCCGCGCTCGCCCAGGCCCGGGTGCCCACCGCGGTGCGCAGTTTCGGCATTCCGCAGGAGTTCCTCGACCACGCCAGCCGCGCCCAGGTGCTCGAGCAGGTCGGCCTCACCGCGCAGGAGGTCTCCCGCGAGGTCGTGGAGCACTTCTCCCGGCAGTCCGAGACAGCCATGGAAGACGTCCCCCGCGCCTGAGCACGCCCAAAATCCCTCGTGATCATGCAAAACCTCCCCGGAGTTCTAGAACTGTAAAGCCAAGAGTTCTAGAACGCCGGGGAGGTTTTGCATGATCACGGCAAGGGAGATTCGCGGAGGAGGGGGCTTCCCTACAGGGACGCGTGCCGGCCCCGGCGGTGCTGTCTGGGCACCGCCACCTCGTCCGCCGTCACCAGCAGGGGAATCTCCAGGCCCCGGTCGGGCTCGTCGGTGAGGTGCCAGGCGGCCTGCACGAAACCCGGGTCCATGTGCCGCAGGTCGTACCAGGCCCGCTGGCGGGTGGGGGAGGCCACGGCCCGCATACCCACCCCGTCGCCCTCGGCCAGGTGCCGGCGCAGGGTGCGGGAGGTCAGCAGGGCCAGCACGTCACAGCCGCCGACCGGGCGGATCACCCCCTGGCGACCGTCCCGCGAGAGCCGGGCCGCCGCGAGAGCACCCATGCGCTCGGTGTACTCGCGCAGGGAGGCCCAGGTCTCACGGCCCGAGACCTCGACCCGCTCGGCCAGGGACGGCGCGAGCGGCACGCACCGGTCGGGCTCGTCGAGCAGGCCGTAGACGCCGTACCCGAGTTCCAGGGCGCCGCCGGGCAGTGCCTGCACCGCCCAGTCCGGGCCCAGGTGGTCGACATGGCCGGGCGGCAGGGCGATCAGGCGCAGGGCGTCGCGGAAGGCGGCCGGGGCGTCGGCCCCCAGATCGGCGGCGACCCGGTGCAACCGCAGCAGGGCGGCCACGCGATGCCGGGCGGTCGCCCCCTCGGGGGCCTGGCCGCCGATGACCTGGCGAATCATCGACCAGGTGACCAGCACGCCGTCGGCGTCGGGCACGAACACCCCGTCGTTGCCGGGGGTCAGGTCAATGTCGTCGATGACGCTCACGGCGAGTACGCAGCGGCGCAGCGAGGTTCCGTCTGTTCCGATGACGTCGGGCATGAAGCCCACCGTAATAGCGGAGAGTGCCTTTGAAGCCACCAGAGCCCGGTCTGAGGCCCAATCGTAAACGCTGTGTACCCATCCGCCGGGGAATCCTCACCAACCGCACACCCAAGGTGACCGACCGTGCGTCCCCTGTCGTGCATCCCCTCAACCGTGATCAGGCAAAGTGTCCCCAGCGTTCTAGAACTCCGGGGACACTTTGCCTGATCACGAACGGAGGAGGGCGGCCCAGCGGGCCTAGACCGGCAGCGTCGACTCGCCCGCCGGCAGGAAGCGCCGGCCCAGCACCCGCTCGCTGTAGCCCTCGCGGTCCAGGTACGGCGTGATGCCGCCCAGGTGGAACGGCCAGCCGGCGCCCATGATCATGCACAGGTCGAGGTCCTGCGGGTGCCGGACCACGCCCTCGTCGAGCATGAGCCCGATCTCCTGGGTGATCGCGACCAGGGTGCGCTCGCGGATCTCCTCCCCGCTCGAGGCCCGCGAACCGGTCTCGAACAGCGCGGCCGTCTCCTCGTCCACCCAAGGCTGTCCGGAAGCGTCGTAGGACCAGATCGCCGGCTTGCCCGCCGCGACCAGCCGGCCGAGGTTCTCCGACACCCCGAACCGGTCGGGGAAGGCGCCGTGCAGGGTCTGTGACACGTGCAGGGCGATCGCCGGGCCCACCAGGTTGAGCAGCAGGAACGGCGACATCGGCAGGCCGAGCGGGGCCAGGGCGTCGTCGGCCACGTGCAGGTCGCTGCCCTCGTCGACGGCCGTGACCACCTCGCCCATCATCCGGGTCAGCAGCCGGTTGACGATGAACGCCGGGGCGTCCTCGGCCAGCACGCAGGTCTTCTTCAGGGCCTTGCCGAGCTGGAACACCGTGGCCAGCGTGGCGTCGTCGGTCTTGCTCGCCTTCACCACCTCGACCAGCGGCAGCACCGAGACCGGGTTGAAGAAGTGGAAGCCCGCCACCCGCTCGGGGTGCTCGAGGTCGGCGGCCATGTCCGACACCGACAGGGACGAGGTGTTGGTGAGCAGCACACAGGTATCGGGTACCACGGCCTCGAGCTCGGCGAGTACCTGCTTCTTCACGGCGAGATCCTCGAACACCGCCTCGATCACCACGTCGGCCCCGGCGAACGCGGCCTTGTCGGTGCTGCCCCGCACCAGGGCCTTCAGCCGGTTGCCCGCGTCGGGGCTCAGGCGGCCCTTCAGCAGCAGCTTGTCGATCTCGTCGTGGACGTACTTCACGCCTTGGTCGACGCGGGCCTGGTCGAGGTCGGTGAGGGTGACGGGCACCTTCAGCCGGCGCACGAACAGCAACGCGAGCTGGCTGGCCATCAACCCGGCGCCGACCACGCCGACCGACCCGACCTTGCGGGCCAGCGACTTGTCCGGGGCCCCGAAAGGCCGCTTGGCGCGCTTGTTCACCAGGTCGAACGCGTACAGGCCGGCCCGCAGCTCCGGGCTGGTGGCCATGTCGGCCAGCGCCTCGTCCTCGGCCGCGAAGGCCTCGTCGCGGCTCCCGGTGCGGGCCCCGGCGACCAGCTCGATCGCCCGGTACGGCGCGGGGGCCGCACCGCCGATCTTGGAGTCGGCGAACGCCCTGGCCTCGTCACAGGCCGCGGTCCAGGTCTCCTCGGAACGGTCCAGAGGCTCTCGAACAACCGCGATCTCACCCCGCAGCACCGCCGACGCCCAGAACAGCGACTGCTCCAGGAAGTCGGCGGGCTCGAAGATCGCGTCGGCGATCCCGGCCTTGTAAGCCTTGGGCCCGTTCAGCATGCGGTTGTTACTGAGCGGGTTCTTGATGATCACCTCGAGCGCGGCCGCCGGGCCGATCAGGTTCGGCAGCAGGTAGGTGCCGCCCCAGCCCGGGATCAGCCCGAGGAAGCACTCCGGCAGGGCGATGGCCGGCACGCCGCCCGAGATCGTGCGGTAGGTGCAGTGCAGGGCGATCTCCAGCCCACCGCCCAGCGCCGCGCCGTTCACGAAGGCGAACGAAGGGACCGGCAGTTCGCCCAGGCGACGGAACACGTCGTGCCCGAGCCGGGCCACCATCAGGGCCTCGTCGCGTGACCCGGAGCCTTTCATCAGGTTCAGGTCGGCGCCGGCGGCCAGGAAGAACGGCTTGCCGGTGACGGCTACCGCCACGATCTCGCCGTTCCCGGCTCTGGAGGCGACGGTCGTGAGGGCTTCCTCGAGGCTGCGCAGCCCCCGCAACCCGAACGAGGTGGGACGCGTGTGGTCGAGTCCGTTGTCGAGCGTGATGAGGACGAGGGTGCCGGCGTCGCCGGGCAGGCTGATGTCGCGGGCCAGCGCCTGCGTCACCACCTCGTCCGGGGTTGCCGCCTCGGCCTTTTCGCGAAGAGTGGTCACGCCGCGGCCCCCTTGCCGTAATCGGAGTGGTGCGGGTTCTCCCAGATCACCGAACCACCCATGCCGATCCCGATGCACATCGTGGTGAGGCCGTACCGCACCTCCGGATGATCCTCGAAATGCCTGGCCAGCTGCGTCATCAGCCGCACGCCGGAGGCCGCGAGCGGGTGGCCCAGGGCGATCGCGCCGCCGTCCGGGTTGACCCGCGGGTCGTCGTCCTTGATGCCGTAGAAGTCGAGGAAACTCAGTACCTGGACCGCGAAGGCCTCGTTGATCTCGAACAGGCCGATGTCGTCGATCGTGAGACCGGCCAGCTTCAGGGCTCTTTCGGTGGCCGGCACCGGGCCGTACCCCATCACCTCGGGCTCGACGCCCTTGAACCCGTAGCTCACCAGTCGCATCTTCACCGGCAGGCCCAGCTCGGCCGCGGTCTCGGCGTCGGCCAGCAGGCAGGCCGTGGCGCCGTCGTTCAGGCCGGCCGCGTTGCCCGCGGTGATGCGCCCGTGCGGGCGGAACGGCGTCTTGAGGCTCGCGAGTCCCTCGACGGTGGTGCCCGGACGCGGTGGCTCGTCGGCCACGGCCAGGCCCCAGCCCTGTTCGGCGCTGCGGGTGGCCATCGGCACCAGGTCGCGCTGGATCCGCCCGGCCTCGTACGCCGCCTGCACCTTGGCCTGGCTGGCCGCGGCGAACGCGTCGGCGCGCTCCTTGCTCAGGTGCGGGAACCGGTCGTGCAGGTTCTCCGCCGTCTCACCCATCACCAGCGAGGCCGGGTCGACGATCTTCTCCGACAGGAAACGCGGGTTCGGGTCGACGCCCTCGCCCATCGGGTGGTGCCCCATGTGCTCCACCCCACCCGCGATCACCACGTCGTACGCGCCGAAGGCGATGCCCGAGGCGGAGGTGGTGACGGCGGTCATGGCCCCCGCGCACATCCGGTCGATCGCGTAGCCGGGCACGCTCTTGGGCAGCCCGGACAGCAGCGCCGCGGTGCGGCCGATGGTCAGCCCCTGGTCACCGGTCTGCGTGGTGGCCGCGACGGCCACCTCGTCGACCTTCTCCGGGGGCAGTTCGGGATGTCTTCTCAGTAGTTCCCGGATGCAGCGCACGACCAGGTCGTCGGCGCGGGTCTGGGCGTAGATCCCCTTTTCACCGGCCTTGCCGAAAGGGGTGCGGACGCCGTCGACGAAGACGACATCTCTGGAAGTGCCGGGCACGTGACCTCCCCAGAATCATGAGCCGGCTCAGCTGCCGCCGGCGTTGGCGTAACCACCTGGATGCTACTCGCTAGTAACAGTAGGCGTGAAACCTCTCCGTCACCCGTTGTGAAGAGATTGCCCCGTAGGGGGAGACGTTACGCGCCCACCCGTTCGTGATCATGCCAAGTGTCCCCAGACCGAATCGCCGGTCCGGGGACACTTCGCATGATCACGAACGGGAGAATCGAGGACGCCCGTGGGCGCCCGGGAGTTACGCCTCGGGGGAGTCCTCGGTGGGTTCCGGGGCCGGTGTCTGCAGGGCCTGGACCAGGCGGTCGGTGATCAGGCCGATCTGCCAGGCGCGGGCGCCGGCGGTCTCCAGGCGGGCGCGCACCGCGCCCGGGGTGATCTCCGGGGGCGGCGTCCAGCTCAGGCGCCGCACGGTGTCGGGCGAGATCAGGTTCTCCACCGGCATGCCCAGCTCACCGGCCAGCTCGCTCATCGAGGCCCGGCAGGCCGCCAGCCGTGCGGCCGCGGCGGCGTCGCGCTCGGCCCACACCCGCGGCGGGGGCGGGCCCTCGCTGGGAAGGTGCTGCGGCGGCAGGTCGGAGTCGGCCAGGGACTTGGCGTGGGTCACGGCCTCGGTCCACTGACGGGCGTAGCGGCGGGCACCGCGACCGTTGAAGGCGGGCAGGGCGATCAGGCCGCTCTGCGTCGTGGGCATGGCCAGGGCGGCCTCGATGATCGCGGCGTCGCCGAGCACCCGGCCGGGGGAGAGGTCGCGCTGGCGGGCGATCGCGTCACGGGTCTGCCAGAGCTCGCGCACGGCGGCCAGGCGCCGGCGGTCCCGCACCCGGTGCATGCCCGACGTACGGCGCCAGGGGTCGACGCGCGGGGCCGGCGGCGGGGTGGCGGCGACGGCCGCGAACTCCTCCATCGCCCAGTCCAGCTTGTTCTGGCGGGTCAGCTCGGCGCAGACGGCGTCGCGCAGGTCGACCAGCACCTCCACGTCGAGCGCGGCGTAGCGCAGCCAGGGCTCGGGCAGGGGGCGGGTGCTCCAGTCGACGGCCGAGTGTTCCTTGGCCAGGCTCAGGCCGAGCATCTCCTCGACCATCGCGGCCAGGCCCACCCGGGGGTAGCCGGCCAGGCGGGCACCGAGCTCGGTGTCGAAGATCAGGCGGGGGCGCAGGCCCACGTCGTAGAGGCAGGGCAGATCTTGGGAAGCCGCGTGCAACACCCATTCGGCGTCGACGATCGCGGCGTTCAGCCCACTCAGGTCGGGCAGGGCCACCGGGTCGATGAGCGCGGTTCCCGCGCCCTCGCGCCGCAGCTGCACCAGGAAGGCGCGCTGGCCGTACCGATGGCCGGAGGCTCGCTCGGCATCCACCGCCACCGGACCGGTACCGGACGCGAAAGCGTCGATGACCTGGTTCAGGGTCGCGATGTCGCTGACAACCGGCGGAACACCGTCCCGGGGCATGTCGAGACGCTCCAGCACGCGCTCTGCCGCACGCTCGCTGTCGGGGCTACCGGCTGCCGGGGCGCCGTCCGGGGTCAATGAATCGCTCCTCCCTTCGTCAATCGACACAAACCCCACCGTAGCCTGCCGCCTGCCGGTGTCGCCTGTTCTACTGCGTCACGTGCAGTGTGCGATGCGACTCGCCAGTGACGGATGGGGCCGTCTGGGCCCTGCCACGCAGGCCGGACGGGAGTCCGACCGACCTTGTCAGGGTGCCACCGATCGGGGTCCGTGTCCGGGGCAGCGCCGGGCCGTTGCCAGAGCGTGACCCGTGTCACTCTCCCGCCCCGTCCGGCGTTGCTGTCCCCATATCACCCGATCAAGGCGCAGAAATCGAGCCTTTTCTCGCGGAAGCCGAAATTGATGACGAGGTTGTCCTTCCGGCGCCCGGGGCACCTCAGTGGGTGACAGCGAGTGGCCGGAGGCGGCCGGGTCAGGCGATGACGCCGGAGCGCAGCGAGGTCGCCACCATCTCCGCACGGTCACCGGTACCGAGTTTGCGGGCGATCCGGGCCAGGTGGCTCTTCACGGTCAGGGCCGACAGGCCCAGGGCCACGCCGATGTCCTTGTTCGACTTGCCCTCCGCGACCAGCTGGAGCACCTGGATCTCGCGGGCCGAGAGCGAGTCGACGCCCTCGCCGCGGTCGGCCGATGGACGCGGTGTGCCGGTGCCCGCGGCGGAGACCACATAGCAACGGATGCCGGCACCCACGGCGGCGCGCACGCTGTACGGGTCGTCGCTGGTCGCGACCACCATGCCGCGCTGCCAGCCGGCCTGGCGCAGTTCCCGCACGAGAGCGATGCCGGAGCCGTCGGGCAGGCCGGCCTCGGCCACCACCAGGTCGGCGATGCCGGCGGCGGCGCGCTGACGGGCCTCCGCGACGGTGCTGATCTCGAGAACGTGACGGGCGCCCATGGCCCGCAACGTGTGCGCCACGGTCTCGCGCACGGCAGGACTGTTGACCACGACCATCGCGGCGAACCGGCCCGGCCGCGGCACCGCCACTCCAGTTCGCTCCACGAGTGTGGTCACCTCAGCCTCCCAGGGTTGGCCCGGCCAGGCTGGACATCAGCTGCCGGAGTGAATGCTCCCCAAGAGGGTCGGCACCGCCCGGTGTCGACTTGAGAACGGCCGGACCCGCCGGTGTGCACCGTCCAGAGCCCGTACGGCTAGTTCTCGCGGTGGCGGCGTTCGCCCCTGTCCATGATCACGGAAGAGAAAGGGGCGGAGGTGGGCCGGGGCTGGGATGGGATGGGTCAGGCCTTGCGCTTGCGGGGGAGGGTGGTCACGCCCGGGGTCAGGGGTGGGAGGCCACCTACCGTGCAGAGCAGTTCCGACCAGGCGGTGAGGTGCACCACAACGTCGTCGACCGGGGTCCAGGAGGCCCGCAGTTCGATGTCGACCGTGGGGGTCTGCCCGGCCAGCGCGCCGAACGACTCCGACACCACGCGGGTGATCGTGCCGCCGGAGGCCCGGTGCTCGGCACCGGCGGCGGACAGTGACTCCTGCAGCCAGGCCCAGCCGACCTGGCCCATCAGCGGGTCGGTGGCCAGGTCGCTCTCCAGTGCCGCGCGGATGAAACTGACCACGCGGTAGGGGCCCTCCCAGGGTTCCGGCGACGACGGGTCGTGCAGCAGGACGAACCGTCCGGTGGCCAGGTCCTCGTCGTCCTCGGAGACCACGTCCGCCGAGAGCGCCAGGGCGAAGGGTGCGATCCGCTGGGGTGCGGGAACCTCTTCCACCACTACTTCCGGGCGCAGCTTGGCGGCGCGCAACCGCGAGACCACGTCGAGGAAATCCTCGGGGGCTTCGTCGGACATCCTCATGGCAGCCACGCTCGCAGCGTACGGTGACGGATCGCCACTATCGGGGACGACGCGCCCAATCCCGGGGCCGGCCCCAGCCTTTTCGCGCACACCGTGTGACGACACCCGCCGGATCCGAGGCCCGGGGTGTGCGCTGCGGTGCCCGTCCACCGGGAAAGACCTGAGAGAATCGGCCGGTGCCCACCGAGTCCCCGGCCCTCTCCGTCGCCGCCCGTGATCCCCGTCTGAACGATGCGCTGCTCCTGTCCGCGGCGCGTCGCCGGCAGCCCCCGGTGACCCCGGTGTGGTTCATGCGGCAGGCCGGGCGCTCCCTGCCGGAGTACCTGAAGGTGCGCGAGGGCATCCCGATGCTGGAGAGCTGCCGCCGGCCGGAGCTGGTCACCGAGATCACCCTGCAGCCCGTGCGGCGGTACGGGGTCGACGCGGCGATCTTCTTCTCCGACATCGTGGTGCCGCTGAAGGCCGTCGGGGTCGGGCTCGACATCAAGCCGGGCGTCGGCCCGGTGATCGAGCAGCCGTTCCGTACCCGCGCCGACCTCGAGCGCATCCCCGAACTGCACCCGGGCATGATCGACGACATCGCCGAGTCGGTGCGTCTGCTCACCGCCGAGCTCGGTGCCACCCCCCTGATCGGGTTCGCCGGGGCGCCCTTCACCCTGGCCTCCTACCTGGTCGAGGGCGGCCCGAGCCGCGACCTGGCCAAGACCAAGGCCCTGATGTACTCCGACCCCCAGCTGTGGGCCGACCTGCTGGCCCGGCTCGCGCAGATCTCCGGCGAGTTCCTGCGGGTGCAGGTCGCGGCGGGGGTCAGTGCCGTGCAGTTGTTCGACTCCTGGGTGGGTGCCCTGCCGCTGGCCGACTACCTCGCCCAGGTGCAGCCGGCGTCCGCGAGCGTGCTGAGCGCTGTGCGCGAGCTCGACCCCGGCGTTCCCCGCATCCACTTCGGGGTGCAGACCGGCGAGCTGCTCGGGGCGATCGGTGAGGCCGGGGCCGACGTGGTCGGGGTGGACTTCCGGGTGCCGCTCGACGAGGCCGTCACGCGGATCGGGCCGGACCGGGCCGTGCAGGGAAACCTCGACCCGGCGCTGCTGTTCGCCCCGCGCGAGGTGCTCCGCGAGCGGGTGCACGCGATCCTGGAGGCCGGCCGCGCCGCGCCCGGGCACATCTTCAACCTGGGGCACGGGGTGATGCCCGGTACCGACCCGGACGCGGTGAAGTTCGTCGTCGACACCGTGCACGCCTGGAAGCCCGCACGGACGTAAAGATCTTCCACGTACTACCTCGTGTAGTACCCGCCTTCGGAGCGCCCGGGGACACCTCGTACCGTCAGGCGTAGTGATCCCTCCGGAAGGGCCGTTCGGCCCTGGCCGGGTGTACCCGGTGACCGGGAAGGATCGAGGCATGAGGAAGGGACTGGACGCCATGGAGCAGACCACCGCGGTGCGGCGGTTCGTCGTGGTCGGTGGAGGCATCTCGGGGCTGGTCGCGGCCTATCGGCTGGCGACCCGGGCCGACGCGGCAGGGCAGCCGCAGAGCCGCACCGAGATCGTCGTGCTGGAGTCGTCGCCCACGATCGGTGGCAAGCTCGCGGTCGCCGAGGTGGGCGGTGTGACGGCGGACGTCGGCGCCGAGTCGATGCTCGCGCGCCGTCCCGAGGGCGTCGGCCTGCTGAGTGAGCTCGGCCTCGACGACGAGGTGGTGCATCCCCGCGCCGCGTCGGCCTCGGTGCTCTCCCGCGGCAGCCTCTACCCCCTGCCCCCCGGCACGGTGATGGGTGTTCCCGTCGACCGCACCCGCCTGCGCGGGCTGGCCGGGATCCTCGACGAGGAGGAAGTGGCCCGCGTCGGGCACGAGAGCCGGCGTGAGGTGCTGCGCGTCACCGAGGACATCGACGTGGCGTCGTGGGTGACCTGGCGGATGGGCCGGGCCGTGGTCGACCGCCTGGTCGAACCGCTGCTGGGTGGTGTCTACGCCGGGAACGCCGACCGGTTGTCCCTGCGCGCCACCGTTCCGCAACTGTGGCAGCGGGCCCGGGCGGGTCGTCCTCTGCTGGACACCTACACCCAGCCCGAGACGGCCGGCCCCGGCGGGCCCGTTTTCGCCGGGCTGCGTGGGGGTGTCGGTCAGCTACCGCTGGTGCTGGCCCGCAGAATTGAGGACGCGGGCGGTGAGGTGCGTACGGGAGTCACCGTGCGGGGGCTCACCCGTACCGAGCAGGGCTGGCGCCTGGAGACCGGTCCGGCGAGCGCCCCGGAGTTCCTCGATGCCGACGGCGTGATCCTGGCGGTCCCACCGGCCGCGGCCGCCCGGCTGCTGGCGGCCGAGGTGCCTGCCGCGGCCGCCGATCTCGGCGCGGTGGAGACGGCCAGCGTGGCCGTGGTCGCCGCCGCCGTGCCCCGTGAGCAGCTGGACGGCGTCACCGGGACCGGCCTGCTGATCCCGCCGATCGAGAACCGGTT
Source organism: Kineosporia sp. NBRC 101731 (assembly GCF_030269305.1). Lineage (NCBI taxonomy): Bacteria > Bacillati > Actinomycetota > Actinomycetes > Kineosporiales > Kineosporiaceae > Kineosporia > Kineosporia sp. NBRC 101731. The sequence goes on from NZ_BSTC01000006.1 coordinate 26,683, forward strand.
GATCAAGGCCGCCACCTTCTCCTCGAACAAGTGGCGCTGGGTCAGCGACGAGCAGCGGTCCGAGAACCTGATCGTGCGGCTGTCGCTGGGCCGGGCCCGTGAGGAGACGGTGCTGCAGCGTGACGACACCGAGCTGTCCGACCTGGCCGTGGCCGAGCTGAGCGACGTGCTGCGCCGTGCGGTGCGGCCGGTCGACACCCAGGTGGTGCGCTGGGGCGGCGCGTTGCCGCAGTACGCGGTCGGGCACCTGGACCGGGTGCAGCGGATCCGCGAGGCTGTGGCCGGGGTGCGGGGTCTGGCGGTGTGCGGCGCGGTGTTCGACGGCGTGGGCATCCCGGCCTGCATCGCCGCCGCCGACCGGGCCGTGCACGACCTGGGCACCACCGTGCGAATCGATCTGCGCACCCTGGCCAGCGGGCCACGGGTCTGACACGAGAGAATCGAAGAATGAGCCAGACTGAAACTGCATCGCACGCCGCACCCGACGCGGAGAAGATCAACGGCACCATTCGCTACACGATGTGGTCGGTCTTCGCCGCGAACCGGCTGCCGGGCGACGCCGAGGACCGCAACCTCCTGATCGAGGAGGTCGAGGCCTTCTTCGCCGGCCTGGAGGCCAAGGGCGTCGAGGTGCGCGGCGTCTACGACCTCTCGGGTATGCGCGCCGACGCCGACATCATGGTGTGGTGGCACTCGGACGACATCACCGCGCTCCAGGCCGCCTACAAGGCGCTGCTGCGCACCGAGCTGGGCTCGTACCTGGAGGGTGTCTGGTCGAACGCCGGCCTGCACCGCCCGGCCGAGTTCAACCGCGGCCACGTGCCCGCGTTCATGTCGGGTGAGGACCCCAAGCCGTTCATCTGCGTGTACCCGTTCGTGCGCAGCTACGAGTGGTACATCCTGCCCGAGCAGGAACGCCGCGACATGCTGATCGAGCACGGCAAGGCGGCCCGCGGCTACGCCGACGTGCGCGCGAACACCGTGGCGTCGTTCGCCCTGGGCGACTACGAGTGGCTGCTGGCCTTCGAGGCCGACGAGCTGCACCGCATCGTCGACCTGATGCGTGACCTGCGCGCCACCGACGCGCGCAAGCACGTGCGCGAGGAGATCCCGTTCTTCACCGGCCTGAGGATGAGCATCGGCGACCTGGTCAACGCTCTGCCGTAACAGCTTTCGGCTGTGATTCGACTGCCGCGGGCCGGCGCATCGGGACGTGCGGGATGCCGTCCTCGAGGTACTCCGGCCCGGCGGCGGCGAAACCGAACCGCGCGTACCAGCCGACCAGGTGGGCCTGAGCGTCGAGCACGACCGGGCCCTTCGCGCGGTCGAGGGCCGCGGTCATCAGGCGCCCGGCCAGCGACCGGCCCCGGGCGTCGGCGCGGGTGCAGACGCGGCCGATGCGCAGGGCGTCCTCCGGGTCCCGGAGCACCCGTAGGTACGCCGTCGGCCCGATCTCGTCGTCCAGCCACAGATGCTCCGTGCCCGGCTCGACGTCACGACCATCGAGCTCGGGGTACGGGCATTCCTGTTCCACCACGAACACGTCGACCCGCAGCTTGATCAGGGCGTAGGCCGTGAGCGGGTCGATGCCGGTCCAGGGGGCACGGTGCAGGGCGGGGCGCGGTTCGGTCACGCCCGGATGGTGCCACCCGGGCGCCCCTTCGGCGTAATCCGGCCGTGATTCAGCCCTGGGCCGGCTCCCGCCGGATGCTGATCGAGTTGATGCAGTACCGCTTGTCGGTCGGCGTGGCGAAGCCCTCACCCTCGAACACGTGGCCCAGGTGCGAACCACAGTTCAGGCAGCGCACCTCGGTGCGCACGGAGCCCAGGGACCGGTCTTCGATGTACTCGACCTTGCCCTCGGCCGCGGGGGCGAAGAACGACGGCCAGCCACAGTTGCTGTCGAACTTCTCGGTGCTGCGGAACAGTTCCACACCACAGGCACGGCAGGTGTAGACACCCTCGCTGTGGTCGTCCCAGTACTCGCCGGTGAAGGCCCGCTCGGTGCCCGCCTCGCGGAGCACCTGGTACTCCTGCGCGGTGAGCTTCTCGCGCCACTGGTCGTTCGTGAGCTGCAGCGGGTAGATCTTCTGGGTGTTGTCGGTTGCCATGAACGCCTCAACAAGGTTGTCCGCCGGGTAGTTCCCGAGCCTAGACGAAGGCTCTCGCAGCCGCGGTGACCAGCACCGCGACCACCAGGCAGAGCAGGTGCCCACTGCCCCGCAGTGCCCGCAGCAGCAGTGCCGCGCCCAGCCCCGGCAGGAGCGTCCAGTCCGCCGCCTGCCACCCCGGGCCGGTCAGGTCGACCACGAGCAGGGCAGCCAGCAGCACGGCCGGCAGCGTGGTGATCATCGCCTCCAACGGCGCTGGGAATGTCCGGTCGCCGAGCACGGCCGGGCCGATGCCCTTGAAGGCCACGTTGATCAGCGCCAGGGCGATGACGGCGGTCAGGATCATGCCGGTCCCTCCCGCCGCGGGGGCCTCAGTACTGCGGGGGCCGCGGCGAGCGCGGCCGTCAGCAGAGCCACGCCGGGCGGCACCACCAGACAGGCGGCGCCGGCCAGGACCCCGGCCAGGGCGGCGTGGGGCAGGCAGCCCGGACGCGACCGCACGGTGTCGAGCAGCAGCAGCGCGAAGAAGGCGGGGAAGACCATGTCCAGGCCCCAGGCGCGCGCGACGTCGGTCGAGGGCACGAGCAGCGCCCCGCACGCCGTTCCGGCGATCCAGGCCGGCCACTGCACGAGCGTGGCGCCGAACAGTTTCGGGCGGTCGGTCGTGCCCTCGTCGCGCTGGGCGGCGACCCACGAGCCGTCGACCACCGCCTGTCCCTCCAGTGCCCGCCGCAGCGCCCCGCCGTGCAGGTACCGGGCCGTGGCCGCGCCCATCGGTACGAACCGCAGGTTGATCAGCGTCGCGCTCGCCACCGCCGTGACCGCCCCGGCGCCCCCGTCGAGGGCCGTGGCCAGCGCGAACTGGGCCGATCCGGAGAACGTCACCACCGAGGCCAGTACCGCCAGCCAGGGCGGCCAGCCGTGCTGGACGGCGAACGCCCCGAAGCTCACGGCCAGGGCGAACGACCCGGCCGCGAGGCCCACACCGACGGCGAATCCGCCGCGCCAGCCTTCCCGCATCCTCATGCCACATGGTCTAAACCCATTTAGGTCATGTAGCATTTCCAGTTGTGGACCGGGAGCGCGAGTGGCAGCTGATCGGCGGTCACCTCGCCCTGGACCTGTGCAACACGGTGGCCTGGCGGTCCGACCCGGCCCGGCGGGTGGACCGGATCGCCGCCCCGGGCGGGTTCGCGGGCTGGTTCGCCCACGCCACCGGGCACCCGGGGACACCGGACGATCCGGTGGGCACCCGGTCGCTGAGGGACGCCCTGGGCGAGGTGCTCGACGCCCACGTCGAGGGCACGACCGGGGACGGGCGGGCCGGGGCCGCTCTCGGCATCGTGCTCGGTGCCTGGCGGGCGGCTCTGGCCGCGGCCGAACTGGTTGAGACAGAAGCTTTTTCCCTGCCTTTGACCCTGGCTGGCAGGACCCGCCCAGAGGGGATGGGCGTCCACCATTTTCTGGCTCTCTCGGTGGGGGAGCTGCTGTTCTCGGACGCCGTGCGCCGCGTGCGCCGCTGCGAGGGTCCCGGTTGTGGGTGGTTCTTCCTGGACACGACGCGCAATCACAGCCGGCGCTGGTGCGACCCGGCCGACTGCGGCAACCGGGTGCGGGTGCGGGCCTACGCGCAGCGACGGCGCTCCGGCACGGATGCCTGACGTAGGCCTTCTCAAGTTTCGGGGTCACCCGTTCGGACGTACCGTCACGGTGAGTACAGAGCGCTCGTCCCATTGCGCATGCTTCGGGGAGATGACACCCATGACCAGTGACACGAATTCCCGCCTGCCGATTCCCCCTCACGACCGGCCGACCAGAGATTCACTCCAGCAGCCGGTCAAGGGGGCGCCCGTCGAGGAGTCGTGGCACGAGCAGGAAGCCCCGGCGGCCGTGGCCGATCCGGGAGGCACGGCCCAGGCCCAGCCGGCCTCGACCGCCCGCACCGCTCCGCCGCGCGGGTACGACGCGCCCACCCGCACGGCTCCGGCCTACGCGGATCCTGACTACGTGGAGCCCGGTTACGAGCCCGGTTACGCATCCGACGCTCCGCGCGTGGCCACCACGCCGCCGCCGGCCGCCCCGGTGACCCGGACCGCCAGCGTCTCCTCACCGGGCCGGATGGGTTTCGGCATCGGGGTTCTCGTGCTCGGTGTACTGCTCGGCATCTCCGCCCAGCAGGCCGACAGCACCGGCATGCTGCTACGCGTGCCGGCCCTGCTGGCGGCACTGATCATGGTGGCGCAGGGCATTCAGCTGATCCTGCGCGGGCTGCCGCGCGAGACCGAGGTCGAGGTGGTCGAGGTGATGGACGACTCCGACCCCTCGCACGCCCACACCTCGGTGCGCCCCCGCCCCTGGGCCGGGATGGCCGCCCTGCGCACCGACCCGGGTTCGCTGGGCCTGCCCGCCCTGGTGATCGTCCTGGCCGTCTGGCTGGGTCTGGCCGACCTGCGCGTCACCGACGCCTCGTCGTCGTTCAGCAGTCTCTCGATGCTGTCGGCGTTCGTGCTGTTCGCGCTCGGCTGGACGATGATCCCGCCGCGCCGGCAGTAGGCCGGCCGTAGCCCGTCCACCCCGTGAGAAGGCCCGCCGTCCCCGAGGGGAGGCGGGCCTTCTCACGGCGTGGGGTGTGGGGGTCAGCCGAGGAAGCTGCTGCCCGCGTACACGTGGAGCACGGGCACGCCGAGAGCCTCGCGGGCGCGGGAGGCCCAGTCGGTGTGGAACGTGTCTTCCACCGCGTGCGGGCGGGTCACGATCATCACCTCACGCACGGTGTCACCGGCCCCGACCTTCTTCTCCAGCACGGCCACCGGGTCTCCCTCGACGACCTCGCCCGTGGCGGGGGTGCCGGCGGCGGCGAACGCGGTCAGCGACCGGGCCAGGGCCGCGGCGGCCTCGGTGCGGGTGGGCTCGTCGTCACGGCGCACGGCCTCCAGGGCCTCGCGCAGCTGGAACAGACTCAGGTGGTCGAGCACGTCGGCGAGCAGATTGCGCTCGACGTCGGCGGGGACCAGCAGGTGGTAGGTGAGCTGCTCGTCCGCGTGCACCGAGGTCAGGCGGAGCGCGTCCTCCTCGCTCAGTGCCTCTTCGGTCAGAACCAGGATCGACGATGTCTCGGTCACGGACCCAGCCTAATGGGGCCGGGCCCTCGACCACCGGTCCGGGCGGCGCCACCACTGATCACGAACGATCTCTTTCTTGTTCGTGATCATGCAAAGTGTCCCCGTCTCCGGACGGTGCGGGGGTGCCCGACATCGCTGTGCGGCCGGGAGGTCGGCAGTATGGGGGGCATGAGCGTTGCGGAGACGGCTGGAGTTGCTCGATGAGCCCGCTCGGAGGTCAGCAGGTGCCGGACGGCGTGCGCAGGATCGCCCTGGCCGCGGCGGTCGCGGGCGCTTCGTCCGCGGTGGCGGCAGGGGTCGCGGCGGCCGCGGCGGCTACCGTGTTCGCCCGCCGGGTGGTCACGCCCGACGCGAACCGGCCGGACAATGTCGAGGTCGTCGCGGTGACGGACGAGGCGGTGACGTTCCGGGCCGGCGACGAGACCATGATGGCGGGCCGGTACGGGGTCTGGCAGAACGGCGGGAAGACCCACGTGCGCGTGGGGGAGGTGACCCGCCACGACACCGCGGCCGGCACCCTCACGCGTCCCCTGATCGGGGTGGACGCGGGAAGGCTGCGGCCCGGGCGGGCCCGCCTGAACCACTACTACTACTCCGGTGACCCGTTCACCGCGCTGGGTCTGCCGTTCGCCGACGTGACCGTGGAGGGCGACTCACTGCTGCCCAGCTGGGTGGTGCCGGGTGCACAGCTGAACACCTCGGCGCCCGCGTCGGTGGGCACGACAGCCGTGGTGGACCGCGCGGCCGTCACCGAGGGGCGCAAGGCCGACCTGGCGTCCCTGCCGCCGACCGGGAGCACCTGGGCGATCCTCGTGCACGGCCGCGGCGCCACCCGGGAGGAGTGCCTGCGGGCCCTGCCGGTGCTGCACCGGCTGGGCGTGACCTCGCTGGTCGCGGGCTACCGCTCGACCGCCGGGCTGCCGCTGACCGCGCCGCTGCAGACCGCGCGCTACCACCTCGGCGACACCGAGTGGCGCGACGTGGAGGCGGCGATCGTCTACGCCGCCGAGCACGGCGCGCAGGAGGTCGTGCTGGTCGGCTGGTCGATGGGCGGGGCGATCGTCATGCAGACCGTGGCCCGCTCGTGGACGGCCGACCGGGTCAAGGGGATCGTGCTGGACGCCCCGGTGATGGACTGGCGGGACACGCTCGCCCACCAGGCCCGGATGAACAAGCTTCCGTCGGTCGTGGGCCGGCTCGGGCAGAGCGTGCTGTCGCACCGCTCGGCGTGGCGTCTGGCCGGCACCGAGGCACCCGTCGACCTGGACCGGCTGGACTGGGTCACGCGCGCGGCCGAGGTGCGTCACCCGATCCTGCTGATCCACAGCAAGGACGACGAGTACGTGCCCGCTGGCCCCTCGCAGAAGTTCGCCCAGGCCCGTCCCGACCTGGCCACCTACCTGTCGATCGACGGGGCGCGGCACTGCAAGGAGTGGAACGTCGACCAGACCGCCTGGGAGGCGGCCGTGGCCCGGTTCCTGTTGCGGCTGTAGAAGCCCGACCACTGACGTGAGGACGTCAGTTGTTGGGGACGTGTTGCACGAGCCAGCGCCCCAGCAGGACGTCCTCGGCCGCGATCAGGTGGGCGGGACGCGCCCGCACCATGGCCGGCGGGCCGACGGCGATGCGCGGGCCGTCACCGGCCACCATCAGCGGGGCCCAGGTGAGGCAGAGCTCGTCGACCTTGCCCTGGGCCAGGGCCTGCCCGAGCAGGGACGGGCCGCCCTCCAGCAGGATGCGCCGGAACCCGCGCCCGGCGAGTACGCGCACCGCGTCGTCCAGGTCCACGTCGTCGTCACCGGCCACGATCACCTGGTCGCGCCCGGCCAGATCGCGCAGCCGGGCCAGATCGGCCTGGGCGGTGGTCACCACGAAGGTGGGGGAGGAACCCTCGAACAGGCCGTTCCCGCTGGGCACCTGGCCGCTGCGGGTCACCACGGCCAGCGCGGGCGCGGGCCGCTGACCCCGCGCCCGGCGGCGGTCGGCGAACGCCTCGTCGGTCTGCGGGGCGCCGTAACCCTCGGCGCGCACGGTGCCGGCGCCGACCAGCACCACGTCGGAAAGACCGCGCAGCACCTTGAAGGTCGCCCGGTCCACCGCCCCGCCGAGCGAACCCGAGACCCCGTCCGGGCCGCTGGCCGAGCCGTCCAGCGTGCTGACCATGTTGGCCCGCACCCAGCCGCGCGAGGACACCGGTTCGGGGTAGGCGTACAGGTCGGCCAGGGCCTGCACCGTGGGTTCCGGATCGGTGGTGAGATTGCCGACCTCGGCCCGTCCCGGCAGCAGGAGCTGCAGCACGGTCACGGGGCCGTGCCCTCCTTCACCTGGCGCTTGATGCGCGCCAGCATCCCGGCCATACCGCGCAGGCGCAGTGGGCTGACGGCCTCGGACAGGCCCAGACGATGGGGGACGTCGTCGGGCACGTCGAGGATCTCCTGCCCGGTCAGTCCTTCCAGACCGGCGGCGAGGATGCTCGCGAACCCGCGCGTGGTGGGGGCCTCGGGCGGGGCGTCGAAGTAGACGTGCGCCGGTTCGTCCAGGGTGGCGCCGGTCTCGACCTTCACGAACACCGGCGACTGGCACTCGCTGACGGCTTCCATCGCGTCGTGGTCACCGGCGTACTTCGCGGGCAGGAGGGGCAGCTCCCGGCTGAACTCCAGGAGCAGCTCGAGACGGTCCTTCTGGGTGAGCGCGTGGAAGTCGTCCACGATCTCGGTGAAGGCGGGGGGCAGGGCAAGGCCCTCTTCCGTGCTCGATGTGTCTGCCACGAGGCGATCCTGTCATGTCGGGCGACGCTCCGGGATACCCCGGGCTTCCGGGTGCCGTCAGGCGTCTGGGAATCTGTCCGGCATGAACATCGCCCGGAAGGGGCCCGGTACCGGAGCCCGGTCCCCTCGTGCCCGACTGCAGTCGTCCGCCCCACGTCAGAGCCTGAATGGAACCTGGCGGTTCCGGTGGTCCCGAGGGCTCGCCGTGGCTCCTGCGGACGCCTGGACCCAGCCGGAGGGCGGGGTGCCCGGCGACGACTGGACCGACATCACGGTTCCCGCCCACTGGGTCTTCGAGGGGCACGGTCAGCCCGCCTACACGAACACCCGGTTCCCGTTCGCCATCGACCCGCCCCACCCGCCGGACGAGAACCCGATCGGCGACTACCGCCTGGTCTTCGACGCCGCGGACGAGTTCCGGTCCGGCGCCGTGCTGCGCTTCGACGGCATCGAGTCCGCGGCCGAGGTCCGGCTGAACGGTGAGCTGCTGGGTGAGACCCGGGGCAGCCGCCTGACCCACGAGTTCGACGTGACCGGCCGGCTGAACGCCACGGGCAACGTGCTGGCCGTGCGGGTGGCCCAGTTCTCCGACGCCAGCTACCTGGAAGACCAGGACATGTGGTGGCTGCCGGGTATCTTCCGCGACGTCGACCTCCTGGCCACGCCCGCCGACGGCATCTGGGACGCCTTCGCGGTCACCGACTACGAGGCGGCCGACGGTACGGGCACGATCGATCTGTTCATCGATGCCGCCGGGGCCGACGTGCGCCTGCTGATCCCGGAGCTGGACGTCGACCTGGACGCCTCGTCCGGCGGGGTGATCGGCGTCGGTGAGGTCGAGCCGTGGTCGGCCGAGAACCCGCGCCTGTACACCGCCACGCTCCAGTCGCCGGGTGAGACCGTGACCCTGCAGCTGGGTTTCCGCCGCATCGAGGTGAAGGACTCGGTGCTGCTGGTCAACGGCGCACCGATCCAGTTCCACGGCGTCAACCGGCACGAGCACGACCCCGAACGCGGCCGGGTGATGTCGCCGGAGCTGATGAAGCAGGACCTGCTGCTGATGAAGCAGCACAACGTCAACGCCGTGCGCACCTCGCACTACCCGCCGCACCCGGACTTCCTGGCGCTGACCGACGAGCTCGGCCTCTATGTGATCCTCGAGTGTGATCTGGAGACGCACGGTTTCGAGGAGATCGGGTGGAAGCAGAACCCCAGTGCCGACCCGGAATGGCGCTCGGCCTACGTCGACCGCATGCAGCGCACCGTGCACCGCGACAAGAACCACGCGAGCATCGTGATGTGGTCGCTGGGCAACGAGGCCGGCACCGGCACCAACCTCGAGGCGATGGCCGCCTGGACGCGGGCTTTCGACCCCTCGCGACTCATCCACTACGAAGGTGACTGGAGCAGCGCCTACGTCGACGTCTACTCGCGGATGTACGCCTCCTTCGAGGAAGTGCGGCAGATCGGCGAGGAGGTGCTCGTCCCGGCTCCGTTCGACGCCACCGCGGCGCAGATCCACCGGCGCTCGCTGCCGTTCATCCAGTGCGAGTACGCGCACGCGATGGGCAACGGCCCGGGCGGCCTCCAGGAGTACGAGGAGCTGTTCGACCGTTACCCGCGCCTGGCGGGTGGTTTCATCTGGGAGTGGATCGAGCACGGCCTGGCCGTGACCGGCCCGGACGGGCGCCGCGGCTACGCCTACGGCGGCGACTTCGGCGAGGACGTGCACGACAGCAACTTCGTCATCGACGGCCTGGTCAGTGCCGACCGCGAGGTGCGGCCGGGCCTGGTCGCCCTGGCCCACTGGTACTCGCCGGTGCGCATCGAGGTGCTCGAGGCGTCCGTGCGCATCACCAACCGGTACGCCTTCGCCGACCTGAGCGGGTTGCGGTTCGTCTGGTCGACCGACACCGGGTCCGGCGACCTGAAGGTCGGCGACGTTCCCGCCGGCCAGAGCGCCGAGGTGCCGCTGCCCGACCTCGACCTGCCCGAGATCCTCACGGTAGAGGCTCTTCTGGCCTCCGACACGGCCTGGGCGCAGGCCGGGCACCCGGTCGGCCGGGGCCAGCGGCTGTGGCTGAACCCGGTCGAGGCGCCCGCCGATCTGCAGGCCCCCGCCCCGGAGGCGTTCGACCCGGTGACGCTGCACCTGCGCTCGCTGGGCGGCCTGACGCTGGACGGCCCGCAGGTGGGTGTCTGGCGCGCCCCGACCGACAACGACCGCTACCCCGGCTGGGACGAGCGCGACCTGCCGCCCTATGCCGAGCGCTGGCACGTGGCCGGGCTGGACCGCGCCCGCACCCGCGTGGTGTCGTCGTCGTGGGACGAGGACGCGCTGCGCGTGGCCACCCGCACGACCCCAGCCGGCCGGGACTTCTCGATCGACGCCGACCTGGTCTGGCGCCGGGCGTCCGCGACCGCCCTGACCCTCGATGTCACGCTCACCCCGGGCGGCGCCTGGCCGGTCGACTGGGCGCGACTGGGGCTGGACTTCGTGCTCGAGGGCGCGCCGACGGGCCTGGACTGGCAGGGTCAGGGCCCCGGCCCGTCGTACCCCGACCTGGCCGCGGGCACCTTCTGGGGCTCGCACTCGGTGGAGGCCGAGGGTCTGTACACGCCGCACGTGAAGCCGCAGGAGAGCGGCGCCCGGGCCGATGTGCGCGAGGCCGTGATCCGCACCTCGGGCGGTGCGCTGAAGGTCACGGTGCTCTCGGCGCAGGGCGTGGCCGTGACGGTCTCCCCGTGGAGCCGCGACACCCTGGCCACGACCGCGCACCATCACGAGCTGGAGGCCGACGGGCGCACGTACCTGTCGCTCGACGTGTTCCAGTCCGGCGTCGGCACGGCCACCTGCGGGCCGGGCGTGCTGCCGCGCTACCGGCTCGCCCCGCGGCCCGGCCGGGTGACGCTGCTGCTCGAAGAGGCCTGAAACCGGTTGCTGCCGTGCCGGTCGTTCTGGCACGGTAGGCCCGAGGCCTGGTCGGGGCATCCTTCGTGAGCCTTCGGGCTCAAACCTTCGGAGTTTGCCTGCCCCGGCGATCTCCTCACGACCTACGGACCGGTCCCTCGGACCGGTCCGTATTTCGTTTGCCGCCGGGGATCAGGCACTGGCACCGTGATGACGAGGCCTGGCCGGGACATCCTTCGTGGGCCGTGAGGCCCGGTCTGCAAAACCCCCTGTCCCGGCGATCTCCTCGTCCCGAACCAGCACCGGAGGCCGGACATGACCACGCACGAGCACATCGCTTTCCGGCGGTGCCGCGTGCTGCTCGCCCCGGGCGGCCCGCAGCCGTCGGCCGAGCTCGCCGTGGCCACCCTCGACGAGCTGCGCAACGCCGGACTGGTGGTCTCCGACCCGGAAGACCTCACCGCCGGCTGCGCCGACCGGGTGAAGCAGTGGGCGGCCTGGTCGCGGGCGGAACGCGGCCAGAAAGGGGATTATTCGCCGCTCTTCGCCGGCTTCCCGGAGCAGCTGCCCACCTTCGACCGGAGCCGGCTGCGGTTCGGCCTGGGATGGGTGCGCCTGGCCGTCCGGGCCCTGCGCGGCGGCGGGGCGGTGAACGACGCGGACGTGCGCGCGGCGACGGACTTCTCCAGGATCGGCTGGTGGCCCGCGTCGTCCGTGCCGCAGGATCCCGACCGGGCGCTGCTGGACCGGGAGTTCCGGCGCACGCTGCCGGGTGACGAGCTCCAGCAGCTCACGGTCGTGCGGCTGGTGTCCGACGACGAAATGCGGCGTCTGCTGCAGGATTTCGCGCTGGGCTGCCTGGCTTCACCGGGATCGCTGCGGGACGACGTGCGGGCTGATCTCGACGCGGTGCTCGACGGCCTTCTGCCGGCGCTCCCGGCCCTGGAAGAGATTCCGTTCCTGGAGACCCGGACCCTGGTGATGCGCCGGGTGTTCGCCGCCGACCCGCGGCGCCTGCCCGGTCTCGGCGCCACGCCCGACGACCTGCTGCGCCTGTTCGCCGACCTGACCGGCAGCGACGTCTCGCTGGGCACCACCATGACCTACCCCCGGTTCACCCGGGCCCAGCGGCGGGCCGTGGTCGCGGCGCTGGAGGCCTCGCCGCGGCTGGGCGATGTGTTCCGGCGCCGCGGGCTCTGGCTCGCGGTGGCCCGGGGGCTGCACCTGAAAGAGTTCGACGCGCCCCGCGTACAGGAGGTGTTCGGGCGGTTGCGCTCGACCCGGCGGGACGCGACCAGTCTGCCCTCACGGGTCGAGGCCCGGCTGGCCGCATCCGAGATCACCGCTGCCGTGGACCTTCTCGCGGGGCAGGCACCGGGTCTGCTGGTCCGTCAGCTGCGGCGGCTCGTGCACCTGGCGGTCGAGCACGACCAGGTGGCGCCGGTGCTCGGGACGGTGGCGACGGCGCTGGGGCCGGTCCCGCCCCGGGTGCTCTGGGCGGCCCACGGCCAGTTCCGCGACAACGGCGCCACCTACCCCCGGCTGGCGATCAACAAGTCCGGCGGTGCGCTGCGGGTTCCCGGCCCGGAAGGGCACCTGGCCGTCGGGACCGACGTCCAGAAGCAGGTTCTGGCCCTGCTGGAAGGTGCGCTGACCGCGCACCAGGAGGCCCGCGAGACCACGTCGGAGCTCAAGCTGGCCGGCGCCAGGGTGTGGATCGACCCGGCGCTGGAGAATGTGCTCCTGCCCGATCAGCTGCGGTCCACGGCGCCCGGTCTGGTGCAGGTGGAGCGGGGTTCCCGGCTGGCCCTGGGGCAGGCTCCGGTGCTGCGGCTGTTCCTGCACTGGCGCGAGCCGGCGGGGGCCCGGTCCGACCTCGACCTCTCGCTGCTGGCGCTGGACGAGAACTTCCGGCTGGTCGAGCAGGTGTCCTGGACGAACCTGGGCAACGGCGCGATGACGCACTCCGGTGATCTGACCAGTGCTCCGGTGGGGGCGCAGGAGTTCATCGACGTGCGGCTCGACGCGGCCCGGGCACGCAGCGGCTGGCGGTACCTGGTGCCGGCCGTCTACCGCTACTCCGGTCCGGTGTTCGGTGAACTGCCGGAGGCGGTGCTGGGCTGGATGCTGCGGGAGCAGTGCTCGGCCGACCACGCCACGTTCGACCCGTCCACGGTGGTCAACGCGTTCGCGCTGGCCGGCCGGCAGCCGCAGGCCCTGCCCATGCTGGTCGACCTGGCGAACGACGAGGTCGTCCAGCTGGATCTGTACACCGCGCGGGGGTTCCGGAACAGCGTGGAGAACACGGCGATCCCGACCGGGGAGCTGGTGGCCGGGGTGGTCGCGCGGGCGGCGGTGAAGGTGTCCACGGCCTCGGCGGTGCGGCACGCGGTGGCGGCTCGGGGCGGTGTCGTCGTCGGTGAAAGAGAGCAGGCCACGGTGACCTTCGGCCTGGACGACGACTGTACGTTCGACGCGCGGTCGCCGCAGGAACTGCTCACCGAACTGGTGTGAACGCCCCGGTGGGCCGGAGACCCGGCCCACCGGGGACGTCCCCTATTTCAGGCCCGATGTCGCCAGCCCGTCGATCACCCGGCGCTGCAGCACGATGAAGAGGATCAGCACCGGGGCGGTGGCGAGCAGGCTGGCCGCGAGCACGATCGGGTAGTTCACCGTGCGGTCGTTGATCAGGGTGGCCAGGCCCGCCGACAGCGGCATGTCGTCGCTGTTGGTGGTGACCACCAGGGGCCAGAGCAGCTCGTTCCACGACCACAGGGTCGAGGTGATCGCGAGAACGCTGATGCTGGGCCGGATCAGCGGCAGCATCACGTGCCAGAACACCTGGAACGGGTTCGCGCCGTCGAGGCGGGCGGCCTCTTCCAGCTCGGACGGCAGCGCCAGGAACGCCGTGCGCATCAGGAACGTGCCGAAGGCGCTGAACAGGCCGGGCAGCAGCAGACCGGTCATGGTGCCCAGCAGGCCCAGGTCTTTGATGATCTGGTACTGCGGCAGCAGGTAGACCTGCGAGGGCACCATCAGGATCGACAGCACCGCACCGAGCACCAGGTTCTTGCCCCGGAAGTGCATGCGGGCGAACGCGTACCCGGCCAGCGTGCAGAACGCGATCTGGCCCAGCACCCGGATCACGGTGATGACGACGGAGGTGCGCAGCTGGTCGAGGAAGGGCAGCTGGCGGAACACCTCGGCGTAGTTGCCCCACTGGATCTTCTCCGGCCACAGGTGCGGCGTCACCGACTGCACCTCGGCGTTCGTCGACAGGCTCATCAGGATCTGCCAGACGAACGGGAACATCATCACCACGGCGCCGATCGAGAGCACCAGGTGGATCCAGACGTTGTTGCGGCGGGGGCCGACCGGCCGGCGCCGGGGGGCCTTGGCCCTCGTGGGAGCGGTGATCAGATCAGTCAAGGTGCACCCACTTCTTCTGCAGCCGGAACTGCACCACGGTGGCCAGGGCCACCAGGACCAGAACGACCATGGCGATCGCGGCGGCCATGCCTTTCTCGTTGGTGACGAAACCGGCCTGGTAGAACAGGTAGACGATGGACATGCTGTCGAACACTGTCGGGTTCATGTTCGTGGTGCCGAGCACGGCGTAGAGCAGGTCGAACATCTGGAAACCCTGGATCACGCTGACGATCGACAAGAAGGCGATGCTCGGCGTCAGCAGCGGCACGGTGATCGAGCGGAACTGCCGCAGGCGGGAGGCCCCGTCCAGCTCGGCCGCCTCGTACAGGTCGGGCGGGATCTGCTTCAGGCCGGCGCCCAGCACGATCACCGAGAACCCGATCAGCGACCAGAGGCCGACGATCGAGACCGCCACGATCGCCGCGCCGGGCGTGCTGATCCAGTACGGGCCGTCGATGCCGAACCAGCCGAGAACGTAGTTCAGCACGCCGAAGTCACCGTTGAAGATGATCCGCCAGACCATTGCCACGGCGGTCGGCATCGCCACGTAGGGAAGGAAGTACAGCACCCGGTAGACGGCGGCGCCGCGCAGTCCGGGGGTGTTGAGCAGGCTGGCCACGACCACCGCGATCGGCACGTTGAACAGGGTGATCACGGTGTAGATCAGGGTGTTGCCGATGGACTTGTACAGGTCGCCGTTCTGGAACAGGGCCTGGTAGTTGTCCAGCCCGGTGAAGGTGGTGCCGCCGAACACGCCGAACTCGGTCAGGGAGAACCAGGCGGTCTGGACGATCGGCCAGAGGAAGAACACCGCGACGCCACCCACGAGCGGTGCCACGAAAAGCCAGGGCCAGAAGCCATCGCGGCGCAGGCCGCGTTTCCTGGCCGTGGTGGCGGGGGCGGCACCACGCGGGGGTGACGTCACGGAACTCATACCGGTATTACTCCTTCGCGAGGGCCGCGTCCATCTGGGAGGCCAGGTCGGCGCTCACGTTCGCCACCGGGGTGGAGCCGGAGAACGCGTCGGGCAGCAGCTTGGTCTCGAAGGCGTTCCAGGCAGCCGTGTTGGCACTGACCGGAAGCGGTTTGGCGTACTGGACCGCGTCCAGGAAGACCTGGAGGTTCGCGTCCGGCATGGACTTGGTGAAGGCGGCCTGGGTGCCGGTGAACGCCGGGATCACCGAGCCCGCCTCGCCGAGCGCCTGCTGCGCCTCCTGGCTGACCAGGTAGGCCTGGAGGGCGTGGGCGGCCTGCTTGTTCTGCGAGTTCGCGGCGACCATGTTGGCGACACCGTGGATGACCGTGGCCTGCTGCGCGCCCTTCGGCAGCGGCAGGGCCTGGATCGACTTCTCCAGGTCGGTGCCGGCCAGCGCGGCCCGGAACCAGCTGCCGCCCCAGTACATCCCCAGCTTGCCCGAGGTGAACCACTGGTCGGCGGTGGTGTCGGTGAGCTGGGCGATGGTCGGGGAGCCGCCGGAGGCGATCAGATCGGTCCAGAACTGCAGTCCGGCCTGGGACTGCGGTGAGTTGTAGCCGGACTTGCCGTCCGCCACGACGCTGCCGCCGGCCTCGAAGATCGTGTTGTAGTAGGTGGTCTGGCCGTCCATACCGCCCGCGCCACCGTAGATGCCATCGCTCTTGAGAGCCGTGGAGATGGCCGTGGCCGCGGTCTGGAAGTCGTCCCAGGTCCAGTCGGCGGTGGGCACGTCCACCTTGGCCTTCTTGAAGATCTCGGTGTTGATCCACACGCCGATGGTGTCCATGTCCTTCGGCACGCCGTACTGCACGCCCTCCAGGCTGTACAGGCTGGTCAGTGCCTCGGGGTAGTTCGCGGGGTCGATCGCGCCGGCCTTGACCGGGCCGGTGATCGGGTCGATCTTCTGACCGCCGGCGTAGAGCTGGAAGTTCGGGCCGTTCATCCAGAACAGGTCGGGCAGGGTGTCGCTGGAGGCCTGAGTCTGCAGCTTGGTCCAGTACTGCGCGAACGGGGTGACGCTGATGGCCACCTCGATGCCCGGGTACTTCTGGTTGAACGCGTCGATGTTCTTCTGGATCGCGTCGACCTGGGTCTGGTCCCAGACGCCGTAGGTGAGCTTGGCCTTGAGATCGGCGCTCGGCTCGGTGTAGCCCGCACCGGCGGTGTCGGAGCCGGAGTCGCTGTCGCCGCCGCAGGCCGCGGTGGTGATCATGACGCCGAGGCCGAGAGCACCGGCCAGGATGTTGCGGCGGGAGAGGTGTGTGGTCATCGGGGGGACCTTTCGCTTGCGCCGGCGGAGAAGTGCTGGATGACGTGCGAGGGCAGTTCGGGAACGGTTTCCGGTCGGGAGCCGTTGCGGAGGGACTGTGCGGCCAGGGCTCCCGCGGCCACCGCCTCGCGGGCGGCGATCGGGGAGACGAGAGTGGGGGCGCCGGTGGCGGCGTGCTCGAGGAACTCGGCCATGGTCAGGCGGTCGGCATCTTCGTGGCCCTCGACGACGCCCGGGATCGGGTACTCGGCGTCGCCGTTCGGCTGGTACAGGTGGCGGCGGTTCCAGACCCGGATCACGCCACCGCCCGTGTCACCGAAGTTCTCGACCCGGCCGTGCGTGCCGATCACCGTGTAGTTGCGCCAGTAGTCCGGCGTGAAGTGGCACTGCTGGTAGCTCGCGAGCACCCCGTTGTCCAGGGTCATGAGCATCATCGAGACGTCTTCGACGTCGACCACGGGGTTCAGCCCGGTGTGGCTGGCCGGCGGCCAGTTGTCGAACGAGAACCAGTCGGGCATGGTCTCTCCCGGCCGTTCCCGGCGGTCGGTGATCCCCCCGAACATCACCAGTCCGCCCATCCCGGACACCTGGCGGGTGTAACCGCCGGCCAGGTAGTGCACCACGTCGATGTCGTGACTGGCCTTCTGCAGCAGCAGGGTGTTGGTCTTCGAGCGGTCGGCGTGCCAGTCCTTGAAATAGTAGTCACCGCCGTTACCGACGAAATGCCGCACCCACACGGCCTTCACCTCGCCGATCTCACCGCGCTCGACCACCTGGCGCAGTCCCTGGACCACGCCCGCGTGCCGGAAGTTGTGGCCCACGTAGAGCGGTGTGTTCGTCGCGGCCGCCGCCGCGAGCACCCGGTCGGCGTCGGGCAGCGTGGTGGCGAGCGGCTTCTCGAGGTACACGGCGATCTTCGCGCGCAGCAGTTCCACCGCGATGTCCGCGTGCGTGTGGTCCGGCGTGGTGACGACCGCCGCGTCCACCCCCAGCGCGATCAGGGCCTCGACGCTGTCGAGCACCTGGGCCCCGGGGAAGATCTCCGCACCCCGGCGCCGCCCCTCCGGCTCGGTGTCCACCACGGCCGTGACCCGCGAGCCGGGTCGCACGTCGGGCACGTGCAGCCCGATGACCGAGCGAGCGCCACAGCCGATGACTGCTACCGAGAGGCCTGATGTGATCATCCTGCGCAAGCTCCTGAGCGATTTTGACTGATCATGGCTCCGAATGAGCGTGAATAGACAGTAGCGGCGAATCTCTGGTCCGCCTAGGGGTGTTCCCGTGCTGGATCCGCAGAAGTAACGCGCGCGCAACATAAGAGGGCTTGAACGGGGCGAAGGGGGCACGCAAGCAGTACGAAAGGGGCGCGTGGGGTGCTCGTCAGCTCTGGATCGCCCCCTCTTCCCCGTGATCATGCAAAACCTCCCCGGAGTTCTAGAACTGTGAGGGTGAGAGTTCTAGAGGACTGGGGAGCATGTGCATGATCACGGGGAAAGAGGGGCGCAACGCGGATGGGGCGGCGACAACGCGGATGGGGCCTCGGCGACGCGGAGGGAGCAGCGGCAACGCGGGGAGGGTGGTGTCCACGCGGGGGAAAGTGATGCCGCGCTCGAGTGCCTGCGCGGGGGGACGGACGCTACGAGAGGTGCAGGGCTTGTCCGCCCCTGCGGTGACCACCTTCTTGATCGTGATCAGGCAAACCTTCCCCGGCGAACGGGGGTCACCTCCCGGCCGGAACTGGGGGATGCTCTGATCGCGAACACAGCGGAACCAGTGAAGGTTCGTGGCCACCACACCATGCGGCGAGGTGCGGCTGCGAAACCCTGGCCTTCCCCTCGTTGCCAGGCAATTGCCCCAGCTGAGGGCGCGCGAGTTCTAGAACTCCGGGGAGGTTTTGCATGATCACGGAAGGGGTGGTGGGTTGCCCCGCTGACGGGACCGGCGGGCAGGGCCCGTGATGGGCGTCCACCATGGCGGGTTGACCGTTGAGCCGCAGGTCAGCCTGCTACCAGGACCTCCACGCCGGCGGTCTCCATCGCGGCGGCGAGTTCCGGGGTCAGGGGGAGGTCGGTGACCAGGGTGTCGATCTGCTCCAGGGGGCAGATACGGGCGAAGGTGGTCTTGCCGAGCTTGGTCGAGTCGGCGGCGACCACCACGCGGCGGGCGACGGCGGCGATCTGCCGGCTGGCCTCGCCCTCGCCCTCGTGGATGGTGGTGGCACCGAAGCGGCCGGTCAGTCCGTCGACGCCGAGAACGGCCAGATCGAGGCTGAATTCCCGCAGCGACGCCGCGACCAGAGGGCCGACCAGCTCGTACGACTGGGCCCGGGGCACGCCGCCGGTCACGACGATCTTCACGTGCTCGCGCACGCTCAGTTCGTAGGCGATGTTCAGTGCGTTCGTGACGATCGTGATGCCCGGCGTGGAGCCGCGGGCGAGCAGGCGTTCGCTCGAACCGAGCACGCGGGCGACCTCACTGGTGGTGGTGCCCCCGTTGAGCCCCACCGAGTCGCCGGGCGAGACCAGCGCCGCCACGACCTTCGCGATCGCCGTCTTACCCTCGGCCTGCCGCACCAGCTTGTACTGCAGCGGCAGTTCGTACCCCGAGCCGAGCGCCGACGCGCCACCGTGGGTACGGGTGACAAGTCGTTGCTGCGCGAGCAGATTCAGGTCGCGGCGGACAGTCGCGGGGGAGACGTCGAGCGCCTGCGCCACGTCGGCGATCGAGACGTTGCCGCGTTCGGTGACGAACTCGAGAACCTTGTTGAGCCGTTGCTGGGCCGTCATCTCTCTCCATCCGGGGGTCGTCCATGCTCTCACGCGGAGAGGGGTTGACTCGCTCTGTTCACTTCTGATCGTATGGCTCAATATTGATCAGAACTAGTCTGATATCAATTCCCCCGACACCTGGGAAGAGGGCATGACCACCTTCGTCGATGCCGAGATCGCCTCGCAGCCGGACGTCTGGCAGCTCGCGGGCGCACTCGCCTCCACCGTCACGAACGACCTGCCGAAGAGCGGCGAGCGGGTGGCTGTCGTCGGATGCGGAACCAGCTGGTTCATCGCCGCGAGCTACGCCGTCCTGCGTGAGAGCGCGGGGGAGGGCGTCACCGACGCCTTCGCCGGCTCCGAGTACCCCGCGAGCCGCCGGTACGACCGGGTGATCGCGATCTCCCGCTCCGGCACCACGACCGAGATCATCGAGCTGCTGCAGGGGCTCAGTACCCCGAGCACCCTGATCACCGCCGTGCCCGACGCTCCTGCCGCCCAGTACGCCGGCGCCGTGATCGGGATGCCCTTCGCCGACGAGCAGTCAGTGGTGCAGACCCGGTTCGCCACCAGCGCGCTGGTGCTGCTGCGCAGCTCGCTGAGCGGCAGCACCGCCGGTCCCGACCTGACGGCGCTCGCCGCGGACGGGGCCAAGGCGCTGGCGGTGCCGATCGACGAGCTGCTCGGCGCGAGCCAGGTCACCTTCCTGGGCCGGGGCTGGACGGTCGGCCTGTCCAGCGAGGCGGCACTGAAGACCCGCGAGGCCGCCCAGTTCTGGGCCGAGTCGTACCCGGCGATGGACTACCGGCACGGCCCGATCGCGATCGCCCAGCCCGGCCGCCTGGTCTGGGCGTTCGGTGAGGTGCCCGACGGGCTGGCCGACGACGTCGCCGCCACCGGCGCGACCTTCGTGCACCACGACATCGACCCGCTGGCCGCCCTGGTGGTGGCCCAGCGGTTCGCGATCGGGCTCGCGCACGCGCGGGGTCTGGACCCCGACAACCCGCGGTCGCTGACCCGCTCGGTGATCCTCGGCTGAGAGTGTTCGGGATCGGCTGAGGGCGTCCGGCGCGCAGGTGGAACGATCAGCGACATGAATGGCATGAATGGCATGAGCAGTGACGCCAGCAGTGACGGGCAGTCCGTCGGCATCGATGTCGGGGGCACCTCGATCAAGGGGGTGCTGCTGGGGAAGGACGGCTCGATCCTCGCCGTCCACCGGCTGCCCACCCCGAGCCCCGACCCCACCGGTGAAGGCGTGGTCGAGACCGTGGCGCAGGTGCGCGACGCCCTGACCGGCGATCTGGGGGTGCCGGTCGGTGTCGCCCTGCCGGGTGTGGTGGACGAGGAGCACGGTTTGGCCGTGTTCAGCGTCAACCTCGGCTGGCAGGACCTGCCGATGCACGACCTGCTGGTCAAGCGGCTCGGCACCCCGGTCGCGCTGTCGCACGACGTGCGCGCCGGCGGGGTCGCGGAGGCCCGTACCGGGGCTGCGCGCGACGTCCCCGGCGTGGTGGCGTTCGTGCCCATCGGTACCGGCATCGCGGCTGCCGTTCTCGTCGACGGCCGTCCCGTGGTGTCCGGTGGCTGGGCCGGGGAGATCGGTCAGTTGCTGATCACCCACGGCGACTTCGCCGGCCGGCGGGTGGAGGAGGTGGCTTCGGCCCGGGCCACGGCCCTGCGCGCCGGGGTGGCCAGCGCCCGGGAGGTGGCCAGTGCCGCCGCTCGCGGAAGTGCGGTGTCGCAGCAGGTCTGGAACGAGACGATCGAGGTGCTCGCCCAGGCCCTGGCCGGTCTGAGCGCCACGGTCGCGCCGTCGGTGATCGTGATCGGGGGCGGTCTGGCCCTGGCCGGACGCCAGCTGATCGGCCCGCTCGGCGAAGAACTCGCCCGGCTGCTGCCCGGTCTGCGCGTGCCCGAGCTGGTCGCAGCCGCGCACGGCGATGCCGCCGCGGCTGTCGGCGCGGCCCTGCTGGGCCTGGAGGTGGCCGCATGAACGGCATTTTCGCGATCCGTCGGCTCGTCGACGCGGTCAGCCACGACGGTCCGGGCTGGCTGCGCATTGAGGACGGGGTGGTCACCGAACGTGGCGACGGCGAGCCGCCGTCGGCACCGGTGGAGACGCTCGACGTGGTCGTCCCCGGTGCCGTCGACACGCACATGCACGGGGCCGTCGGTATCGACCTGGCCACACCCGGCGTCGATCCGCAGCCGGCTCTCGACCACCATCACCGGGCGGGCAGCACCACGCTCATCGCCTCGCTGGCGACCGGCCGGATCGACGACACCCGTTCCCGGGTGCGGGAACTCGCCCCCCTCGTCGGCGAAGGCCGGCTCGCCGGGCTGCATCTGGAGGGGCCGTGGATCTCCCAGGCCCGGCGGGGTGCCCACAACCCGGCGCTGCTGCGGGAACCCAGCCGCGCCGACGTGGCCGACCTGCTCGCCGCGGGTGACGGTGCCGTGCGGATGGTGACGATCGCGCCCGAGCTGCCCGGCGCTTTCGACGCCATCGACGAACTGGTCCGCGCCGGGGTGGTGGTCGCGATCGGGCACACCGACGCGGACACCGACACCGTGCACCGCGCCGTCGACGCCGGGGCCCGCGTCACCACCCACCTGTTCAACGGCATGGCGCCGATGCATCACCGCCAGGCCGGTACGGTCGGCGTCTCCCTGAGCGACGACCGTGTCACCGTCGAGCTGATCGGCGACGGTGAGCACGTCAGTGCCGAGGTCATCGACGTCGCCCGCCGGGCCGCGACCGGGCGCATGGTGCTGGTGTCCGACGCGATGTCCGCGACCGGTCTCGGTGACGGGTCGTACGACCTGGCCGGCTCGGAGGTCGTCGTGGCGGGTGGCGTCGCGGTGCTGAAAGAAGGAAATTCCTTGGCGGGCAGCACGACCGAGCTGGTGCGGGCGGCGGTCTCGCTGCTGAACCGGGGCGTGCCGCTGCCCGAGGTGGTCGCGGTGTCCAGCGCCACCGCGGCCGGGGTCTTCGGGCTCGGCGGACACTCCCTGCTGCCCGGTGAGCCCGCTGACCTGATCGAACTGCACTTCCCCGACGGTGTCGCGGAGGTCGCCCGGGTGGCCCGGAGGGGTATATGGCTCAGCTGATCGTGCTCACGCCGAATCCGGCCGTGGACGTGACGTATCGCGTTCCGGCCTTCGACGTCGGTGCCACCGTGCGGGTCTCGCAGGTGCAGCGGCGTCCCGGCGGCAAGGGGCTCAACGTGGTGCGCGTGCTGCGCACGCTGGGCGAGGAGGCCGTCGCGGTGCTCCCGCTGGGCGGGTCCGCGGGGCGGTGGGTCGCGTCGATGATGGACGAGGAACACCACGCCTGTGAGGTCGTCACCGTGGACGGGGAGACCCGCAGCACGGTGGCGATCGTCGATCCGGTCGGGCATCCCACGCTGTTCAGCGAACCCGGCCCGGCGCTGTCACCGGCCGAGGGTGACCGCCTGATCGAGGCCACCGTGAAGCACTGTGAGCCGGGTTGCGTGGTGGTGGTCTCCGGATCGCTGCCGCGGGGCGTGGATGCGGACTGGGTCGGGCGACTGGTGAGGGCCGTGCGCGGGGCGGGCGCCCGGGTGCTGGTCGACACCTCCGGACCGGCGCTGGTCGCGGCTGCCCGGGCCGGGGCCGACCTCCTCAAACCCAATGCGGCGGAGGCCATCGAGGCGATGGAGGCGGAGCTGGGCACGCCCGGGCACGAGCCGGTGCCTGCTCCGCCTGCTTCCCCGGATATTGGCGATAACAGGCTCCCGCCGAAACCGGTGAGGAACGTGGACGGCCGGTCCGGCGGGACTCGCCTGCGGCAGGCTGTTCAGTACCTTCAGAGTCTCGGTGCCTCAACAGTTGTCGTCTCCCAGGGAGCTGACGGCCTGATCGCGTTCAGCCCGGATCATGACCTGATCACCCAGCGGGCCGTGCGGGGCGTCACCGGGAACCCCACCGGCGCGGGCGATGCCGCCACCGCCGGGCTGGCCCTGGCCTGGGCCCGGGGCGAATCGATGGAAACGGCGTTGCGGCAGGCCGCCGTGCTCGGCGCGGCCGCCGTCAAGCAGCCCACGGCGGGCGAGGTCGATCTCGCCGATGTACGGGCGTTCGACCAGCAACTGTCAGCGGACTAGAGGATTTCAGATGAGCAAGCCCGTGGTGCTGGAGCAGGCCCGGAAGAACGGGGTCGGTGTCGGCGCTTTCAACGTGATCCTGCTGGAGCACGCCGAGGCGATCGTGGCCGGGGCGCAGGCGGCCGGCCTTCCGGTGATCCTGCAGATCAGCGAGAACTGCGTCAGCTACCACGGCGCGCTCGAGCCGATCCTGGCCGGCACCCTCGCGGTGGCCCGCCGGGCCGGGGTCGACGCGGTCGTGCACCTGGACCACGCCGAGAGCGAGGACCTGGTGCGGGAGGCCGTCGAGCTGGGCGTTCACAGCGTCATGTTCGACGCCTCGCACGACGACTACGACGTGAACGTGCGCCGCACCGCCGCCATGGCGCAGTTCTGCCACGCGGCCGGTGTCCACATCGAGGCGGAGCTCGGCGAGGTCGGGGGCAAGGACGGCGTGCACGCCCCCGGCGCCCGCACCGACCCGGCCGATGCGGTGTCGTTCGTCGCCGCGACCGGCGTGGACAGCCTGGCCGTGGCGGTCGGCAGCTCCCACGCGATGACCGAGCGCACGGCCCAGCTCGACCTCGACCTGATCGCCGACCTGGCGAAGGCCGTGCCGGTGCCGCTGGTGCTGCACGGTTCGTCCGGGGTCTCCGACGACCAGCTGGCCGGGGCGGTGCGGGCCGGGCTGGTGAAGGTGAACATCTCCACGCACCTGAACGGCCTGTTCACCCGGGCGATCCGGCAGCGTCTGGAGGCCGACGAGAAGCTCGTCGACCCGCGCAAGTACATCGCCCCGGGCCGTGAGGCCGTGGCCCACGAGGTGGAACGTCTGCTCAAGCTCCTGGCCGGCCGGTGAGGTAGGTTTCCCGCTTTTTCGTCAAGACGGGGTATCGCGCACCGGGTCGGGGGCGCGCTGCGTGATCACCCGGACCCACTGCCCCATCTCTTCCTGCTCGATGCGGTTGATCGTCTCGACCAGCAACCGGTCGCGGCTGGAGTCGTAGTCGTACGGCGCGGAACCGATGGCGTAGAGACGGCGTTCGGCGTTCACAGCCTCACGCGCCCGGCTGAAGCGCACGTAGTTCTCGTGCCACTGGAACAGGTTGCGCAGCCCGGTCAGCAGCACCAGGCAGGCGCCGAGCACCGCGGGCACGACCGGCACGCCGGGCACGATCACGGCCGCCACCGGGATCGCCGCCGAGAGCACCACGAACAGGATCTCGGTCAGGCGGTACCGGTTGCGGGAGCGGTCAGCGTGCCGCCGGTACCGCTCGTACGACTCATCGGCGAGCGCGGCCGCGTAGGAGGCGCCGTCCAAGATCAGCCCTGAACCTGCAGCACGGCCACAGAATCCGGCTGGAGCCGCACGGTTTCCTCGTCCACTGTTTCGATGGAACCCCAGGTGAGCCGCGGCACCGAACCGGCCGCCACCACGATGTCGGCCTCCGGGCCGATGTTCACCACGGTGGTGAACGAGCCGCGCCGCATGGCGATCCAGCCCTCCCCGTGGGTCACCGTCACCGCGTCGAACGAGTCGTTCAGCAGGTCGGGCGAGGCGGCGCGCAGGGCGATCAGGTCGCGGTACCAGCGCAGCATCGCGCCATGGTCGAGTTCGCCGTCCACCCGGCCGATCTCGGACCAGTCGAGCACGGACGCGTCGCGGGTCGAGAGGGCCTGCGGGTCGGGGACCTCTTCGGGGGCCCACCCGTGGGAGCCGAACTCCGCGCGCCGGCCCTGGCGCACCGCGTCGGCCAGTTCGGGACTCTCGAACGCGGTGAAGAACTGCCAGGGGGTGAGCGCGCCCCACTCTTCACCCATGAAGAGCATCGGCGTGTAGACACTGGTCAGCATGATCGCGGCCGAGGCCGCCAGCCGGCCGGGGGCGATCGTGGCGCTGGGCCGGTCGCCGGTGGCGCGGTTGCCCACCTGGTCGTGGTTCTGGGTGGCGATCACGAACTGGTGCCCGCGGTGCTTGTCCGGGGAAATGGGCTTGCCCCAGTGCTTCCCGCGGAAGGTGGAGTAGTCGCCGGCGTGCCGGAAGGCCTCTTTCAGCACCCGGGCGAGCACCGACGCGGTGCCGAAGTCGACGTAATAGCCCTGGGTCTCACCGGTGACGAAGGAGTGGATCGAGTGGTGCACGTCGTCGTCCCACTGCCCGGTCAGGCCCCGCCCGCCCCCGGCGACCGGCTCGATCATGAACGGGTCGTTCAGGTCGCTCTCGGCGATCAGGCCCAGCGGGCGGGCAAGCTCTTTCGACAGGTCGGCGGTGCGCTCGGAGATCTCGGCCAGGATGTGCCGGGGCGAGGAGTCGACCAGCGCGTGCACGGCGTCGAGCCGCAGGCAGTCGATGTGGAAGTCGCGGAACCAGCGCAGCACGTTGTCGACGATCCAGGAGCGCACACCGTGCGAGCCCTCGTCGTCGAGGTTGACGGCCTCGCCCCAGGGCGTGGTGTGGGCGTCGGTGAAGTACGGGCCGAACTCGCGCAGGTAGTTACCGTCGGGACCGAGATGGTTGTAGACGACGTCGAGGCAGACGCCCAGGCCCTTCCCGTGCGCCGCGTCGACGAACCGCTGCAGCGCCTCCGGCCCGCCGTAGGAGTGGTGCACGGCGTACAGGCCGACCCCGTCGTACCCCCATCCCCGCACTCCGGAGAACTCGGCGACCGGCAGCAGCTCGATCATCTGCACGCCGAGGTCGACGAGGTGGTCGAGCCGGCCGATCGCGGCGTCGAGGGTGCCCTCGGGCGTGAAGGTGCCGATGTGCAGCTCGTAGAACACGGCTCCGCGGCTGTCCAGGCCCGGCCAGGATCCGTCCGACCAGGCGTGGCGCTCGGCGTCGAACACCCGGCTGGCGGCGTGTACGCCCTCCGGCTGCCAGGCACTGCGCGGGTCGGGACGGGGGTCACCGCCGTCGAGGGCGAACGCGTAGTCCGTGCCGTGCCCCGCCTCCGCTACGGATGCGTGCCAGAGACCGGCGGTTTCGGGAGTCGCCTCCTGCCCCAGAGCCGGGTCGGCCACGAGCCGTAGAGGCTCACGCCGATCGAGGCCGGGCAGGTGCAACATGACGCGACTGGCGCCGGGGGCCCAGAGGGTGAACTCGTGCACGGGGTCAGCCTCTCAGAAGATCGGCCGCAACACCCGCCCAAAGGTTACGGTGGCGCATGCCCACCGCACTCGTCACCGGCCCCACCGCCGGTATCGGTACCGCCTTCGCACGTCGCCTCGCGCGGGACGGCTACCACCTCGTTCTGGTCGCGCGCGACGCCGGCCGGCTGGAGGCCCTGCGCGCGGAACTGGGTGACGCGGAGGTGATCGTCGCCGATCTCGGCGATCCGCAGCAGCGCCGGGCCGTGGTGGAACGACTGGGTGACGCCACTCGCCCGGTCGATCTGCTGGTCAACAACGCGGGGATCGGCGGGCAGGGCGAGTTCTGGA
Source organism: Kineosporia sp. NBRC 101731 (assembly GCF_030269305.1). NCBI lineage: Bacteria > Bacillati > Actinomycetota > Actinomycetes > Kineosporiales > Kineosporiaceae > Kineosporia > Kineosporia sp. NBRC 101731. The sequence goes on from NZ_BSTC01000006.1 coordinate 53,585, forward strand.
CCACGCCCTTCGAGAAGCTGCACCACCAGCTCGAGCTCAACGTCACCGCGGTGATGGAGCTGACCCACGCGGTGCTGCCCGGCATGAAGCAGCGGGGCGCAGGGGGAGTGATCAACGTGGCCAGTGTGGTCGGGCTGACTCCCGGGCGGGGTTCCACCTACACCGCGAGCAAGGCGTGGGTGATCGCGCTGAGCGAGGGCCTGGCCAACAGCCTGCAGGGCACCGGCGTGCGGGTGCTGGCCCTGTGCCCCGGGCTCACCCACACCGAGTTCCACGCCCGCGCGGGTATCGACATCGCCTGGGTCCCCGACCTGCTCTGGCTCGACGCCGACTACGTGGTCGACCAGGGGCTGCGCGATCTGCAGAGGGACGCGGTGGTCTCGATCCCCAGTCGGCGCTACCGGGCGCTGGTCACGGTCTCCCGGTTGGTGCCCCGGTCCGTCACGCGTTTCGTCGCGGCCCGGCCGGGTGGCCGGTCGCGTACCTGAGAGGATCGGTTCCATGGCGAAGAACGAGCAACAGACGCACGAGCCGGCCCAGCTTTCCGAGTTATTGCGGGTGGGTGAGGGTTTCGACCTTGCCTCGACGGATTCTTCGGGCACGCCCGGATTCTCCGGATCGAAGGTCGAGGGGGAGGCTGCGTTGGAGTCTGGGGCGCAGGTCCTCTCGCAGTTGCAGGAACGGCTCTTCGCCGAGGGTTTCAGTGGCACCAGGGCCGACCGGGTGCTGCTGATCATCCAGGGCATGGACACCTCCGGCAAGGGTGGCATCGTGCGTCACGTCGTCGGGGCGGTCGACCCGCAGGGGGTGCGGCACACGGCGTTCAAGTCGCCCACCCCGGAAGAACTGGCCCACGACTTCCTCTGGCGGGTACGCCCCCGGGTGCCGGAGCCGGGCCTGATCGGCGTCTTCGACCGCTCGCACTACGAGGACGTACTGATCGTGCGCGTGCACGACCTGGTGCCCGCCCGCGAGTGGGAGACCCGCTACGACACGATCAACGCGTTCGAGGCCGAGCTGGCGGCCCAGGGCACGGCGATCGTCAAGGTGATGCTGCACATCTCCCCGGCCGAGCAGCTGCGCCTGCTGGAGAAGCGGCTGTACCGGCCGGACAAGTACTGGAAGTACAGCACGGCCGACCTGGACGAGCACGCCTACTGGGACTCGTACCAGGAGGCGTACCAGGCGGCCCTGACCCGCTGCTCGACCGCGGTGGCGCCCTGGCACGTGGTGCCCGCCGACCGGAAGTGGTACGCCCGCTGGGCTGTTCAGAGTCTGCTGGTCAACGCCCTGACCGCACTGGACCCGCAGTGGCCGGCCGCGAAGTTCGACGTCGAGGCGGAGCGGGCGCGCCTGAAGGCGCTGCTGGCGGCCGACTGAAGCTCGGCAAACCTCGTTCGTGATCATGCACAGTGTCCCCAGCGTTCTAGAGCTCTTCGCTCGACAGTTCTAGAACTCCGGGGACACTGTGCATGATCACGGAAGGTTTTAGGGGGTGGTGAGGAGGGCCACCGGGTAGGTGCCCAGGAGCTCGGCCAGCTTCACCGAACCGCCCGGGAACTCCTGTCCGGTCAGCTTGTTCGTCCAGGTGCCCTCCGGGAGCACCACCACCGCGTCGCCCCATTCGCCCAGGGACAACGCCAGGCGGGTGGCGACGGTGACCGCCTTCACCGTCGCGTCGGGACCCCGGCCGAAGGCCACGGCGTGCGACGAGGAGGTGGGGATCGGGGTGTACGAGCCGCCCGTGAACCAGTCCGGGTGCTCGCGGCGCAGGTGCAGGGCGGCGCGGGTGACGAGGAGCTTCTCCGCGTCGGCCAGTTCCTCACCGGTGAGCCGGCCCAGCGAGCCGGACTCGACCAGGTCCAGAAGCCGCTCCCGGTAGGTGTAGTCGATCGGGCGACGGTTGTCCGGGTCGACGAGGGAGTGGTCGACGACCTCGGTGCCCTGGTACACGTCGGGCACGCCGGGCATGGTCAGCTGCACCAGCTTCTGGCCCAGCACGGTCGCCCGCACGGCCGGGGCGGTGCGGGCGCTGAACCGCGCGACCGCCTCCAGGATCGAGGTGTCGGCCAGCACCGAGCGCGCGTACGCGGCCACGGCCTCGTCGAACTCGGTGTTCGGGCTGGTCCACGTGGTGAGCTGCTTGGCCTCGCGGGTGGCCTTGGACAGGTAGTCGGTCAGGCGCTCGGGCGAGATGCCCGGCACCGCGAGCAGCGTCTGCCAGAAGAGGTATTCGGTGGAGGCGTCGGGGTAGCCGCCGGACGACCGGTACTTCGCGGCCGACGCCGACCATTCCCGCACGGCCTGCGCCCATTCCGCCGGGATCTCGCTGAGCGGGGCCAGAGTGGCCCGGGCGTCTTCGGAGCGCTTGGTGTCGTGCGTCGAGAGCGTCGTCATCGTGCCGGGCCAGTCGCGGGCCAGGCGGGCGCTGAAGGCGTGGAACTCGTCGGTGCTCACCCCGAAGTGGGCGGGCTCGCCGCCGACCTCGTTCAGGGCGATCAGCCGGTGGTAGCGGTAGAACGTGGTGTCTTCGATGCCCTTGGCCATCACCGGGCCGCAGGTCTGCTGGAACCGCGCCACCAGCTCGGCCCGCACCGGATCCGAACCGGCCGCGACGCCTTCCAGCAGAAGGTCTTTCACCAGGTCCAGGGCGGGTACGAGCTCTGGGGCGACCCGCTGGGCGGCGATCGCGTAGGCCCGGTCGACGGTCGCGACGGCCTCGGCCGGGGCGGCCTCGCCCGGCACCACGTAGGCCCGGTAGCGGTCCATCGCCACGAGCAGCTCGACCACGGCCGCGTGCAGCCCGCGGCGGGTGAAGTCGGCCAGATCGCGGTCGGCGTCGCAGATCTCCTCGAGCAGGTCGACCAGCCGCCGCACCTCGGTGTTCAGGCTGGAGTCGGTGATCTGCCGCTTGGAGGCCCCGACGATCTCCTCGAGGGTGCGCTCGTCGCCGGTGAACTCGGTCAGCAGGTCGGACAGCGGGGCCGCGCCGGCCGGGTCGACGAACAGGCCACCGATCCGGTTGAGGGCGTCGTACCCGGTGGTGCCGGCGCAGGGCCAGTCCGACGGCAGGGTCTCCTCGCCCTCGAGGATCTTCTCCACGACCACCCAGGCGCCGTCCGTGGCCTCGGCCAGGTCGCGCAGGTAGCCCCGCGGGTCGGCCAGACCGTCCGGGTGGTCGATCCGCAGACCGGCCAGCGAGCCGTCCTTGATCAGGGAGGCGATCAGCTCGTGCGTGGCGTCGAACACCGAGCGGTCTTCGACCCGCACCGCGATCAGCGTGGTGACGTCGAAGAAGCGGCGGTAGTTCAGCTCCTCGTCGGCCGTGCGCCAGAACGCCAGCCGGTACCACTGCGCCTCGAGAAGCTCCTCCAGCGGCAGGTTCTCGGTGCCGGGCCGGATCGGGAACTCGTGGTCGAAGTAGCGCACCACCGAACCGTCCACCGCGATCTCGCCCGCTGCGAGCACCTTCGGCAGCCGGTCGCCGAGCACCGGCACGATGATCCGCCCGGGCGCCCAGTTCACGTCGAACCAGGAGGCGAACTCCGACTCCGGGCCGTGCTGCAGCAGCGACCAGTACGGTGCGTTCAGCCGGGCCGGGGTGGGCACGGCCATGTGGTTGGGCACCACGTCGGCGACGGCCGCCAGCCCGGCGGCCCGCAACGACGCGACCATCGCGTCGAAAGCCGGGCGCCCACCCGCGTCCTCACTCAGTTCGGCGTGTGACACCACGTCGTACCCGTGGGCCGAGCCGGGGGTGGCCCGCAGGATCGGGGACAGGTACGCGTGGGTCACCCCGAGCCGCTCCAGATAGGCCGCCCGGTCACCCACGTCCGCGAACCCGAAGGAGTCGCGGACCTGAAAACGATAAGTGCTGACGGGCACGCTCACTCGGGTCGTCTACCTTCCAACGCGGGGGGCCGGGGTCGGGGTCAGCCGGGGCGCCGCCCTTGGCACCATGTCGATCGGCCGCTGCCCGAATCCGGCGGACTGTTCGCTGTTCGCCGACACAGTATTGCCGCCGGCGCCGGAACCGCGCCTCGAGGTGGCCATCTGGTGCCCGGCGGTGTTCACGTCGATCGTCGGGCGCTTCAGCACCACCACCGACCGGGCCACCACGTGCACGAGTTCACCCGGCGCGTAGGCATCCCCGCCGTCCTCGGCGGTCACGTCGTCCACCGCGGTGTCGAGCAGCACCGTCCACCACGTGCCGTACTCGACCGAGGGCACGGTGAACTGCAGGTCTTCGTAGTGGGCGTTGAAGAGGATGAGGAACGAGTCGTCGACGATCTTGCGGCCCCGCTTGTCGGGCGCCATGATGCGCTCGCCGTTGAGGAACGTGGCGACGGCCCGGGCGTAGCTCTGGTGCCAGTCGTCGTCGGCCATCGGCTGTCCGGCGGGTGTGAACCAGGCGATGTCGCCGACCTCGCTCTGGCCACCGCGGGAGGCGGCGCCGTTGAAGAACCGGCGGCGGCGGAACACCGGGTGCTCGTGCCGCAGTCGCACCGCTCGCCGGGTGAAGGTCAGCAGGTCGTTGTCCGGCCCGGCCATCTTCCAGTCGATCCAGGCCAGTTCGTTGTCCTGGCAGTAGACGTTGTTGTTGCCGTTCTGGGTGCGGCCGAACTCGTCGCCGTGGGCCAGCATCGGCACGCCCTGCGACAGCATCATCGTGAGGATGAAGTTGCGCTGCTGGCGGGCGCGCAGGGCCTGCACGTTCTCGTCGTTGGTCTCACCCTCGACGCCACAGTTCCAGGACCGGTTGTGGCTCTCGCCGTCGGCGCCGCCCTCACCGTTCGCGTCATTGTGCTTCTCGTTGTAGGACACCAGGTCCCGCAGGGTGAAGCCGTCGTGGGCGACCACGAAGTTGATGCTCGCGATCGGGTGCCGGCCGTCGTCCTGGTAGAGGTCGGACGAGCCGGTCAGGCGGGAGGCGAACTCGCCGAGCGTCGAGGGCTCGCTGCGCCAGAAGTCGCGCACGGTGTCGCGGTACAGGCCGTTCCACTCGGTCCACAGGGGCGGGAAGTTGCCGACCTGGTAGCCACCGTCGCCCAGGTCCCAGGGCTCGGCGATCAGTTTGGTCTGCGAGATCACCGGGTCTTGCTGCACCACGTCGAAGAACGCGCTGAGCCGGTCGACCTCGTGGAACTGCCGGGCCAGGGTGGCCGCCAGGTCGAAGCGGAAACCGTCGACGTGCATGTCGAGCACCCAGTACCGCAGTGAGTCCATGATCAGCTGCAGCACGTGCGGGCTGCGCATGAGCAGGCTGTTCCCGGTGCCCGTGGTGTCGTAGTAGTGCGAGCGGTCGTCGTCCACCAGCCGGTAGTAGGCGTTGTTGTCGAGGCCGCGGAAACAGATCGTCGGCCCGAGGTGGTTGCCCTCGGCGGTGTGGTTGTAGACGACATCGAGGATGACCTCGATGCCGGCCTCGTGCAGCGCCTTCACCATCACCTTGAACTCCTGCACCTGCTGACCACGCTGGCCGGCGGCGGAGTAGGCGTTGTGCGGGGCGAAGAAGCCGATGGTGTTGTAGCCCCAGTAGTTCGACAGGCCCTTGGTGACGAGCGTGGTGTCCTGCACGAACTGGTGCACCGGCATCAGCTCGATCGCGGTCACGCCCAGCTTCACCAGGTGGTCGATGATCACCGGGTGGGCGATCGCGGCGTAGGTGCCGCGGATCTCCTCGGGAACGCCCGGGTGCGTCATCGTGAGGCCCTTGACGTGCGCCTCGTAGAACAGCGTCTCGTGGTACTCGCGACGGGGCGGGCGGTCGCTGCCCCAGTCGAAGTAGGGGTTCACCACGATCGAGAGCATGGTGTGGCCGAGGCTGTCGTCGGTGTTGAACTCACCGGTGCCGTCGGTGTTGGCGTCGAAGCGGTAGGAGAACAGCGACTCGTCGCCGTCGATCTGCCCCTCGATCGCCTTCGCGTACGGGTCGAGCAGCAGTTTGGAGGGGTTGCAGCGGTGCCCGCGATCGGGGTCGAAGGGGCCGTGCACCCGGTAGCCGTAGCGCTGACCCGGCCCGACGCTGGGCAGATAGCCGTGCCAGACGAAGCCGTCGACCTCGGTGAGCTCGATCCGGGACTGCGTGCCGTGGTCGTCGATCAGGCAGAGCTCCACCCGGTCGGCCACCTCGCTGAACAGCGCGAAGTTGGTCCCGGCGCCGTCGTAGGTGGCACCCAGAGGGTAGGGATGGCCTGGCCAGATCTCCATGTACGTCCCGAATCTGCGTCTGGTGCGTCGATCAACAGGTGAGCGGATCCGGCACGTCCCGCCACGCTGCGCGAGGCGCCGGAAACACGTGCATTGTTGCGGCTCCCGCACCCGGATGCGGAGTGAGGGGGTGCCGACGCGCCGGTTGGAACCGGAAGCGGCCGATATGTCCCGGCCCGTGGATGGCCGTCGTCCCAGGATATCCGCCGGGTCGTGACAGTTCGTCGTTCTGCCTATCCGGGCAGTGAGCGCTCGACGATCATCCGGGTGGGCTTACGTCCGACCGGCAGGGTGCCGTAGAGGGTGCCGCCGCTGCCGGCGACCCGGGTGGTGACGAAGGTGGACGAGACCGGTTCGGGGGCGTTGCGCACCAGCAGGGACGCCTGGAGCACGACACCGAGCCGTTCCACCATCCAGCGGGCCCCGGCCTCCACCGCCGCCGGGTCGCGGCGGGCCTCGCGGGAGGCGGCCATCAGGAACCCGGCCACCTCGTCCATCGCCCGGTCGAGACGGGGATCGGCGCCGCGACCGCGGTCGATCTCGGCGAGCAGCACCTCCATCGACCGGGGCTGCATCGCCATGGCGCGCAGCACGTCGAGAGCACTGATGTTGCCCGGACCCTCCCACAACGGGCCGACCAGCGAGTCGCGGAACACCCGGGCCAGGCCGTGCTCCTCGACGAACCCGTTGCCGCCGAGACATTCCAGGGCCTCGGCCACCACCCCGGTCGCGCGCTTGCAGATCCAGAACTTCGCCACCGGCACCGCCGCGCGCAACAACTCGGTCTCCCCGGCGTCCACCGCCGCCGCGAGCCGCATGGCCAGCACGGTCGCGGCCTCACTCTCCAGCGCCAGGTCGGCCAGGACGTTCTGCATGAGCGGCTTGTCGGCCAGCGGCGAGCCGAACGTCTCGCGGTGCCGGCAGTGGTGCACCGCGCGGGCCACGGCCTGACGCATCTGCCCGGCCGAGCGCAGCACGGCGTCGAGCCGGCTGGCGGTGAGCATGCCGGTGATCGTGTGCTGGCCCCGGCCCTCCTCGCCGAGCCGGGCGGCCCAGGTGCCGTCCAGCTCGACCTCGGCGGGCAGGTTGGAGCGGGTCCCCACCGCGTTCTTGAGGCGCAGCAGGCGCCAGGTGTTGCGCGAGCCGTCATTCAGGACGCGGGGCACGACGAACGCTGTCAGCCCACCGGGTGCTGTGGCCAGCACCAGGAACACATCACTCATGGGCGAGGAGACGAACCACTTCTGCCCGGTCAGCCGGTAGATGTGCTCGCCCTCGACCGGGCCGTTGCCGGTCAGGTCGGGCTGCGGGCTGGCGACCGTGGTGCCCGCCTTGGGGTCGGAACCGCCCTGCCGCTCGGTCACGGCCAGCCCGGCCAGGCAGCCCAGCTTCTCGCCGGGGGCCCGGAACGCCGAGTCGTACGAGCGGGCGGCCAGGCGGGGACGCCAGATGCCGTCCAGCTGGGCGTCGGCACGCAGCGAGGGGATCGCCGCATAGCTGGTGCTCAGCGAGGACAGGTGGCCACTCTCGACCTGCGACCAGATGATCATCGCGGCGGCCCGGGCGGTGTGCGCGGCCGGCGGGGCATCGGTGTCCCAGGCCGCGGCGGTCAGACCCGAGCGCACCCCGGTCTGCATCAGGCGGTGCCAGGCCGGGTGGTAGTCGACCTCGTCCACCCGGCGGCCGAAGGGGTCGTGGGTACGCAGCGTCGGCGGGAACCGGTCGACGGCCTCGGCCCAGCCCAGTGATCGCGGCGCCCCGGCCAGCCGGCCCAGGTCACGCAACTTGGCCAGGTGCAGCTTGCCCTCGTGCCGCTCGACCGCCTCGACGAGCACCAGGTCCTCGGAGAAGACGTCGCGGTCGACCGGGGCGGGCACCAGATTCAGTGCATCGTCGGAGTCGGCCACGGACGTCACCGTACCCATGACCACCCGTGTATCCCGACAAGCCGGTAGCGAGGGCCGTGTCGGCGGCGCGTCGTGCCACCCTCGCGTTGCCCTGGGAACACGCCTCGTGTTCCTCATCACCAGGCCGGGCGGTGTTCGTCCCATCCGTTACGAGTGCAGGGAGAAAGGTCTGTACGGTGACCGGCGTGGTCACGAAGACGGGTACCGGTGGGCAGACGGCCACGGTGGGGACGATCCAGTCCTCCGCCGGGGGGCGCGTCCGCCGGGTTCTGGCCCTGGTCTGGTGGCTGGCGGGCGAGACGGTCCGGATCTGCCTGCGCTACCGGGTGACCGGCCTGGCGGCCGAGGTGGGCTTCTTCGCCCTGCTCTCGTTGCCGCCGCTGGTGCTGGGGGTGGTCGGGAGCCTCGGTTTCGTCGGTGACCTGATGGGGGACGAGGCGGTCGGCGACCTGCGTCAGCGGCTGCGCGAGCTGACCTTGACCTTTCTCACCGCCGACAGCGTCAGCTCGGTCATCCTGCCCACGTTCGACCAGGTCATCGGGGCCGGGCGGGCCGACATCGTCTCGATCGGGTTCGTGCTCTCCCTGTGGTCGGGTTCGCGCGTGCTGAACGTCTACCTGGACACCGTCTCGATCATGTACGGGCTCGGCGGCCTGCGCGGCATCGTGCGGGCCCGGGTGCTCTCCTTCTCCCTCTACTGCCTGGCGCTCGTGGTCGGCATCGTGCTCATCCCGCTGGTGCTGATCGGCCCCGGCTGGTTGTCGAAGGTGATGTACGGCGCCCACTTCGACCTGCTCGGTGATCTCGGCGGTTCGGACTGGGTGTACTGGCCCGTGGTCTCGGTCGCCGCCCTCACCGGCATCACCGGGCTCTACCACCTGTCCACCCCGATCCGCTCGCGCTTCTACCGGGACGTGCCCGGGGCCGCGCTCGCGCTGATCATCTGGGTGGTCGCCAGTTTCGTGCTGCGCTGGACCCTGAACGAGTCGGTCGGCGGCACCTCGATCTACGGCCCGCTGGCCACCCCCATCGTCCTCCTGATCTGGCTCTACTTCCTGGCCATCGCGCTGCTCATCGGGGCCGCGCTGAACGCCGCCATCGACGAGCGCTGGCCGATCCAGGCCCGCGTCGAGGCCCGGGCCCTGGTGCGGGCGCGCCAGGCGGACGACCGGGCCCAGCGGGCCGCCCGGGGGGTCACGCCGGACGAGAAGCCCGGCACCCTCACCCCGCTGGCACCGCGTCACGACGTGATGGATCCGGACGGGGATACGGACGAGGATCTGGACCCGGACCGCGTGGCCCTGCCGCGGGCCGTGCCGGAACCCCGGCCTGACCTCACCGACGGGCCCGATCTGCCGCATGGGTCCACCTCGATCCACGGGTCCACCTCGATCCACGGGCCCACCCCGATCCACGGGCCCGACCTGACCCGCGTGCCCGGCGGTGGCGACCGGTCCGGCCGCACCGACCCCGGCGACCGGCCCGCGCTGATCGATCTGGGCCCGGCCGGCGAGCCCGGCGAGCGCCCCCTCTGACGTCCGCCCTCTGACGTCCGCCCTCTGACTACTGACGCCCGCCCACCGGGTTTCGACGGCGTCCCTCATCGGCCTGCACCCTCCCGGTAAATCAGGCGACAACCCCCATCGCGGTTCTTACTGTGGTGAGTGCGCCCGGGGAAGTCCTGGGAGCTGTCCCAGCCACCACCGGCCCCACCCGGTCGTGGCGCGGGAGTCGCAGCGAAGCGCCATCGCGCGCAGGGGAGGAGGTCGAGATGTCCACACCCGTTCGGGAGGGACGTCCCACGCAGATCCGCGTGCGCACCCCTCCCACCGCTCCTCCCGCGCCCGCCTGACCGGTCGGGCACCGTCATCGGAGAGGTACCACCCATGTCTTCAGCGCGCCCGAAAACCGGTATGAACAGTTTCCAGCTGCGACAGGGTGTCGTGGTTCGCGTCGACCGGGGGGTGGCCACGGTCGAGTTGCCCGGCGGCCGTACGGTGCGGTCCAGTTGGGGCGGTGCCCTGCTGGCTGCCGTGCACCACGATCCCGAAGCCGCCCCGACCACCGGTGACCGCGTGCGGCTGCGGTTCTGGCCGGACGACCGGATCACCGTCGAGAGCGTCGACCCGCGCACGACCGTGCTCACCCGTGCCGACGCCGACGGCAGCGCCCGACGGCAGACCCTCGCGGCCAACATCGACGTCGTCGCCGTGGTCGAGGGCCTGGTGCCCGCCCCCGACCGTCATCGCATCGCCCGCCTCCTGGCCCTGGCCCGGGCCGGTGGCGCGCAGCCGGTGGTGATCCTCACCAAGGCCGACCTCGAGCCCGAGGCCCCCCGGATGGCCGCCGAACTTCAGGAGAACTGTGCCTGCCCGGTGCATGCCGTGTCCTCGGAGCAGGGCTCCGGGCTGGAGGAGGTGCGCGCCCTGTTCGCCGGTGGTCGCACCGTGGCCCTCCTCGGCGCCTCCGGTGCCGGGAAGTCGAGTCTGGTCAATGTCCTGTCCGGCGACGAGGTCATGCGCGTCAACGCCCTGCGCCGCGACGGCAAGGGACGCCACACCACCGTCACCCGCGAACTTCACCCCGTGGCCGGGGGCTGGGTCATCGACGGGCCCGGACTGCGCAGTGCCGGCATCACCACCGCTGCCGGCCTGGAGGACACCTTCGCCGACCTCACCACCCTGGCCGGGAGGTGCCGCTTCGCCGACTGCACCCACGCCGTCGAGCCCGGCTGCGCCGTCATCGCCGCGATCGGCGCCGGCGATCTCCACCCGGACCGCCTCGACTCCTACCGCCAGCTCGTGGCCGAGGGCTTCCGTCAGGAACGGCGCCACGACGCCCGCCTGCGCCACGAGGAGGTCCGCACGAGCAAGGTGAGGCACAAGTCCCTGCGGCGGCAGTATCAGAATCCCCCGGCCGGCGACCGCTGGTAGCCGTTGCGCGGCCCGGACCGCGCCCTCCCGGTCATGGGCGTCTCCCCGGCCGGGTCCTCCCGAGGGGATGGTGGGCGCCTCCGCCGCGGCCGTTTCCCGCCGGTGCGAGGGCGGTGTGCGTGCCCCACCTCCGGGGCAGTGACCTCCCTGTGCCACGGGCGGGGGTGCGTCTCCCCACCCTTTCGTGATCAGGCAAAGTGTCCCCGAACCGACGCGTCGGCCCGGGACACTTTGCCTGATCACGAAAGGGGTTGGGCGGCGCCGATTACGCCGGGCTTTGCCGAAACCCGCCGCTAGGGGCGGGAAGCTGCCTGATGATGGCGCGACGTGACGGTCGCGGGGGGACCGGGGGGTTCTGGCCAGCTGTGTCCTGAGGTGTCATCGACCCCTTGGCGATGGGGGCCATCGGGAGAAAAGGCCATTCCTGGGGCGGGGTATTCGTCCTGGGGCGACCGGTGCCTAGCGTGAGGCGTGGAGCGCCGAGGGCTGTTCGGTGTCTGCCGACGGACGGAGGGCACCATGGTCGAGGGGTGGAGTTTCAACCCGCCACCGCACTGGCCGAGACCGCCCCGGGGCTGGAGGCCCCCGGCCGGGTGGCTGCCGCACCGGGACTGGGGCCCGGTGCCGCCGGGATGGCAGCTCTGGGTACCCACGCCGCCCTCCCACCGCACCGGGCCGGTCCTGCTCGGAACTGTCGGCCTCGGAACTGTCGGCACGGCCGCCGCGATCGTGCTCGTCGTCTCCGCTGCCCTCTGGCTGCCACGGATGCCACGAATGTCGCAGGCGCCACGGATGTCCGAGGGCGTCCCGGCGCCCGGCCGGTTGTCGGGTGCCGGAGAGCAGGGGCGGGACGATCTGGCGGGGGACCTGGTCCCGACCCCCGGGGTCTCCGCCTCCGGGGTGCCCGGTCCTCCAACGGCGCGCCGTGGGGCCGGAGGGCTGACGCCGTGGGTGCCGATACCGTCCTCGGCCACCGTGACCCCCACCGCCGCCCCGGCACCTCGCTATCGCAGCTGCGACGCGCTCACCGCCGCATACCCGCAGGGTGTGGGGCTGCCCGGCGCCGTGGACCGGCCCGGTGCCTACCGGGACGTGCAGCGCCCCGCCGATGCACCCGGGCCGCTGCGGTCACAGGGCCGTGCCGGGGCCGGGTCGGGGCCGCCCGACGAACCTGCCGTCGTGATCACCTCGGCCTATCCTGCAGTGACTGACTTCGGTCGCAGCACAGCACTTTACGGTGCCAATCAGCCACTCGACGCGGATCGGGACGGAATCGCCTGCGAGCGGTGACGGGAAGTGGGTGATTGTCCGTAGTTGCATTGGTCGGTGTCGAGATAGCTTGTGGTGTCGACCATTTGCCGACACGCCGGGGGTGCGTCGATACGGTCCGCGAGTTATCCACAGATCGTGATTCCAGTGGCGGAGTTGCCGGGTCGGGTGCCTAGTATCTGGGGGAGCCGAATTTCGCGGGCTAGTGAAAGCTGCTGCGAGAGAAGAGTTCAGCGTGGAGGGACCGGTAAGGAGTTGATGGAGGGCACGAAGATGACCTGTGCCGGGGAGGTCCGAATCAGGTCGGTTGTGTGGCATCTGACTACTTCGGTCCTGCTTGTTGGCGCGAATGCTGTTCTGCCGGAGCGTGTCAGGGGTCACGCTTGTCTTTTGGTCCGGCCGGCCGAACACGGTAACGACGGTAACGAAGGAGCCCCCGATGACTCAGTCCGCCAGTACCAGCGAATGTGGTGACCCCGTTGAGCCCGAAGCCCTCGTCCGCGCCGGGTGCGCGGCCGCCGACCGCGGTCATATCCGCGAGGCCCTGCGCCTCTTCGGTGCCGCCGCGCTCCACGGTGACGGTGCGGCCCAGCTGAATCTGGGCAACACGTACATGCAGCTCGGTCGCCGGTCCGATGCGGTGGAGGCGTTCGGTGCCGCGCGGGCGGCAGGAGAGCCGGGCGCGGCGTACAGCCTGGGGCGGGCGCTGGAAGACCTGGGCCAGGTGGACGCGGCGTTCGAGGCCTACCAGCAGGCGTGGTCCGAGGGGGATGCCAAGGGAGCGATCGGCGCCAGCTGGATCCTGGGCGACCGCGGGAACCGCATCGAGTCGTTCGAGCTGCTGCGTGCGGCCGTCGGGCGGGGCAGCGACCTGGCGGCCGGGGTGCTCGGGGTACGGCTGTGGGAGGAGGAGCGGGCGCGGGAGGCCGAGGGGCTGCTCGTGCGGGCGCTGAACCTGTATCCGCCGACCCGCCCGCCGCTGGCCGAGATGTACCTGGAGCAGGGGCGCGCAGCTGAGGCGCTCGCGGTGCTGCGGCAGGGCACGCAGGCCCTGGAGGTCGAGTGCTTCCTGCCGATGGGCAACCTGCTCTACGAGGTGGCCGACAACTGCGAGGCGGCCGAGGCCGCGTACCGCATGGGCCTGAGCCTGGGCGACGCGAATTGCCGGCTGAACCTGGCCCTGCTGCTGCGGGCCACCCATCGTGAGCAGGAAGGACTGGCCCTGCTGCTGGCCGCGGTCGAGGCGGGTGACGAGTTGGCTCGCAAGCACATGGAGATGGAGTAGGCCGAGGCGCTTGCGCCGGCCCGGGCAAAAGCCGACATACCCCGCCGTCGGCGTGCCATTGCTCCTGCGTACCGGCATGCTGGTAGCCCTGGCAGCGGGCGGCACGCGCCCATCGGGAGGGGCGTGACGAACGGGTGTCGGTGACAAGGCGGGCCACGCGGCGGGCGACGAGAGGTGCCAAGCAGGCCGGGCGCCAGGCGGAGAGGGTGCACGACCGTCTGGACCGGTTCCAGCAGAAGCATCCCGTCATCGGGTTCCCGCTGGCCGTGATCTACAAGTTCTTCGACGACCAGGGCGGTTACCTGGCGGCGCTGATCACGTACTACGGCTTCCTGTCGGTGTTCCCGCTGTTGTTGTTGCTCGCGTCGGTGCTCGGTTTCATCCTCCAGGACAATCCCATGCTCCAGAAGGAGATTCTCGACTCGGCACTGCGCCAGTTCCCGGTCATCGGTGACCAGCTCGGTGACCCGACAGGGCTGCGGGGCAGCGCCACGGCGGTGGCGATCGGTCTGGCCGGTTCTCTCTACGGTGCGCTGGGCATCGCCAACGCGACCCAGAACGCGATGAACACGATGTGGGCGGTGCCACGCAACCGGCGCCCGAACCCCATCGCGGCCCGGCTGCGGAGCTTGTTCCTGCTGGCTGTCGGTGGCCTGACCTTCATCATCACCGGCAGCCTCGGCGGCATCGGCACCAACGTCAACGGGTTCGCCGACTTCATCAACTTCAACGAGGTGCTGCGCCTGCTCTCCGGGCTGACCGGCATCACCCTCATCACTGTCTTCTTCATGTTCCTGTTCCGCTGGGGCACCACACGCAAGCTCAGCCGCCTCGACGTGCTCCCCGGTGCCGTCGCCGCAGCCATCGTGTGGCAGATGTTGCAGCAGTTCGGAACGGTCTACGTGGGTAGCGTGGTGCGGCACGCCGATGCGACGAACGGTGTGTTCGCCATCGTGCTGGGCCTGATCGCCTGGATCTACCTGGCCGTGGTGTCCCTGCTGATCTGTGCCGAGGCCAACGTGGTGCGGGTCCGTCACCTGTACCCGCGCACCCTGCTCACACCCTTCACCGACGACGTGGACCTGACCGAGGCCGACCAACGGGCCTATCGCAGCTACGCCCGGGCCCAGCGCACGAAAGACTTCGAGTGGGTCGACGTGGGCTTCGAGAACGACGGGCAGAACGCCACGGCCCGTCGTCGTCGTCGCCTGGCCCGGTCGCAGGCCAAGGAGGCATTGCGGGCGCAGGACACGCAGGAGTCGCCGGCGTTGCGGGAGATGCGTGAGTCACCAGGTGCACAGGGGTTTCCGGAGCCGGAAGGTCCGGGGGTTCCTGGCGCGTCGAAGGTCTCTGGCGCGTCGAGGGAGTCCGGCGGCCCGGGAGTTGCTGATGCCCCGATCCCGACGAACGACCCGATGGGGCAGGGGCGTTCGCTGGGGGCACGCGATCCGATGGATTCGCGTGGGTCAGATGTTTCAGGCGAGGTGGACGAGGTGACGTCGGGGAACGAGGCGGCCCCCGACGCCCGGGTGGCCCGGGACAGCGGGTCGGCGTCGAAGGCTCGCCCGGTGGGCCGGGCCGATGAGACGGGAGCTCCGGTAGTGCGCGGTTCTGGGGAATCTGCCGGCCCTGGCGCACCGGGAGTACCGGAGGCTCGCGACCCGCACGAGTCCGGAGTGGTCCGCCGAGACTGAAGAGCCGGAAGGGTGCGTCACGCTCGCTGGGCGCCGCTTGGGGGTAGCGGTGCTGCGTGGGGTAGCGGTGTCGTGTGGAGCCGCCGTGTCGTGTGGAGTAGCGGTGTCGTGTGGAGTAGCGGTGTCGTGTGGAGTAGCGGTGTCGTGTGGAGTAGCGGTGTCGTGTGGAGTAGCGGTGTCGTGTGGAGTAGCGGTGTCGTGTGGAGTAGCGGTGCCGTGTGGAGTAGCGGTGCCGTGTGGAGTAGCGGTGCCGTGTGAATCAGCCGTGCCGTGTGAACCAGCCGTGCCGCGTGGGGTACTGGTGCCGTGTGGAGCGGCCGTGTCGCGTGAATCAGCCGTGCCGTCTGGAGCAGGCGTACACGCGCGCATGAGGTGGAGTCGGCGGACCGACCGGCTCGCCGGGGTCTCATGGCGGACGAGTGCTCTGGAACGTGGCGAACCGGTGGGGGCACTCGGCGTCGTCCGGTGTGGGCGGCCGTTGACAGCGTCGCTCGGCTCAGCCACTCGGCTCAGGCGCTCGGCTCAGTCAATCTGCCGAGGTGCACGGCTCTGCCGAACCGTGGGGCGAGCCACCCGCGTGTGTACACATGGTTCACCTGGTACCAGGTGAACCATGTGTACACAACGCTCAGGCTCGCCCGCCCATGGCTTCATCGACGACCGGACACGGGGTTTCGCTGACCGAGGTGCCGGTGCACTGCTCAGGGAGGGTACTCACACGACGGCGATCGGTGCGCATTCCGCACCGATCGCGAGGATCATGGGGGTACCTCATCGTGGCGAGGGAGATGTCAACACCTTCGGCGTCAGCTGAAAAGCTCGTCAAAACTGTCCGTTCCGACTGAATCAGGGGGTGTTTCGCGATGATCCTCAGCTTGCACCGCAGCGGCGGTTTCGCAGCCGTCACACAGCCAGAAGTGTCGGTGGACACGAGTACGCTTCCGAAAGACGAGGCCGATCATGTGGAGTCGGCGGTCCGGGAGGCCCGGGTCGCCGAGCTCGCGGGGCAGCCTGCGGCCGCACCGGGGGCGGGCGACCGCTTCGTCTATGAACTGACCGTCCACGAAGGAAATACCCGTCACACCGTGAAGGTCACCGAGCCCTTCGCAGACCCGGCGCTGGGCACGTTGATCGATCTGCTGTCGTCCTACTCGTAAGAGCCTCAGGGGGAGCGCACAGATGAACACGTCAGAACGAGCCGTCGCCAGTCTTGGCCTGCACCACGTTCTTCCGCCGTACATGCTGGAACATCTGGCCGAACACGGGCCGGAGCGGCTGCGTGAGGCCGCCCGTGCCGATCTCGCCGTCGACCGGCAACTACGTTCCGCCCGGGCCGCCCGGCCCATCGCCCGGTTCGGCAATGCCGCCGAGGCGACCGACACCACGCCGAACCGCACCATCTACGACGCGAAGAACCGCCGTCAGCTCCCCGGGGTCGAGGTGCTGCGGGAGGGCGGGCAGCCGGTCTCCGACATCGCCGTCACCGAGGCCTACGACGGGCTGGGTGCCACGTTCACGTTCTGGTGGGATGTGTTCGGGCGCAACTCGATCGACGGCAACGGGCTGCCGCTCGATGCCAGCGTCCACTACGGCCGCGACTACGACAATGCCTTCTGGGACGGGCAGCAGATGGTCTTCGGTGACGGCGACGGCACCCTGTTCAACCGGTTCACCGTCTCGCTCGACGTGATCGGGCACGAGCTCGCCCACGGTGTCACCGGGGCCGTGCGCGATCTGGTGTACGAGGGGCAGTCGGGAGCGCTCAACGAGTCGATGTCCGACGTGTTCGGCAGCCTGGTCAAGCAGTACGCGGCCGGGCAGACCGCGGAGGAGTCCGACTGGCTCATCGGTGCGGGTCTGCTGGCGGCCGGGGTGCAGGGCACCGCCCTGCGCTCGATGAAGGCACCGGGCACCGCCTACGACGACCCCGACCTGGGCAAAGACCCGCAGCCCGCCACCATGACCGACTTCGTCGAGATGACCGACGACAACGGTGGCGTGCACGTGAACTCGGGTATCCCGAACCGGGCGTTCTACCTGGCCGCCATCGGTTTCGGCGGATACGCGTGGGAGCAGGCGGGCCACATCTGGTTCGGGGCGCTGTCCAGCCCCGACCTCAGCACCACCGCCACCTTCGCCGAGTTCGCCGCGGCCACCGTGGCCCAGGCCAACACCCTGTTCGGTCCCGAGGCCGGTGCGGTGGTGGCCGACGCGTGGGGTCAGGTGGAGGTCGAGGTGATCGTCGAACTCCCGGAAGACGACGACCCCGTCGTGGACGTCACGCAGACGGATGCGAGGGCCGAGCAGACCGGCGCCTGACGGGAAGGGGAGCCTGACGGGATGTGGGCCTGCCGGATGTGAGGCCTGCCGGATGTGAGGCCTGCCGGATGTGAGGCCTGCCGGATGTGAGGCCTGCCGGATGCGAGGGCCGGGATGCCTGATCCCGGCCCCCCATCCCCGGATCTCATGAGCCGGCCGTTGCGGGAGGTTCAGGCGTAGTACCAGACCGCCGGTTCGGCCGGGCTGCCCTGGCGCAGGTCCACGTGCTGCACGTTCCCGTCGGCGCGGTGAACGCCGATGCCCGTGTAGGTGTCCAGATCCTTGATGCGGCTCAGGGAGACGGTGGGCGGGATGTCGATGGCGTCACCCCTGAGGTGCCTCGACGACGCGGCTGCGCCCACCGCGCGGTTGTGTCCGGTGCAGCGGCACCACGCCAGCGGCACCAAGCCGTCCGGGAAACACGTCGCCTGCAGTTCCTCGGCAGCGATCACCGACTGCCGGGTGGGCCAGATCCGACGGCAGTCGGCGTAGTGACCCCCGCACGGACACTGGGTCTGCGTGAACGAGAAGTGCGGCGACATGGTCGGCCGTCCGTCGAGGCTGCGCTGGTACGACTCGTCGATGGCCTGACTGGCCCGGGGCCCCATGATGCTGTTGGCCACGCTGCCCTCCATGAGCGAGGGGCCGAGCCGGAACCAGCCGGTCTTGAACGCGCGCACCGCCTGGTCACGCTCACCGGTGGTGCGGATGCGGAAACCGATGGCCCGCAGCCGCCGCGTCAGTTCGGTCCCGGTGAGCGTGGCGGACGCCGCGCGAGGGGAACGGGGCACGACGACGAGGCCCGGCACGTCGTCCGGCAGCCCCTTCTCCAGTTCCAGGGCGTCACCGGAGACGTCGGAGCGTGGTGAGAGCGGGTTGCGGTCGTTCGCGTCCGGACTGTCCTGCGCGATCGGGTCGCGATCAGGCTCGGGGCAGACGAGTCGGAGGGAATCGTCCGTGGTCGTTGTGGCGTCGTCGGGGGTCACGAGAGACATGATTCGAGACCGGTGGCCACGCCCGCAACGTGTGTAACAGGATTCTTCGCCGTGAATGGACTGTGAGTATGGCGTATCACCGTGTGTCGATTGAGCATCGCTGGGTGATACGCGAACGCGGGTGAACCGCTCCATCCGGGTGTGCCGACAAGATCCCCGTCCGGTCGTTGTCGTCGTCCTCCATCGACGGGGCCGGAGCCCGGGTGCTGTAGTGGGCACCGGTAACCGACGCAGGGAGATCAGTGAACATCGTCAGCCGCCGTGCGGTCCTGGCCGTCTTCGCCGCCAGTACGGCCGGAGCGCTCGCAGCGTGCGCCCAGGCACCCTCGACGACGGGATCGGCGGCGACCTTCACCCCGTCGTCCGACCTGGCGGCCCCCGGCAGCACCATTCCACCGGTCTCGGTCAAGGCCGCGTTCCCGCCGTGGGGTGACGAACTGCTCGGGGTGGCGGGCATCGACGACGGCTACTACCAGGCGGTCGGTATCACCATCACGCCGGAGCCCTACGGCGCCCAGCAGGATCTGCTGATGAACCTCACCCCGCTGATCAACGGCCAGGTCGAGCTGGGCGGGGGGTACGTTCCCTCGATCGCGAACCAGATCGACAACGTGCAGAACGTGGTCGGATTCGCCGTCAGCGACGTCAGTTACGTGTACCGCATCGTCGCGCCGACCGGTAAGTACCGGACCGTCGCCCAGGAGATGAAGGCCGGAGCCACCTTCACCGAAGCCCTGACCACGGTGATGGCACAGCTCAAGGGCCAGAAGCTGATCTGCGTCGAGGGCGGCAGCCCGCTGTTCCGCAACACCGTGGCCGAAGCGGCCGGGCTCGACCTGGACCAGGACGTCGACATCGAGTTCCTGGCCAACCCCGACCTGGTGAAGGCCGGGTTCGCGGGCAAGGCCGACTTCCTCTCCCCGTCGTCGGCGGGATTCGTGGTGCAGTTGCAGCAGAAGGGCTGGGAACCGCTGGTCGACCTGCGCCAGGTGATCGACAACCTGCCCTCCGAGGAGACCCTGCCCCTGCGCTTCACCTACTCCGGCCTGGTCACGACCACCGACTACGCGCAGGACAACTTCGAGACCCTGCTGCGCTTCACCAGCGTGATCTACCGGCTGATCGACGAGATGGAGGCCGACCCGGAGGCCACCGCCGCGAAGTTCGTCGACTACCTGAACAGCTACACCGGCACCGACCTGACGGCGAAGGAACTGGCCGGGAGCTTCGACGACATCTACTCGCTGCGCAATTTCGACCGGGCCACCGAGTTCTACACCGATCAGAGTGACCCGTTCTTCTACGAGAGCGTGGCCACCGCCAACCTCGCGGTGCTGGCCGGGCAGGGCGTGATCGGTCAGGGCCACACCCCCGACGAACTCAGCATCGCCGGCAAGGTCTACGCGGCCCTGGTGCGCTACCGCCAGGAGGCCGACAAGGCCCTGGCCGCCGCCCCCGACAGCGACCTGAAGCAGCAGGCCCAGACCCACTACGACGCCCGCAACTACCTCGACGCCTACCGCTTCGCGGCCGCCTCGACAGCGGCGGCCGGCCAGAATTGAGGACGACGCGCAGCCCCCGGCTCGCGGCGATCCTCTGGGGGGCGGCCGGGTTCGCCGGCCTCTGGGCACTCTGGGAGCTCGCCGCCCTCGGCGTCGCGAACGACGCGGTGCTCCCGGGCCCCCGCGTGGTGCTCTGGCAGTTCGAGCAGCACGCCGGCGGGGACCGGGGCCTGGAGTTCCTCGGCATCGAGCACTCCTCGTACGGCATCAATCTGGCCTGGACCGTCGGCACCGCGGGCCTGGGCTGGCTGCTCGGGAGCACGCTGGGCGTCGTGGCCGGGCTGGGGGCCGCGCGCCGGCAGTGGCTGCGCGACGTCACCGAGCCCGTGCTGTTCGTCTTCGGGGCCGTGCCGGTGCTCGTCGTGGCGCCCCTGCTGCTCGTCTGGCTGGGCACCGGGCCGGTGGGCAAGCTGACCCTGGTGACCTTCTTCTGCTTCGTCGTGGTCGCGGTCGTCGCCCAGTCGGCGGCCCTCAACCTCCCCCCGGCCGTGGAGGAGTACGCCGCCACCCTGGGCCTCGACGCCCCGGCCCGGTTCCGCGCGGTGGTCCTGCCCGCCGCCTTCCCGGCGATCGTGGCCGTGCTGCGCCTGGCCCTGGCCACGGGCATCGGTCTGGAGGCCAGTGCCGAACTGCTCGGATCCCGGGTCGGCATGGGCCGTCTGATCTCGCTACGGGCCCAGCAGGGCAACGTCGGTGAGGTACTGTCCCTGTCCATCACCCTCGGCCTGGTGGCCGTACTGCTGGACACAGCCGTCCGCGCCGCGGTGGCCCCGGTCTTGAGGTGGCAGGGATGAGCGAGATGCCGGGCACCATGGGCCTGGAGGTCCGCCGCCTCACCGTCACCTACGGCTCCGGCCCGAAGGCCGTCACCCCGCTGCGCGACCTCGACCTCGACGTGCCCCGCAACCAGTTCCTCTGCGTGCTCGGGCCTTCCGGCCAGGGCAAGAGCACCCTGCTGCGCTGCCTGGCCGGGCTGCTCGCCCCGACCTCGGGCACGGTCACCGCCCTGGGCCAACCGGTCACCGGCCCGAGCGCCACCCGGGGCATGGTCTTTCAGCAGGACGCGATTCCCGGCTGGCTGCGTGTCGCCGACAACGTCGCGCTCGGCCCCCGCAACCGCAAGCTGCCCGAGCACCAGTGGCGCCCCCGCGTGGACCACTTCATCGAGGCCGTCGGACTCCGCGGGCGCGAACGCGCCTGGCCCCGCGAACTGTCCGGCGGCATGCGCAAACGGGTCGCGGTGGCAGCGGTTTTCGCCAACGATCCGGGCATCCTGCTGATGGACGAGCCGTTCTCCTCCCTCGATCACCTGACCCGTCAGGACCTGCACGAGACCCTCCTGACCCTCTGGCAGGAGACCGGTAAGACCATCGTGTTCGTCACCCACGACGTCGACGAGGCCCTCGTACTCGCCGACCGCGTCGTGGTGATCGCCGGCGGGGGAGTACGGGCCGACGCCGTGGTCCCCTTCCCCCGCCCCCGCACCGCCGACCTGCGGATGGACGCGGCAGCGAACGCCCTGCGCGCAGACCTCCTCCGGCACCTGGCCGGATGAGCAAGGTGAGCTTCCCGCCAGGGGCGAGTCGTCGTCCCTCATCCGACGCGGTCGCCGACGTCGCCCTCAACAAGGTCGAGGGGGTTCGGTCCTCGCGTTTCGGGGTTCGCCTGAGGACGCGCGCCCGCGGGCGCGCGCTGGTCGCCGGAAGTCTGGCCGGGCTCGTCCTCTGGCAGGTCCTCGCCGTGATCGTCGGTGCCGTGACCGCCCAGGGAGCGCAGATCGTCCCCCCGCTCCCGACGATCTTCACCAGCGGCGTCACCGGGCTGAGTCACTTCTACCAGGGCGGTCTGGGCCCGGCCACCACGATCCAGGGCGCGCCCGACTCGGTGGGACTGGCGGCGCTCGCCGTCGGGCAGAACGGCCTGGTGACCTTGGTCCGGTTCTGGGCCGGGTACCTGCTCGCCGTCGGCCTGGGTCTACCTGCCGGACTGCTCGTGGCCGGCGCCCGGCCGGTGCGCCACGCCGTGGGAGGCGTGGGTGGGCTGCTGCGGATGCTGCCGCTCCTGGCCATGGCACCGCTGTTCACGCTGTGGTTCGGGGCGACCGGCCGGGCCGCCGTGCTCTTCGTGACCTTCGGCGCCTTCTGGGTGGTGCTGCTCGCCACCTCGAACGCCGTGGCCAACCTGCCGTCCCACGTCACCGATTACCCGCGCACGCTCGGGCTGGGGCCCGTCCGGCTGCGGACCCGGGTGATCCTCCCGGCGGTCCTGCCGCAGCTGCGGGGAGCTCTGATGCTGGCGGCCGGCACCGCCTGGGCCTGTGTGCTGGCCTCCGAGCTGTACGGCATCCAGTCCGGCCTGGGCTGGGCCCTGAACCAGACCCTGGTCTACTCGCTCGTCGACCAGATGATCGTGCTGGCACTGCTCTTCGCGGGACTTTCGCTGGCCTCGTTACGCCTCGTCGATGCGGTGACCGGCCACCTGACCCGATGGACTGAGTAGTACCGGCCCTGCCCGTGCAGGACCTATGTCACTACAGGCGACCCTCGACAGGGGGACAAGGTGGCACTATGGACGCCCTCGACCTGGCCCGATGGCAGTTCGGTGTCACCACCGTCTACCACTTCATCTTCGTTCCCCTGACCATCGGCCTGGCCCCGATGGTCGCGATCATGCAGACCCTGTGGGTCCGCACCGACGACGAGCGCTGGCTGCGCATGACCAAGTTCTTCGGGAAGCTCTTCCTGATCAACTTCGCGATCGGCGTCGTCACCGGCATCGTGCAGGAGTTCCAGTTCGGCATGAACTGGAGCGAGTACTCACGCTTCGTCGGTGACGTTTTCGGCGCCCCCCTCGCGATGGAGGGCCTGCTCGCCTTCTTCCTCGAGTCCACGTTCATCGGGGCCTGGATCTTCGGGTGGGACCGCCTGCCCCGCAAGATCCACCTGGCCTGTATCTGGCTGGCCGCGCTGGGTGTGAACCTCTCCGCGTTCTTCATCCTCACCGCCAACTCGTTCATGCAGCACCCGGTCGGCGTGGAGTTCAACGCCGAATCCGGTCGGGCCGAGCTGACGAGCATCGGCGACCTGCTGACGAACAGCACCGTGCTGTGGGCCTTCCCGCACCAGATCACGGCGGCGTTCATGACCGCGGCGACGTTCGTCGCGGGCATCGCCGGCTGGTGGATGGTGAAGGCGCGGTTCCAGGCCCGGGCCGATCTGGCGGTCGGTTCCGACGACTCCGGCGTGAAGCACCCGGGGGCCGAGCTGTACCGCCCGGTCTTCCGGCTCGCCTGCGTGGTGCTGCTGCTCGCGGGGGTCGGCGTCGCCTTCACCGGTGACGGCCAGGCCAAGCTGATGTACAAGCAGCAGCCCATGAAGATGGCCGCCGCCGAGGGCCTGTGCGACACCGAGACCGGCGCCGGCTTCAGCCTGTTCGCGATCGGCAACCCGGGTCCCGGGCACTGCGACGTGACCACCGTGTCGATCCCGTACATCTACTCGTTCATGGCCACCGGAGACTTCAACGCCGAGGTCAAGGGGGTCAACGACCTTCAGGCCGAGTACTCCGAGAAGTACGGCGACGGAACCGACTACGTGCCGGTGCTGGCGTCCACCTACTGGAACTTCCGCTTCATGATCCTGTTCGGCGTCATCGCCGCCGCGTTCGGCGCCATCGGCCTGTGGGCCACGCGCGGCGGCCGCACCCCCGGCCGCTGGTTCGGCCGGTTCGCGCTGATCGCCGTCCCGATGCCGTTCCTGGCCAACCTGACTGGCTGGGTGTTCACCGAGATGGGCCGCCAGCCCTGGGTGGTCGCCCCCAACCCGACCGGTGACCCGGCGGTCCGGATGCTCACCTCCGAGGGTGTCTCCACGGTGGGCCCCTGGTCGGTCGGTGTCTCGCTGGTCGTGTTCACCCTGCTGTACGGGTCGCTCGCGGTGGTCTGGTTCGGGCTGATCCGCCGGTACACCGCGGCGGGTGCCCCCGAGGTCGAGGCTGGATCCGACCACGACGACGCCGACCGCCCGCTCAGCTTCGCCTACTGAAAAACGGAGTCCTGTCGTGGATCTCGTCACCTTCTGGTTCATCCTCATCACCGTCTTATGGGTCGTCTACTTCGTCCTCGAGGGATTCGACTTCGGTGTCGGCATGCTGCTGCCCTTCCTGGGGAAGACCGACACCGAGCGTCGCGTCCTGATCAACACCATCGCCCCGGTCTGGGACGGCAACGAGGTCTGGCTGATCACCGCCGGTGCCGCCATCTTCGCCGCCTTCCCGGAGTGGTACGCCACCCTGTTCTCCGGCTTCTACCTGCCGCTGCTGCTGATCCTGGCCGGTCTCATCGCCCGCGGTGTCGCGTTCGAGTACCGCGGCACGATCGAGAGTGACAGGTGGCGCCGCACCTGGGACGGCGCGATCATCTTCGGCTCCGTGGTGCCCGCCCTGCTGTGGGGCGTCGCCTTCGCCAACATCGTCGCGGGTGTGCCGATCGACGCCGACAAGCAGTTCACCGGAAGTCTTCTCACCCTGCTCAACCCGTACGGTCTGCTCGGCGGCCTGACCACCCTGCTGCTGTTCGCCTTCCACGGCGCGCTGTTCCTCGGCCTGCGCACCGAGGGTGAGATTCGCACCCGGGCGATCGATCTGGGCGCGAAGCTGGCCCTGCCCACGATCGTCGTGGCCGCGGTGTTCGCGGTCTGGACCCAGCTGGCCCACGGCCAGGCCTGGACCTGGGCGCTCGTCGTGATCGCCGCGCTGGCCCTGATCAACGCCGGGTACTGCGCCCTGAAGCACCAGGAGGGGCGTGGTTTCGCGAGCACCAGCATCGCCACCGTGGCGGCGGTCGTGCTGCTGTTCGGCTCGCTGTTCCCCGACGTGATGCCCTCGTCCACCAGCGCCGCGTTCTCGCTCACCATCCACAACGCCTCGTCCACGCACTACACGCTGGTCGTGATGAGCTGGGTGGCCTGCCTGATGACGCCGGTCGTGATCCTCTACCAGGCCTGGACCTACTGGGTCTTCCGGCACCGCATCGGTGTCGCGAAGATCCCGCCGGGCCACGGCCTGCTCTGGGACGCCAAGAAGGCAACCACCACGGAAGCTGCTGTCTGATGCGCCCGCTCGATCCCCGGCTGCTGCGCCAGGCCCGCGCGGCCCGGCTCTACGTCGGCCTGACCACCGGTCTGGGGGTGGCGACCACCGGGCTCCTGGTGGTGCAGTCGCTGCTCCTGGCCCACACCGTCGCCGGTGTCGCGGCGGACGGACTGTCCTTTGCCGACGTCCGCCCGCAGGTCGTCTGGCTGGGGATCGTGCTGGCCCTCCGGGCCGTGCTCGCCGGGGTGCAGGAGCGCTTCGGGCACCGCGCCGCCACCGCGGTGGTGCGTCAGCTGCGGGAGCGGCTGATCGGGCACGCCATCCGTACCCCGGAGGCCGCGGGGGCGGATCTCGCCCTGCTCGCCACCCGCGGTCTGGACGCCCTCGACGGTTACCTGACCCGCTACCTGCCCCAGCTGCTCCTGGCCTCCACCCTGACCCCGGCCGTACTGGTCGTGGTCTGGTGGGAGGACCGGCTCGCCGGTCTAACCATTCTCCTCACCCTGCCGCTGATCCCGTTCTTCATGGCCCTGATCGGGATGGCCACCCAGGCCGCCTCCGACCGCAGCCTGCTCTCGCTGCAGCGTCTGGGCACGCAGGTGCTCGACCTGATCGCCGGCCTGCCCACGCTGCGGGCGCTCGGCACCGCCGGGGCCCAGCGCGAGCGGGTCCGCGCCGCCGGCGACGCCCACCGTCGAGCCACCATGAAAACCCTTCGCACGGCCTTTCTCTCGGCCCTGGCGCTGGAGATCCTGGTGACCCTGTCGGTGGCCCTGGTCGCGGTCGGCATCGGCCTGCGCCTGGTGCACGGCACACTCGACCTGCAGACCGGCCTGACCGTGCTGCTGCTGGCCCCCGAGGTCTACGCCCCGCTGCGCGCGGTCGGCACCCAGTTCCACGCCAGCCAGGACGGTCTGGCCGCGGCCCAGCAGGCGTTCGACGTGCTGGAACGCCCCGTCGCCGAGCGGGGCACCACGCCCGCGCCCGACCTGGCCCGCGCCACCCTGGTGTTCGACGGCGTCACCGTGCAGCATCCGGGGGTCCCGGTCGCCACCCCCGACCACCTCACGGCCTCGGTCCGCCCGGGGGAGGTCGTCGCGCTCACCGGCCCCAGCGGCTGCGGCAAGAGCAGCGCCGTCGCGGTGCTGCTGGGGCTGCGGGCGCCCACCTCGGGTGACGTGCTGCTGCCGGGTTCACTGAGGCTCGCCGACGTCGATCCGGAGAGCTGGTGGAGCCAGATCGCCTGGTGCCCGCAGCATCCGGTGATCGTCCCCGGAACCCTCGACGAGAACGTCCGCCTGTTGCGCCCTTCGGCCACCGATGCCGAGGTGGCCCGGGCCGCGGCGGTCACCGGCTTCGAGGACGTGGTGCGCACCGTTCCCGGTGGGTGGCAGTCCCGGGTGGGTCAGGGGGGCACCGGCCTGTCGGCCGGTCAGCGTCAGCGCCTGGCCCTCACCCGGTTGCTGCTGAGTGAGGCTCCGCTGGTCGTGCTCGACGAGCCGACCGCCCACCTCGACGCGGGATCGGAACAGGCGGTCCTCGCCCTGCTCGGCGAGCTGCGCCGGCGCGGGCGCACCGTGGTGATGGTGGCCCACCGCCCGACGCTGATCGCCGTGGCCGACCGCACGATCGACGTGAGTAGCACCGTGAGCCCGGGTCTGGAAACCGGCTCGCAGATGGGAGTCCCGGCATGACCGGCGAGAAGACCCAGGAGCTGACCGGCCCCGCCGCGCTCCTGCGGGTGCTCGGCCAGATGCGTCCCGACCCGTGGCGGCTCCTCCTCGGTGCCGTGACCGGAGCGGCCGCCGTCTCCTGCTCGATCGCCCTGCTCGGGGTCTCGGGCTGGCTGATCACCCGGGCCGCGCAGCAGCCGCCCATCCTCTTCCTGATGGTCGCCATCGTCGGGGTGCGCGCGTTCGGGATCGGCCGCGGTGTGCTGCGGTACGCCGAGCGGCTGATCTCCCACGACGTGGCCCTGCGGGGCGTGGTGCGGCTGCGCGAGATCCTCTTTGCCCGGCTCGCCTCGGCCGACCAGACCGTCGCCGCCGGCCTGAAGCGCGGCGACCTGCTGGCCCGCCTCGGCGCCGACGTGGACGAGCTCGGCGACGTGATCGTGCGCGGCGTGCTGCCCTTCTTCACCGCGCTGATCACGGCGTCCGCCTCGGTGGTGGCCCTCTGGGTGATCCTCCCCGAGGCCGGGATGGTGCTGGCGGCAATGACTCTCGTCGCGATCGTCGCCGTGCCCTACGTGGCCGGGATCGGTGGCCGGCGCGACGTGGTCGACACCGCGCAGGCGCGCACGCAGATGTCCGAGAACGTGCTGGCCCTCTTCGACAACCTGCCGGAACTGACGGTCAGCGGCCGCACCGGCGAGCAGGTGGCGCAGATCGCCCGCAGCGACGACCGGCTCACCACCGGCCTGGACCGGGCCGCCCGTCCCGCCGCCTGGGCCGCGGGACTCGGCTCGGCCGTGATGTCGGCGGCCGTGCTCGGCTGCCTGATCGTCGGCACGCAGGCCGTGGCCGACGGACGGATCCGCGAGGTCGCCCTCGCTGTGCTGACTTTCGTGCCCCTGGCGCTGGCCGAGGTGGTCGCGGCCCTGCCCGCCGCGGCCGTCAGCCTGGTGCGGGCCGCGCAGGCGGCGCGCCGGGTGGCCCCCTTGCTGGAGGCTCCCACGCCCGACGGGCGGCGCACCCTCGAGGTGCAGGCCCGCCCGGTGCCGATCGGTGGTGTCCCGGCGCACCCGGGGCTACGAGGGCTACGGGTGGTGCGGGAGCTGCCCGGTCTGCACCTGCGGGCGCAGAACCTGGGCGCGGGCTGGCCCGGGCGGGAACCGGCCGTGCGCGGCGTGGATCTTGACCTGGCCCCCGGCCGCCGGATCGCCGTGGTCGGGCCGAGCGGGCAGGGCAAGAGCACCCTGCTGCGCACCCTGGCGGGTCTGCTGCCCGCGGCCGAAGGGCAGATGCTGATGGACGGCAGCGACGTCGGCGACGGCATCGACCTGGCCGACGTGCACACCCGAAGTCTGCGCGCCCTGGTGCACCTGACGGCGGACGACTCTCACGTCTTCGGCACCACCGTGCGCGAGAACCTGCGGGTGGCCAGCAAGGACGCGAGCGACGACGACCTCCTCGAAGCCCTGGGCCGGGCCGGTCTGGGGGAATGGATCGAAGGGCTCAGCGACGGGGCGCCGGATCCGGGCGTGCCGGATCTGCCGGGTCTGCCGGATCTGGGCCTGCCGGATCTGGGCCTGCGGGGGCTGGACGTGGTCGTCGGTGACCCGGCCGGACCCGGTCAGGGCGCCGGCACCCACCTGCTCTCGGGCGGCATCCGGCGCCGCCTGCTCCTGGCCCGGGCGTTCGTCAGCGGAGCCCCGGTGCTGCTGGTGGACGAGCCCGCGGAGCACCTCGACCCGGCCACCGCCGACGACCTGGTCGCCGAGGTCCTGGGCTCGCCACGGGCCGGTCAGACCGCGGTGGTCGTCACCCACCGGCTCACCCCGCTGTCCCTGGCCGACGAGGTGCTGGTGATCGACAACGGGACGATCGCGGCCCGGGGCACGCACGACGAGCTGATCGCCACCTATCCGCCCTACCGCAGCGCGTGGGCGGCGGAGCGCAGCGAGCAAGCTGCGTGAGTCCCCCTCCTCCCCCCTCATGACTTTTCTCATTTCTTGTTCGTGATCATGGCGGGTTGTCCGGCGTGGCCCCACGAAGCATCACGACGGGGGGCCCCACCGGCCGCGCCCTAGAAGTCCCGGAACAGTTCGTCGTCCGGACCGCGGCGCGGGCGGGGGATCGGGGGCCGGTCTATGGCTTTGGCCCGGGCCAGCTTCTGGGCGGCTTCCTGCGCCTGCGCGATGGTCTCGCCCACGTGGTCGAGCCGGTCCTGAAGTTCGCGGACATCTTTCATGTGACCTCCCGGTGAAGCTCTCGTCCAGTTGTCGTCCAGCCTTCGTCCAGCAGAGTGCGCCCGTCCCGGCGGGTTGTCGAGACCGGGTCCCCCACCCGCGCTAGAGTCCTTTTCGGGCTGTATGACGGAATTCATTGCTGCTATCAGGGGAGATGCCGGCATGGAGGAGCACCCGGACTGGGCGCCCAGCAACATCGATCTGACCACGCCTTCCGCGGCGCGGGTTTACGACTATTTCCTCGGTGGGGCACACAATTTCGCGCCGGACCGGGAGATGGCCCGGCGCATCCTCGAACTGCACCCCTCGGCCGAGACGAACGCTCAGGCCAACCGGGCGTTCCTGCACCGGGCCGTGCGTCATCTGGTGCAGCAGGGCATCCGCCAGTTCGTCGACCTCGGATCGGGTATCCCGACGGTGGGCAACGTGCACGAGATCGCCCAGCGTGAGGCCCCCGATGCCCGTGTGGTTTATGTGGATATCGATCCCATCGCCGTCGCCCACAGCGAGCTGATCCTGCACGATGTCGGCAACGCCACGGTGATCAACGCCGACCTGCGCAACCCGCACGACGTGCTGGCCGATCCGCGCCTGACCGGGCTCATCGATTTCTCCGAGCCGGTCGCGTTCCTCATGGTGGCCGTGCTGCACTTCATCCCCGAGTCCGACCGGCCGGAAGAGGCGATCGCGCAGTACCACCGCGTCGCGGCACCCGGCAGCCATCTGGTGCTCTCCCACGGCTACGACGCCCGCCTCGACCAGGTGCCCGGCGCCGGGAGCCTCGACGAGAAGCTCGAGGGCAGGGGGCAGGAGGTGCTGGGCGTCTACCGGTCGGCCAACCCGATCACGGTGCGCACCCGCGGCCGGGTGCAGGAACTCTTCGACGGCTGGCCGATGGTCGACCCGGGCCTGGTCTGGGTTCCGCAATGGCGCCCGGACTGGCCCGACGAGGTCGGCGTGGACCCCTCGTCCAGCTACGTGATCGCCGGGGTGGGGCGCAAGAACTAGGGCGTGTTTTGAAAGTCCATGCCTACTGCGGGGCACCCGGTGGCCGCCTGGCGGCACCGAGTGGGGCCCCACGTAGAACACCGCTACGAGGGGCCCCACTCGGCACCCCCCAGACGGTCACCGGGCACCTCCTCGCTACGGCAGCGACTTCCAAAACGCGCCCTAGCCCGTTCGGATGGCTTCGGTTGAGACCGCGGTGTCCGTGACTAGCGTGTGGTCATGGTCACTATCGAGGATCACATCCTGAGCAAGGCCCGCGAGTTCGACAGTATCGGCGACTGGCCCCAGCCGTTCGGGGCGTTCATCCCGCCGGGTGGGTCCGAGGCCCGCACCGAGAAGGCCATCCGGGACCTGCAGAAGCAGGGGAGCCTGGCCGTCCTGGGTTTCGAGGCGGAGGGGATGCCCCGGGTCGACGTGGTGGCCGGTTTCGGCCCGAGGATCCCGCACCGCAACGGCCCCGGGCCCGGCGAACCGGCCCGGGGCCTTCGTCCGGCCGCCACCCAGCTCTAGTCGTCTCTAGTCGTCCTTGCAGGCGTGGAGGATCTGGTAGGCCTCGGCGAAGGTCTTGACCGCCGTGGAGTTGGAACCGCCCAGTGAACTCGGGGTGGAGGCCTGGCGGTTCATCGCCTCCAGCAGCTCCTGCATGACCTCTTCGCGGGTGATCGCCATCAAATGCTCCCTGCCTGTCGGGGATGCTGCGAGAACCTAGACTAATTCGACATCACAGAGCCCGCACGATCTCTTCGACCCGCTGCCGCGCGTCGCCGAAGAGCATCTGGGTGTTCTCCCGGAAGAACAGCGGGTTCTGCACGCCGGCGTACCCGGCGGCCATGGAACGCTTGAACACGATCACGTTCTCTGCCTCCCAGACCTTCAGCACCGGCATGCCGGCGATGGGGCTACCGGGATCGTCCAGGGCCGCCGGGTTCACCGTGTCGTTCGCACCGATGACGAGAACTACTGAGGTGGAAGCAAAGTCGTCGTTGATCTCGTCCATCTCGAGAACGATGTCGTACGGCACCTTGGCGTCGGCCAGCAGCACGTTCATGTGCCCGGGCAGACGCCCCGCGACCGGATGGATGCCGAACCGCACCTCGATGTCGCGGTCCCGCAGCCGCCGGGTCAGGTCGGCCACCCCGGTCTGGGCCTGGGCCACCGCCATGCCGTAGCCCGGCGTGATGATGACCGACCGCGCCTCCTTCAGCAGCTGCACGGCGTCCTCGACGAGGACCTCGCGGTGCTCGCCGTAGTCGCGGCTGTCCGGAAGGGCGCTCTGGCTGCCGAACCCACCGGCGATGACGGACAGGAACGACCGGTTCATCGCCTGGCACATGATGTACGACAGGTACGCACCCGAGGATCCGACGAGTGCGCCGGTGACGATCAGCAGGTTGTTGTTCAGCAGGAACCCCGAGGCGGCGGCGGCCCAGCCGGAGTACGAGTTCAGCATCGACACCACGACCGGCATGTCCCCGCCGCCGATCGAGGCCACCAGGTGCCAGCCCAGGGCCAGGGCGATCGCGGTGACGGCGATCAGGAGGGCCAGATGCGGGGACGCGGTGAACGCCACCGTCAGCGCGCCGAAAGCTACCAGCGCGCCGATGTTCAGGGCATTCTTGCCGGGCAGGGTCAGGGGGGCGGAACTGATCCGCCCGGCCAGTTTTCCGTAGGCCACGATCGACCCGGTGAAGGTCACCGCACCGATGAAGACCCCGATGAAGACCTCGGCGTGATGGATGGCCAGGAGATCGGAGGCGACCTCGGTCTGTGAGGCGCCGGCGTGCTCGACCTGGAGATAGCCGTTCCAGCCCACCAGCACCGCGGCCAGTCCGACGAAACTGTGCAGCACGGCGATGAGTTCGGGCATGGCCGTCATCTCGACGCGGCGGGCCCGGGACAGCCCGATCACGGCGCCGCCGGCCACCGCCACGACCGTGAGCACAAGCCCGGTGACGGCCTTCCCGGAGCTCAGGTCCAGGCGGTCGAGGGCCAGCCCGGCGGTGGCGACGAGGGCCAGACCCATCCCGGCGATCCCGGACAGGGCTCCGGAGCGGGAGGTCTCGTGCCGGGAGAGACCGGCCAGACTGAGGACGAACAACAGGGCGGCAACGATGTATGCGGCCTGGGCCGCGCTTTCGGCGGTCATCGGGATCAGCCTTTCGAGAACATGCCGAGCATGCGCCGGGTCACGGCGAAACCGCCGAAGATGTTGACGGAGGCCAGGAAAACGGCGAGTGCCGCGAGCGCCGTGACGAGGAGGTCGTCGTGGCCGATCTGGAGCAGGGCGCCGACCACGATGATGCCGGAGATCGCGTTCGTCACCGACATCAGCGGGGTGTGCAGGGCGTGGTGCACCTGACCGATCACGTAGTAGCCGATCACCACGGCCAGGGCGAAGACCGTGAGGTTGCCGATCAGCTGGGCCGGGGAGAAGGCGGCCAGGAGGAAGAGCAGGGTGCCCACCACAGCGACGGTGGCGTAGGTCCGGCCCGGTCCCCGTGGCGAAGGAGCAGCCACGGCAACGGGTTCCGGCGCGGTCGCGGCGACGGGGGCCGCCGAGACCTCGACGGGCGGTGGTGGCCAGGTCAGGGTCCCGTCGCGCACCACGGTCATCGACCGCTGCACCACGTCGTCGAGGTCGAGCACCAGCTGCCCGTCTTTCCCGGGGGTGAGCAGCTTCATCAGGTTGACGAGGTTGGTGCCGAAGAGCTGTGATGCCTGGGTCGGCAGGCGCCCCACCAGATCGGTGTAACCGACGATGGAGACGCCGTTCTCGGTGACGACGACCTCACCGGCCCGGGTTCCCTCCACGTTGCCGCCCTGCGCGGCGGCCATGTCCACGATCACGCTGCCGGGCCGCATCGACGCGACGTGCGCGGCGGTGAGCAGGCGGGGCGCGGGGCGGCCGGGGATCAGGGCGGTCGTGATGACGATGTCGACGTCGGCGGCCTGCTCGGCATAGAGCTGCTCGGCCCGGGCGTCGTAGTCGGAGGAGGTCGCGCGGGCGTAACCGTCGCTACTACGGCGACCGTCCGCGTCCTCGGTCAGAACCGGCAGAAAGGTGCCCCCGAGCGAACCGACCTGTTCCGCGACCTCGGGTCGCGGGTCGGTGGCGCGCACGACCGCGCCCAGGCTGCTGGCCGTGCCGATCGCGGCCAGCCCCGCCACCCCGGCCCCGGCCACGAGGACCTTCGCCGGCGGGACCTTGCCCGCCGCCGTCACCTGGCCGGTGAAGAACCGGCCGAACAGGTTGGCCGCCTCGATGACGGCCCGGTACCCGGCGATGTTGGCCATCGAGCTGAGCACGTCCAGCGACTGCGCGCGGCTGATGCGGGGCACGGCGTCCATGGCCAGCACGGTGAGGTGCCGGGTGGCGAGCTGCTCGAGCAGCTCGGGATGGCGCGCCGGGGCGATCATCGACACCAGGGTGGCGCCGTCGTGCAGCCGGGCGATCTCCTGCGTGGTGGGCGCGTTGACCTTGAGCACGAGGTCGGCGTCCCAGGCCTGGGGCCGTGCTGTCACCCGGGCCCCGGCCCGGGCGAAGGCCTCGTCGCTGAAGGAGGAGAGGGCCCCGGCCCCGGTCTCCAGGAGCACGTCGTAGCCGAGCACGACGAGCTGCTCGACGGTCTTCGGGGTGGCGGCGACCCGGGTCTCGCCGGGGGCGGACTCGGCAACGACCCCGATGCGCAGCGGGGGCGGGGTTTCAGACACAGGCAGATCCGATCATCGGCGATCATCGACACCTCAGTAGTACAAGGATCACCGGATGATCAGAAGGTGCGGAATGCCCCCGGCTGTGACCTGGGCCGCCCGGCTTCCCCTGGGCCGAAAGTCCATGGCTGTGCCTGCGCCCGGGGCGGTCGGGCAAACCACAGGTCCCGGACGAGTCCGCAGTTCCCCACCCGTATGCGGTGGGGAAAGAGCACGATGACCAGAAAGCGGCCGACCTTCAGGGGGCCACCGTGAAGCATGGGGGGGCACCGTGAGGCTCACGATTGTCAGCGCCACCGGGGGAGTGGGCCGGGCCCTGATGAACCAGGCCGTGGCGGCGGGGCACGACGTCACCGCTGTCGTCCGCGACCCCGGCAAGGTGACCGCGGCAGTCCGCGTCGTGCAGGCCGACCTGAGTGCTCCGACGCCGCAGCTCGAGGCCGCGGTCGGGAGTGCGGACGCGGTGCTCTCCGGTCTCGGTCCCCGCACCCGGGCGGACGCCGGGGTCGCGTCCCGGGGCACGCGGGTGGTGATCCGGGCGCTGCAGGCCACCGGCGCGCGGCGGCTGGTCGTGGTCAGCGCCGCACCGATCACCGCCTTCGCCACCCCGGGCCGTCCGCACCCGCCCCGGCACGACCCGGGTGACGGTCCGGCGACCCGGTACCTGCTCGCCCCGCTGATCCGCAGGATCCTGCGCGAGTACTACGCCGACCTGGCCCTGATGGAGGAGGAACTGCGCGACAGCGGGCTCGACTGGACGTCGGTGCGTCCCCCGCGTCTCACGGACGGCCCGCTCACCGGGACCTATCGCACCGCCCTGGACCAGAACGTCCGGGGCGGGCTGTCGATGTCCCGGGCCGACGTGGCGCACCTGATGCTCGCCACCGTGACCGACCAGGCCACGGTCGGCCACACGGTGGGGTGTGGCTACTGAAACTCAGTCCCGGGGGGTCCATCCCAGCGCCGGGCCGAGCTTCGTGGCCATGTCGGTGAGGATCTGCACGTAGTCGTCGTGCTCGAAGCTGAACGGCAGCGCGAACGCCACCTCGTCGATCTGCGCGTAGGCCGCGTGTGCCCGCAGTTGCTCCGCGATCTGCTCGCTCGTGCCGATGAGGTCGCGGGCGAACAGGAGCTGGGCCGGACCCTGCGGCCGGGCCGTGCGCGGCGTTCGCCTGTCCACGTACGCCTGGTACTTCGCCATCTGCCCCGGCGTCGCCGAGTCGGTCGGGATCACCACGAGCCCCTGTGACACGCGCGCTTTCTCGCCCAGTGGGTGGGCTGCGCGGAAGGCCTGTACGTGGCTCAGCTGGATCTGCGCGAAGTCCGGTGCGGGGCCCTCGGCCTTCACCACGCTGCTGGTCAGGAAGTTCATGCCGTTCTCGCCCGCCCACTGGGCCGAGCGCAGGCTGGCCCCGCCGTACCAGAGCCGCTCGGCCAGGCCCACGGCGTGCGGCTGGACGCGGTCGGAGAACTCCTCGAACGCCCGGGCGCCGCTGAAGTCGGAGGCCTTCTCGCCGCGGATGAACCCGAGCAGCCGCTTCACCCGTTCGTACGAGAAGTCTTCCACCTCGGCGGTGTCGGGGTAGAGCGCGTCCTTCACCGTGTCGTAGGACATCGGCGGGCCGACGCTCAGCCCGGGGTTCAGCCGGCCGCCGGAGAGGATGTCGACCGTGGCCCAGTCCTCGGCCAGGCGCAGTGGGTTCTCCCAGCCCAGCGGCGTGACGGCGGTGCCCAGCTCGATCCTGCTGGTGCGCTGCGAGGCGGCGGCCAGCACGGCGACCGGCGAGGAGATGCCGAACTGCAGGTGCCGGTGCCGCAGCCAGGCGCTGTCGAACCCGAGCTGCTCGCCGAGCTCGATGATCCGCAACGTCGACTCGTGACCGGCCCGCGGGTCGGCCTCGTCGAACAACCCGATCGTCAGGAATCCCAGCCTCTGCAGAGCTCGCATAGTTGATTGTTGCACTACCTATGGCGTGCTGGCTGGCCTTGGGGTCGATGGTGCGAACTCGTCACGGTGCCGTCTCGGGATCGTGTGCATGCGGTGCGGTTCTGGCGCAGGGAATGCACACGATTCGGGGGTAGCGATAACAGGCTTTTGCCGTGGGGGCTCTGGGGTACGCGTGCAGAGGCTGTGGACGTCCGGGCGGAGTGGGTCTCCGGGGTGAGGTGGACGTCGGGATGGGCGGTCAGGCGTGGCGTGGCGCCGGGTTGCCGCCACATGTGCGGGAAAGAGTTCGACCATCCGGACGCTTGTTAGGTTAGCCTTACCTGCATAACGATTGGACCGGTCGGGAGGCGGCACAGGTGACGCGGGTGATGTGGGACAGGCCTCGGAGTGAGCACCTGCTCCCCGATGATGCCCGGCCGTCCGGTGGCCACGTGATCAGTTGCGACGAGTTCGGATACGCGCCGGGGGAGCGGGGCGGCATCCTGGTGGCGCGGTACCGCTCCAGTGGCCCGCTGGAGTTCGGTGAAGGGCGCCAGAACGTCCTTCATCAGCTGTACTTCTCGCCCGGTGGCCTGGTCGGCGCCCGGCCGGGCGCCGGGTCGCAGTTCGTCGGCCCGGCCGAGGTGTTCTGGGTCCGGCGCGGGGTGCTGCACGAGGTCACGGCGGGCCGGCAGCAGATCGTGTACCGGGTCGGCCTGCGCGAGGAGCCGTCCGCGCTGAAGCACCGGCGGGTCGGCGCCGCCGGTATCGAACCCGAGGCCGTGGCCCTGCTGCGGGCGCTCGGTTCGTCGGGGGTGCCGGCGGCCCGGGCGGTGAAGGCCCGGGCCCGCGTGCTTGCCGGGATCGGTGCGACCTTCCGGGAGCTGGCCGGAACCCCGGTCAACGGTTCGGGTTACGCGATGAGGGTCGCCCAGGCGCTGACGCACGACCCGGGCGACCCGACCAGCCTGGAGGAATGGGCCCGGCGCCTCCACGTCAGTGTGAAGACACTGCAGCGCGACTTCGTCAAGGAGTTCGGTCTCTCGTACACCCAGTGGCGAACACGGTTGCGGCTGCTCGCCTCCCGGGTGCTGCTGGAGACCAGTCCGGTGACCGAGGTGGCCCGGCGTGTCGGCTACGCCAGCACCTCCGCCTTCATTGTGGCGTTCACCCGTGAGTTCGGGGTCACGCCCGGGCGTCAGCGGACGTCGTAGCGGGCTCGTCCGCCGGCGGTTTCCAGGGGGCCGGGAAGGTGGGCCCGATGAGCCGTTACCGTCGACGAGATCAGCGTGAGCTGCCCCACGGCGTCCCCAAAGGCATTGCCGGGGCGAACCAATGGTGGACGCACGCACGCGCGGGCGGGTGGGCGTCCACCATGGGGGTGGGGGCGAAAAGCCAAAACCCCTTGATCACGGAGAAAGGGGTGGGGGGTTAGATTGCTCCGGGTGAACGTGGATGCGCATCAGAAGCAGGCTCTTGAACTGGACGCCGTCACCTATCGCCGGGGGACGAAGCAGATCCTGCACGGCATCGATCTGAGCGTCGGGGCGGGGGAGCACTGGGCCCTGCTCGGGCCGAACGGTGCCGGGAAGTCCACCGTACTGGCCTTTCTCGGCGCTGTGTCGTTCCCCACCTCGGGCACGGTGAGGGTGCTGGGGCACCAGCTGGGCCGGGTGGAGCTGGCGGCCCTGCGGCGTCGCATCGGGCATGTGAATCCCCGTCACCCCCTGCGGTCGGCGCTGACGGTGCGGGAGGTCGTGATCACGGGCCTGACCGGCACGATCGAACTGCCGATGCGCTGGGCGCCGGCGCCGGAGCAGATCAAGCGTGCGGACGAGCTGATCGACCTGCTCGGTCTCACCGACCGCGCTGATCACGTCTGGCCGACGCTGTCCCAGGGTGAGCGCGGCCGCACCCTGATCGCCCGGGCCCTGGCCGGTGACCCGGAACTACTGCTGCTCGACGAGCCGTCCACCGGTCTCGACCTGGCGGCCCGGGAGCAACTGCTGGACACGATCGACCTGCTCGAGACCACTCACCCGGACCTGACCTCGGTGCTGGTGACCCATCACCTGGAGGAACTGCCCACGAGCACGACGCACGCGGCCCTGCTGCGGGACGGGCGACTGGTGGCGGCCGGCGCGATCGACGCGGTGCTGACCAGCGAGCACGTCAGCACCGCGTTCGACCACCCGATCCGGGTGGGGCGCCAGGACGGGCGCTGGAGCGCCCGCACGATCAGGACGTAGGGGACTTCAGCTCGGCCAGCGGGGGCAGGTGCAGGGGCTCGGTCTCCCAGACCGCGCCGAACTTCTGGCCGGCCGGGTCGAGCTCCAGCACCAGGCCGTGCGGAGTCTCCAGGAACACCACGTCGATGCGCAGACCGTCGTGATCCTTGCCCGGGGTCGACTGGGTGGCGACGTGCCCGGTGGTCACCCAGCCGGACGCGGCCAGCGACGCGATCACGTCGGTGCCGCCGTCGCCGATGACGATCTCCCAGCCGGTCGGGCCGCCCTCGCGGATCTCCACCTCGGTCACGGCCCGGGCCTCACTGGCCCCGGTGACCGGGTAGATGCTCGACACCTGGGCCACGTCGACCGGTTCGAAGCTGGTGGCGGTGAACTCCGGCGCGCCGCGCTCGGTGACCACGGGCAGGGTGAGCCCGGCCAGGCGCCCGGCCAGCGTCTCGTCGTCCGCCGCCGAGCCACCCGCCGTGAGAGCCTGCACCAGGTACTCCCAGACCGCGCTGAGCAGCGACTGCATCTGCGGCGACTGCGAAGTGATCGCGATGACCGCGTCGGCCTCGGGCAGCACCAGGATGAACTGCCCGAAGGCGCCGTCGGCCCGGTAGCCGTGCCGCGAGCGCCAGAACTGGAAACCGTAGCCCAGCGCCCAGTCCGGCTTCTCGTCGGCGTCTTCGTCGACGGTGTCGACGTGTGACCGGGTGGCCTCGTCGATCCAGGCGGCGGGCAGCAGCTGCTTGCCCTCCCAGACCCCGTTCTGCAGGTAGAGCTGACCGACCTTGGCCAGCACCTCGGTCGGCACGTGCAGGCCGGAGTAACCGATCTCGCGGTCCTGGCCGTCGGTGAGCCATCCCAGGGTGTCGGTCACGCCGAGCGGTTCGAACAGACGCGGCCGCAGGTAGTCGAGCAGGCCCGAGCCGGAGGTGCGCTGGATGATCTGGGCCAGCGCCATGGTGCAGGGCTGGTTGTAGGCGAAGATCGAGCCCGGCTCCTCGTCCGGCGGGATGCGCAGGAAACCACGGATGATGTTGCCGGTCTCGTCGAGCTCGGCGGCGCCCAGCGTCTCTTCCTGGTGCCCGCTGGCCATGGCCGCGACGTGCCGCACCTTCATCGACCGCGAGCGGGGGTTCGTGACGTCGGCGTCGAGCTCGGGGAAGTAGGACAGCACCGTGGCGTCCAGGTCGACCAGGCCCTCCGCCACGGCGAACCCGAGCGCGGTGGAGGTGAAGCTCTTGCTCACGGAGTAGATCAGGTGCGGGCGCGGCGGGGTGTAGGGCGCCCACCATCCCTCGGCGACCACGGCACCTGACTTCACCACGATCAGACTGTGCGGCTCGACCCCGTTCATGGTGGCCGTCGCGTCGAGGAACGCGGTGATACCGGCGGCGCCGACCCCTAGGGCGGAAGGGGTGCTTCGGGGGAGCGGGACGGACTGGGCGGTCGTCATCGCCCTATTTGATCACGAACGGAGGGTTGTCCGGACGCGGAGGTCACGCCGTAACCCGGCCTCCGGCCACCGGGCCGGGCCGGGTCGGCGAAAGGGGTCAGGGACCGCCCACGGGGTGCCGGGGGCAGGGCAGTCGGGAGACGACACCGGGCGGGCCGGTGCCCGCAGCCGGGTCGGCGAGGTCGAGGACGGTCCAGGTCGGCCCGGTGGGCCAGCAGATCCAGCCCGGCCCGGCGAGAACGCGCACCAGGGCGTGAAAGATCCGGTGGAGCAGGGACGTGCGCACGATGCCCTCCCGGGGCGGAACGGGGTACGGACCGGCAGGGCCCCGCAGCCGGTGGGAGCGGTGACCGGTGCGGGGCCCTGCGGTCAGACCACCGTCAGGCGATCTGCTCGGGCGCGAGGTAGCCGCCCATGTTGAACCGCAGGCTGGTCAGGTAGCCGACCGGCTCGCCCCACGGGTCCTTGGTGTCGTACAGCGGGAGCATCCGGTAGATCTGGCCCTTGCCGGGCGCGCCGGCCGGCGGGATCGACCGCACGTCGTCGATGGTCAGGATCACCGGTTCCCGGTTGAACAGCACCTTGCCCAGGCGGGGGATGTCGAAGAGGCAGCCCACGGCCATCCGGCAGGCCTTGGCGGCGGGGCCCTCACCGGCGTACGGGTCGAACGGCGTGCGGATCTGACCGGCCGACAGGCACTCGGGGTTGAGAGTGGTGGTGATCGGGCCGAGTTCCTCGGACTCGGCCACCATCTTCATCTCGATGAGATTGGTGTAGACCTCGGCATCGGCCCACTCGGTGTTGGTGGCGGGTGAGCGGACCACCCGCACGTAGCCGTCGAACTCGACGTTGAACTCGCCTACCCCGGGGATCTGGAACGTGTCCCAGGAGTGCAGTCCGAGGTTGTCGATGCCGGCTTCGGGGGGCGTCCACTGCACGACCGGGGTGCCGTTGTACAGGTTCGGCACGTTCTGGTCGACCGGGCGTCCGTAGATCGTCTTCTTCTCGGTATCGGGGGTCGTGGTCATGCGACTGTCTCCTTGTCCGGTGGTTCGTGGGGGCGTCAGATTCCGGCCGAGCGGTAGTCGCAGCAGGTGCGGCCCGGCTCGTCCGGGATCCCGTCCTGGTCGCTGTCCAGCTCGCCTTCCGCCGTGCTGTAGACGTCGCGTGAGTTCAGGTCGATCTTGCCGTCGCCGTCCCAGTCGTTGAGCTTTCCCTTGAACGTTCCGAGGATGAAAACATTTGTCATCGGTCCGATTTCGGGATCGTGCAGGGTGGACAGCACACCGTTGCCCGGGGTCAGGATGTCTTCCAGGCCCCGGCCGGCGACGTTGTTGACATCGGTGTAGCCCCAGCCCTGGAAGCGACCACGCACATAGCGGATGGCGTCCTCGTCCCGGACCTTGATCCGCGGGTCCAGGTGCCAGTTGCCGAACCGGGAGAAGCCGACACTGGTTTCGTGCGTGCCCTGGCTGGGGTCGTCGGCGCGGCCCGAGCGGAAGAAGGTCCGCGGAACCTGCGACTCGAAGAAGAAGTTTCCCCGGTCCCGGCGGGTGCGGTCGGTGAATCCCTTGAACAGGTAGTTGTCCACGTGCTTCGAACCGTCCTGATGCAGGCCCGAGATGGTCTTGCCCATCAGGAGCTGACGTTCGCGGGTGGCCACGTTCGGGCACGCGTGCGCCTGCCCGTAGAGCCGGGCCAGTCCCTGTGGGGCCAGGGAGAGCTTGCCCCAGTGCCGGTTGGTGTCGTCCAGCCGCACGTACAGGTCGCAGTGGATGAGCAGGTAGATCGTCTCGTCGAAGGTGCGGTCCGGGGTGAAGACCGCCTGCCGGGCGTCGAAGCGGGGATCGCCCGTCGTCAGTTCGCTGGCGAAGAGTCCCGCCCACTCGGCGATCTCCGGGTCGCTGTCCTTCTCGAACCGTCGTAGCGCGGCCACCGCGTGCGGTCCGCCCAGCTTCTCCAGGGCCCACAGGACGTCCCATCGCACCTCACGGTCGGAGTCTTTCAGCACCACCTCGCTGAGTAGCTCGATGGCGTCCGGCAGGTCCCGGTCGGCGTACTCGTAGGCGGACTGCTCGCGCATCACCGGATCGGGGTGCTGGAAGGCATCGTGGCGTAGTTGCTCGTCGGTGCGGGAGTCGACGCGTACGGCCGCCTTGTTCAGGGCGTACCCGAAGTCGCTGGCCCAGGCGGCGGGGTCACCGGCGACGAAGCGGGGGTCCATGCTCAGCGTGGTGCGGTAGGCGAAGTTCAGGGCGTCCCGCTGGTCGACCGAGAGGTCGGAGAGCGCAGGCGCCCCGGCGGCCTGCTGATGGGCTGCGGCCTCCGAGGCCGCCTCGGGGGACTTGTTGACCAGATCGATGGCCATGCCGTGCCTCCTTCGTGGAACGGATGGGCTGAGACATGAGCGTAGGTCGCTACCATTTCTATTAGCTTCTCCCGCCTTGCGGTAGCAGGTTCGCACGATGGAAGAACCGTTGTCCGCAACTTGTGTCTACTTTTGTAAGGAGAACGTCGGGTCGCGTAAACAACAGGGCGAACGTGAATACGCGGACTGTGCGATGAAGGGCGTTACCAGTGGTGATCTTTGGTGCGCTTGATGGTGAATATCTTTCCTGGGTGGGGAAAATGGTTCGGAATCGAAGCGGTGTGGCGATGTCCGGAAACGTCTGTGGGGCCAGGTCGTGACCGCCGTCCCGGTCGAGGTGAGTCTGTCGATCCCGGCGCCCACCACCGCGGTCTGGGACGCACTGACCAGGGCCGGTCTGGTGTCTCTGTGGTGGGGGCGCACCGCCCACGACCTCGATGTGGTGGGCCGCGGGGCGGTCCTGAGCACAGGCACCAGCTCGGAGTACCGGGTTCGCCCGGAGGCGGTGCAGGCCCCCTGCCGGCTGGAGTTCACCACGTCCTACCTCGGCTCCGGTGAACCCGTCCGGGTGCGCATCGACCTACGGCCCGCCGGCCCGGGCGAGTGCCGGCTGCGTCTGCGCGAGTGGCCGGACCACCCCACGCCGGCAGGACTGCGGATGGCCCGTGAACTGTGGGCGCTCCGGCTGGAGCGGTTGCGGTCGGTCCTGGCCGGTGAGGCACCCGGGGAACCGGACGAGATCGTCGCCGGGTGCCCCCTGCGGGAGGTGGGCTGGCGGCCCCTGCACCGGGCGAACCTGACCCGTTGGCTGCCCATCGGAAGCACGGCGGAAGGGACTGACATGTTCTACGCGATGGACTCGGTGGGAGCCAGACCGTTCCCGATCGTGGGGCTGCGTCTGCACTACGACGAGCGCCTGGAGCTGGACATCGCCGTGGCTCACGAAGGACCGCCCACACACGGCGAGGTCACCATCACCCCAGGAGCCGGCGCGGGACTGTGGATGGAGGTCCGGCACCGGGGATGGCGCACCAGCGATCCCGATGCCGAGACCCGGCAGTACCTGCGCACGG
The DNA here is from genome assembly GCF_030269305.1 of Kineosporia sp. NBRC 101731. Classification (NCBI taxonomy): domain Bacteria; kingdom Bacillati; phylum Actinomycetota; class Actinomycetes; order Kineosporiales; family Kineosporiaceae; genus Kineosporia; species Kineosporia sp. NBRC 101731. Next base: position 96,537 of record NZ_BSTC01000006.1, read on the forward strand.
TGTTCCGGGCCACCTGGGAGGAAGTACTCAGCCAGGCCGGCTGCGGGTCGGCCCGGTGACGCAGCACCAGGTGCCCGAGCTGCTCGCCGAGCACGAGGCCGCCGTTGACCGGGCCATCCGGGCGATGCGCCCGGCCCTGTTCCGGGCCGTGCGTCTGGATGATCACGCCGCCGCCGGCATGTACAGCCGGTACCACTTCCACCGGGTCTTCCGCGAGGTCACGGGCACCACTCCCGCCCGGTACCTGGCCGGGTTACGGATGCAGGAGGCCAAACAGCTGCTGGCCGGGAGCGACCTGACCGTCACGACGATCAGCGGCCTGGTCGGTTACGAGAGCCTGGGCACCTTCACCACGCAGTTCGGGCGGCTGGTGGGCATCTCCCCGGGCCGGTTCCGGCAGCTCGTCGACGAACTGCACGACCTGACGGTGGACGACGTGGCCCTGGGCCCGTGGGCGCACGGGCCGGGCGCGCCCGGCCTGACCCGTCCACCCCGGGCCACCTTCGTGGGAACGTTCCGCGGAGGTCTGCCGACGGGCGTCCCCGCCTCCTTCACCCTGTTGCCGGACCTGGACGACACGGTGCTGGCCGCGATCGAGCGCCCCGAACGCGGCCACGCCCCGCTGGCCTTCTCGGTGCCGGCCGGTTCCCGGCTCACCGACATCGCGGTCGGCGTTCTGGACGACCTGCACGTAGGGACGCCGTCGGTGGCCCGCGAGGGGCCACCGGGTCTGCGCCTGATGCTCCGCATGCGGCCGTGGCGCACCGTCGACCATCCGCTCGTGACGGCCGCGGCGGTGCGGCTTCTCGCCGCCCGGCGCCGTCCCGGGACCGCCGCGTGAGCGCCGGGTCCCGGGCCCGGTCGCAGCTGCCGGCCGGTCTGCACGCCGCGGCCCGGCTGGCCCGGATCGCCCTGGCCCTGCTCACGGGGACGGTCCAGTGCCTGCCGGAGCTCGTACGCTACGCCGGCCATCACGACGGCGTGCGGCTCCAGGCGCAGGCCGGCCGGATCGCCGGGGCCCGGTTGTGGGATCTCGGCCCGGCCTTCGTGAAGATCGGCCAGTTGCTGTCGACGCGTCAGGACCTGCTGCCGCCACGCCTGTGCGACGAGTTGCGGACCGGTCTGGCCTTCGGGGGACAGGGCCACCGATCCGGCGGCGCAGGCGGATCTCTTCCGCCCACCGGTGCCCGTGCGGTCGAGATCGGGTCGGTGGCCACCGTGCACCGCGACCACGTCGACGGCACCCCGGTCGCCGTGAAGCGCGTTCACCCGGGCGCCGAACGGCAGCTGGCGACCGACCTGGCCCTGGTCCGCGGGCTGATGCGGGCCGGCCTGCGGCTGGTGCCACGCAGCCGGGTGCCGCTGCCGGAGATCGTGGACGAGATGTGCCGCTCCGTACGGCGGCAGACCGACCTGTGCGCCGAGGCCGAGACCCTGAACCGCCTGAGCGGTCTGGGGGACCGGCTGCCGGTGGTGCTGCCCCGGGTGCTGGAGGGGCACAGCGACTCCGGGCAGCTGGTGATGACCTGGATCGAGGGGCAGGACCCGCACCGGCCCGTCAGCACCCCCGACCGGACCGCTCGGCGTCTGGTCCTGGCGCTCTACGAGATGCTTTTCATTACCGGGGTGGTGCACTGTGACCTGCATCCGGGTAACTGGTGGGAAATGCCGGACGGGCGGATCGCGATCGTCGACGCCGGGTTCGCCTACGAGCTGGACGACGAGATGCGCTCGCACTTCGCCGAGTTCTTCCTCGGGATGTCGGCCGCCAATGCGGAGATCTGCGCCACCCACGCCCTGGCGGCGTGTGCCGTCCCGGTCGGGCCGGAACAGGAGGCGGGCTTCCGGGCCGACATGGAAGAGCTGATCAGGTCGAACACCGGTCTGACGGCCGGGACCTTCTCCCTCGCCCGGTTCGCCACCGACTTCTTCATGATCCAGCGCCGTCACCGGGCCTACTCGCGGGCCACCTTCATCTATCCGTTCATGGCTCTACTGGCCATCGAAGGTCAGGTTAAACAACTTTCGCCTGGATTGAACTTTCAGGCGCTGGCCGGACCGGTGGTGTTGAGGGCCATCGTCAACCGGGCCCGTTCCGGGTCGTCCGACGTGTACCGGAAGCCGCAAGGTATCGCTTAGCAGCTGGTGCATAGAGCAATTCGGAAGAGGCGCAGGGGCCCGGGAGTTGCGAGGGTAGCTCCCGAAGCTCATTTCACGATCCGGTGTAAAACTTGCCGTAGGGGGACTGGCCGTGACGTCAATGACGGGCTGTGTCCGGGCGTGGATGCTGACGCCCGGGCCCGACGCGGTCAGGTTCACCACCCGTGGGTTCACCGCCACCGACCCGGCCGCCCGGCGCCGGCTCGAGGTGGTGGGTGAGACCTTCCTGGCCGGTCTGGATCGCGGACTGGCGGCTCGCGACCTGACGGGCCTGATTCCTGTTCTTGAGGGGATCGGCACGGACCGCAGGGGTTTCGCGTTCGAGGGGGCGGCGATGGGCCTGGCTCTGGGGGACGCGCTGACGCCGTGGAACCGGAACCTGTTCGGTCGGTTCCAGGCCGGTCCGGGGGAGCGGCACGTCTATATGGCGTACGTGGGTGCGGGCTGGGCCATGGCCCGGCTACCGAGGTTCCGGTGGCGGAACATCACCCTTCGGGACCCGGTGCTGCGTTGGCTCGCGCTGGACGGATTCGGTTTTCACGAAACCTATTTCCGCACCGCGACAGTACTGCAACGCCGGGGTGGCCGACTGGTGCGGCCCCCCTGGCCGGACCCGACGGGTTACGCCCGGCGGGCCCTGGACCAGGGAACCGGGCGGGCCCTGTGGTTCGTGCGAGGGGCCGACGTGCGGGCCGTCGCGGCCGAGATCGGCCGGTTCCCGGTCGATCGCCACGCGGATCTGTGGGCCGGAACCGGCCTGGCGGCCACGTACGCCGGCGGGGCCGGCGTGAGTGACCTGCGGATCCTGGCCGGGCTCAGCGGTGAGTACCGCCCCGATCTGGCCCAGGGTGCTGCCTTCGCCGCGAAGGCCCGGTTGCGGGCCGGCCTGGTTCAGCCCGAGACCGTTGACGCAGTAGGTGTTCTCGCCGGCAGTGGGCTGGCGGTCGCCGCCGGCCTGACCGATGAGGCACTTGTCGGTCTCGGCGGTGACGAGCCCGGTGCGCCGGCCTTCGAGGTGTGGCGGCGGCGGATCCGGCAGGACCTCGCCCGCGTCGTGAGCTGATCGTCATCACCCGGCCCGTCGGGCCGGGTGACCCGCCCCTGGGAGAAAGGCGCTGTCGCCTCATGAAACCGTTCTCCGGACGTCCCGGGCTGCTGGTCGGGGCTCTCGCCCTGGCCCTCTGCGTGGTGGCCGGCCTGCTGACCCGTCTGCCCGCAGCGAGTGCGGGGGTGAAGACCGACCTGGCCGGCCGGTTCGGCTTCGAGGTCAGCGACGCCAATGCCGATCCGGCGGGTGCGCGCACGATCCGGCCGGTGCAGCCCGCCCTGGAGCACATCCGGTCGTGGATCTCCGCGGTCGGGGCGGGAGGTGGGCTGGCCGACCTGGACGGTGACGGGCTCCCGGACGAGCGTTGTCTGGTCGACCCCCGGGACGACTCCGTGACCGTGGCCTCGGTGCCCGGGGCGCCGGGGGCTCATTCCTCGTTCTCCCTGGAACCGGTCGGACTGGAGTACGACTCCTCCACCACCGCGCCGATGGGATGCATGCCCGGCGACCTGAACGAGGACGGCTGGACCGACGTGCTGGTCTACTTCTGGGGCCGGACCCCGGTGGCCTATCTGAGGGAGCCGGAGACCCCGCTGGGGGCGGCCGGGTTCGTGGCCACGGACATCGTCGACGAGCCGGGCCGGATCTGGAACAGCACCACGGCCAACCTGGTGGACCTGGACGGTGACGGTCGCCTGGACCTGCTGATCGGCAACTACTTCCCCGACGGTGCGAGGGTGCTGGACACCTCGGCCGCCAACGACCCGCTGATGCGGATGCAGTCGTCGATGTCGGTCGCTTCCAACGCCGGCGTCAATCGGGTCCTGCGACTGACCGGGCTCCGGGATGCCGGTGCCGTGGACGCCCCGGTGTACGAGGACGTGTCCTCGGCCCTGAATGCTGAGGAGTCGCGGGGCTGGACGCTGGCGACCGGGGCGCAGGACCTCGACGCCGACGGTCTGCCCGAGCTTTACCTGGCCAATGATTTCGGCCGGGATTTCTTGCTGCACAACGAATCACGGCCCGGTCGGATCAGTTTCTCCCAGCTCCGGGGAAGCCGGGGCCCGCTGGACCCGAAGTCGAAGGTGCTGGGTAACGACTCGTTCAAGAGTATGGGCGTCGCCTTCACCGACCTGAACGCCGATGCCCGGCCGGACATTCTGGTCAGCAACATCACTACCGAGTTTGCCCTTCAGGAGAGCAATTTCGCCTTCACCAGTACGGACGACGCGGCGCTGGAGCAGGGTCGGGCGCCGTACACCGACGACAGCCAGAACCTGGGTATGGCCCGCACCGGCTGGGCCTGGGACATCAAGGCCGCGGACTTCGACGGTGACGGCAGTGACGAGATCGTGCAGGCTCTGGGCTTCGTCAGGGGCGATACCAACCGGTGGGCCAATCTGCAGGAACTGGCCATGACGAACGATATGGCGCTGCAGCACCCGGGAGCCTGGCCCGACTTCGAACCGGGTGACGACATCGCCGGTCATCAGCGCGATCAGTTCCTGGTGCGGGACGGCTCCGGCCGGTTCACCGACATCGGTGAGCAGATCGGTCTGCGGGATGATGCGGTCAGCCGGGGAGTCGCGATCGGGGACACCGATCATGACGGGCGGCCGGACGCGCTGATCGCCAAGCAGTGGGGCCGGTCCGAGTACCTGCACAACTCCGGGCCGGAACGCTCCTACCTGGGCCTGCACCTCACCCTTCCGGCCCGGGGCGCGAACGGTCGGCCCCGGGACGCCGTGGGTGCCCGGGTCACCGTCACCCTGCCCGACGGCACGACCCGGCGCCAGCAGCTCTATCCGGCGAACGGCCACACCGGGGTGAACGCGCCGGAACTGCTCTTCGGTCTGGGGACGGAACGGGATCCGGTCGGTGTCGAGGTCTCCTGGCGGGACGAGACCGGTTCACACACCGTGCTCAAATCGCTCTCGCCGGGCTGGCACGACCTCACCCTGAAGGCCGCCGGCTGAGCGCCGGTCCTCCGCCGTACTCCCGCTTCCGTCGTTCACGAAAGGGTCGCCCATCATGCCCGACCGTCCCCCGGCCGACGTGCGGATCAAGGCGTTGCGCCGGTTCGCGCTCTCCATCACTGTCTTCAACGTCCTCGGGCACGTCTGGCTGGGGTTCGAGCAGGCCTACCTGACCCCCGTGGTGGGTGTGCTCACCGCCTACCTCCTGGAGATCGTCCTGGAGACGGTGGACTCCTCCGCCCGCGGGGTGCGCCCGCGGTTCGCCGGGCCGGGCACGACGCTGCCGGACTTTCTGCTGCCGGCCCACATCACCGGCCTGGCCTGCGCCATGCTGCTGTACGGCAATTCCAGTCTCTGGCCGACGATCTTCGCGGTGACGGTCTCGATGTGCAGCAAGTACATCGTGCGGATGCGGATCGGCCGCGGTCACCGGCACGTGCTCAACCCCAGCAACCTCGGTATCAGCCTGACCCTGGTGCTCTTTCCCTGGATCGCCATCGCGCCGCCCTACCAGTTCACCGAGTATGCCTTCGGCCCGGTCGACTGGATCATCCCGGCGGCGATCTTCGCGGCCGGAACGATGCTCAACGGCAAGCTCACCCGGCGGGGCCCGCTCATCGTAGGCTGGCTAGGAGGTTTCGTGCTCCAGGCGGTGTTGCGATGGCTACTGCTCGGGGATTCCCTGGCCTCGGGTCTGCTGGTGGTCACCGGCGTCGCGTTCGTGCTGTTCACCAATTACATGATCACCGATCCCGGCACCACACCCACCGCGCCGTCCCGGCAGGTGGCCTTCGGGGTGACCGCTGCCCTGGTCTACGGTGCTCTGGTCGCCGCGCACGTGACCTTCGGCCTGTTCTACGCCCTCGTCATCACCTGTGCCCTGCGGGGCCTGCTGATCGCCGGGTCCCGGCTGCGGGAACCGGCGGGGGAGACCGCGGTGGTGTCGCCGCGTGAAGCGGTACCGGCGGAGCACGGCCGGCCCGTCGCCGCGGGTGGGGGGCAGGCATGAGACCCGGCGCCGACGACGTCGTGATCGCCGGTATGGCGTGCCGGTACCCGGACGCCGACGACCCGGCCCGGCTCTGGGAGAACGTGCTCAGCACCCGTCGCGCCTTCCGGCGGATGCCGCCCGGACGCCTGTCCCTCGACGAGTACGGCGGGGAGGGGCCCGACTCCACCTACGTGACGCACGCGGCCGTACTGGAGGGGTGGGAATTCGACCGGCACCGTTTTCGCGTTCCCGGTGACATTTTTCGCGCCGTCGACCTCACCCACTGGCTGGCGCTCGAGACCTGTTCGGAGGCCCTGCGCGATGCCGGCCTGCCCGACGGCGAGGGCCTGGATCGCGACCGGGTGGGCGTGGTGCTGGGCAACTCGCTCACGGGGGAGTTCAGCCGGGCCGCTCTGCTGCGGACCCGCTGGCCGTACCTGCGTCGCAGTATCGAGCAGGCGCTGCTGGACCAGGGTGGTGCCGGACTGTCTTCCGAGGCGCGTGAAGCTCTGCTGACCTCGGTCGAGGCCCGGGTCAAGGGCCCGTTCCCGGTACCGTCCGAGGAGACCCTGGCCGGTGGCCTGGCGAACACCGTGGCCGGTCGGGTGTGCAACCATTTCGATTTCCACGGAACTGGTTTCACTGTGGACGGGGCTTGTGCATCGTCCCTCGTGGCGGTGGCCACCGGGGCCGACGCGATCACCGCGGGTCGTCTCGACGTGGTGCTGGCCGGTGGTGTCGACCTGAGCCTCGATCCTTTCGAGATGGTGGGATTCGCGCGACTCGGTGCCCTGTCCCGGGGCGGGATGCGGGTCTACGACGCGGCCCCGACCGGATTCCTCCCCGGTGAGGGATGCGGGGTGGTGGTGCTCTGCCGGGCGGGTTTCGCGAAGGAACACAGGATGCCGGTCTATGCGCGCCTGCTCGGCTGGGGGCTGTCGTCGGACGGTCACGGCGGCCTCACCCGCCCGGAGCCGCGGGGGCAGCGCCTGGCCATCGAGAGAGCCCATGAGATGGCCGGTCTCGCTCCGTCGGCGTCTGAGTTGATCGAGGGACACGGTACCGGTACCGCGGTCGGTGACGAGGTGGAACTGCGAGCACTGACGGCTGCCCGGGGACCGGGTGCGCCCCGGGCCGTACTGGGCACCGTCAAGGCCAATATCGGTCACACCAAGGCGGCCGCCGGTGTCGCCGGGTTGATCAAGGCGACCCTGGCGGTGCACCACGCCACGCTGCCGCCCACGACCGGTGTGCACGAGCCGCACGAACTGTTGCGCCGGGAGGACGCGTCGCTGGAGGTCCTGTCCCGGAGCCGACCCTGGACGTCGGCCGAAAGATACGCGGGAGTCAGTGCCTTCGGTTTCGGTGGGATCAATGCCCATGTCGTGCTCGGCGCTGCCGGGGCCCGGGGCACCCGGCGGGCGTCCCGGCCCGACCCCCGGCTGACAGTGCGACCACCCGGCTACGAGGTGGTGGTCTGCTCGGCCTCCGACTCCGGCGCCCTGGCCCGGCAACTGCGGGAGATCGAGCGGGTGGCCGCCCGTCTGGGGCACGGGGAGCTCACCGACCTGGCGGCGGACCGGGCCCGGCACTCACGGGGGACCGATGAGGCCCGGTGCGCGCTGGCGGTAGCGACCCCGGACGAGCTCCACGCCCTGGCCGGGTACGCGGCGGGGCTGGTCGAGACCGGTACCCGGGTGGTCGTCGATCCGGTGCGCCGGTTGTTCCTGGGCGCCGGGGCACCGGCCCGGGTGGCCCTGCTGTTCCCCGGTCAGGCTGCGCCCTGTTACCCGGGAGCGGGACCGGTCGGCGACCTGCACGAGCTGCCGTCCCGGCTGAGCGCGCCGATGCCGGTCGACCCGGGCACGGTGCCTGACACCGCCCTGGCCCAGCCCGCGGTCATCCGGTCCTGCCTGGCCGGTTTGAGCTGGATCGAGGAACTGGGGGCCGGGGTGGACGTGGCCGTCGGTCACAGCGTGGGCGAGATCGCCGCGCTGGTCTGGGCCGGTGCCCTCACCATCGACGGGGCGCTCGAACTGACCGCGGTGCGGGGCCGGGCGATGAGTGCGTCCGGTCACGAGGTGAAGGGCGGCATGCTGGGTCTGTCCACCGACGTGGAGTCCGCCCGCGAACTGCTGGCCGGACAGGTGGTGGTCGCGGCCGACAACGGCGAGCACCAGACCGTGGTGGCCGGTCCGCGGGACGACCTGGAGACCGTGGCGGCCCGCGCCCGCGACCGGGGTCTCACCGCGACCTGGGTTCCGGTCGCGCACGCCTTCCATTCCCCGGCCATGGCGGACGCGGCCGGTCCCCTGAGGAGTGAACTGGCCCGCACGGCTCCGGTCGGCCGACCGGAGCTGCCCGTGGTCTCGACAATCACCGGCCGGCTGTGGGGGCCGGGCGACGAGGTGAGTGACCTGCTGGTGCGGCAGCTGACGGAACCGGTCCGGTGGCGCGAAGCCCTGAACCGGGTGCAGGCCGATCTGCTGGTCGAGGTCGGGCCCGGACAGGTTCTGGCCGGGCTGGCCGGGCCGACCGGGCGTCCGGTGGTCTCGATGGATATCGGATCGGGTTCCGCGGCCGGTCTCGCGGCCGCCACGGCGGCCCTGTTCGCCGCCGGAGCCGTGCCGGACGTCCACCCGTGGTTCGCCCGCCGGCCCTGCCGTCCCTTCGATCCGGCCCGGGAGCCGGTCTTCCTGACTTCGCCCTGCCAGGTGGAGGTCACCGTCCGGGTACCCGTGCCGTCCGGGGGATCGGTGACGAGCCCGGCCGGCGAGCCCGGACCCGGGCCCACCGACGAGATCAGGGACGCGGGTACCGACCTGCTGTCGGTGGTCCGGCAGCGGGTCGCCGGCGCGGCCGAGCTGGCGCCGGAGCTGATTGCCGAGAGCACCGGTCTGATGGCCGATCTGCACCTCAGCTCACTGCGGATCACCCAGCTGGCGGGCGACCTGATGCGTGACCTCGATCTGCCGGCGCCCCCCGGACAACTGGTTCCGGTGACCGCGACGGTCGGGGAGGTCGCCCGCGCGCTCGGTGATCTGAGTTCCGGTGATCCGGAACCCGATGTGGTGGAGGGTGTCTCGCCGTGGGTGCGAGCCTTCGGTCACCATGTCGTCCCGGCTTCGGCGCCGTCCTCGGTGCCGGCCCGGCGGGCCTGGCAGATGGACGGTCTGGAGGGGCATCCCCTGGCCGAGGAGATCGGCACGGCGTTCTCCTCCCCGAGGCAGGAGGAGGGGCAGGGGCAGGCCACCCGCCTCCTGGCGCTGCCACCGGGCGCTGACCTGCCACCGGAACCGGTGGTGCGCGTCCTGAAAGCCTCTGCCGCCGACCGGATGCCCCTGGTCGTGCTGCATCACGGAGGCGTCGGCGCCGCGATCGGCCGCAGCCTCGCGGCGGAGTACCCGGACGCTGACATCCTCGTGCTGGACGTACCGCCGACCCCGGACGGGGTGCGGGCGGCCGCGGCCGAAGCCGCCACCGCCTGGCGGGGGCACCACGAGATCGTCCACGCCGCCGAGGGTTCCCGGATGCGACCGGTGAGCACGCTGCTCGAGGTGCCGGCCGGTTCCGGGGCGTCGCTCGGGGAGGAAGGGGCGGTGGCCGGTCGTGGTGACGTCGTCGTGGTGTCGGGCGGGGCCCACGGCATCGGCCTGGAGTGCGCGCTCGCGCTGGGAGCGGCCACCGGCGCCCGGATGGTGTTGCTCGGTCGCAGTCCGGCCACCGCCGCCACGGTCCGGAGCGGGCTGGCCCGGTTCGCGCCGGAAAGCGTTGTCTACGAGCAGGTGGATGTCACGGATGCCGCCGGCGTCCGGACGGTGATGGCGAGGGTGGCCGAACGGATCGGCCCGGTGCGAGGGCTTCTCCACGCAGCCGGCCGCAATGTGCCCGCGCTGATCGCGGACATCACCACCGAGGGTTTGCGGGAGACCCTGGCCCCGAAGATCACGGGCTTCGAGAACCTGGTCGCCTGCGTGGATCCCGGCCAGTTGCGTTTCGTCGTCACCTTCGGGTCGGTGATCGCGCGCACCGGTCTGGCCGGACAGGCGGAATATGCGATCGCCAACGAGTGGCTGGGCCGGCGTTGCCGGGAGCTGACGCGGTCGCGGCCCCGGGTGCGGTGGCTGAACGTCGGCTGGTCGGTATGGGAGGGCACCGGGATGGGAGAGCACCTGGGAGCGGTCGACCGGCTGCGCCGGCAGGGCGTGGCCCCCATCCCGACCGGTACCGGAACCGATTGGCTACTCAGGCTTCTTGCTACGCCCGGACTCCCGCCGGACGTCATGGTCAGCGGTCGGCTGCCAGCCGGGCCGGGACTGGCCCGCCCGGCCGGTGCCGATCCGGGCGGCCGGTTCCTGGAGACCCTGCGCAGCCACACACCCCAGGTGGAACTGATCGCGGACTCGGCCGTGTCGCTGGGCACCGACCAGGCCCTGGCCGACCACCGGGTCGATGGCGTGGTCCTGCTCCCGGCGGTGCTCGGGCTGGAGGCGATGGCGCAGGCCGCCGTCGAGGTAGGGGCCAAACCGGTGCCCGGAACCTTCCGGGATCTGCGCCTGGCCGCGCCGGTGACCGTGCCCGAGCGAGGCAGTCGCACGGTTCGGGTGGCCGTGCTCGCCGGTGACGACGGCAGCGTGCGCGCCGTGTTGCGCAGTGAGGAGACGGGTTTCTCGACAGATCATTTCGCCGCCACGCAGACAGCCCTCGAGGCGAAGGACAGCGGCCCGGGCCGGACGCTGCCACCGGGCCGACCGATGCCGGCCGCCGGGTTGTACGGATCGTTGTTCTTCCACGGGCCGAGATTCGCCCGGGTGCGCGGGCTGTACCGGCTCGGTGCCTACGAGGTGCTGGCGACGGTCGGTACCGATCCGGGGGCCCGGTGGTTCGGTGAGTTCCTCGACCAGCGGCTGGTGCTCGGCGATCCGGCCGCCCGGGACGCGATGATCCATGTGCTCCAGGCCTGTGTCCCCGACCGTCGGGTGCTGCCGGTGTCGGTGGACCGGGTCACCGTGCACGCCCGTGCGGAGGGGGAGATCACCGTGCACGCGGTCCAGATGTCGCAGGACGAGACGGATTTCGTCTTCGACGTGACGGCCTCGGACGTGACCGGTGTGCTCCTCGAGCGGTGGAGCGGGCTGAGGGTGCGCTCGGTCGGTCCTCTCGACTGTTCCGGTCTGGCGCTGCCGCTGGTCGGGCCGCTGGTGACCCGTGCCCTCAATACGGGGGACGAGGGCTACGACGTCCGGGTGGTGCCGGCCGGGCCGGGAGAACCCGGCGTGATCGAGCAGTTCCGGCTCGTCGGCGCCCCCGGCTCTCGCGCGGGGGTGAGCTGGCACCGGGGCACCGGGGCGACCTCGCCGGAAGGTGCCCTGCGACTGGATACGGCCGCGGGACCGATCACGGTGGAGGTCGCACGATGAGCGCACATCCCTACTACGCGCACCGGCACCGGGTGACGCTGGACGAGACCAACCTGGTGGGTAACGTCTACTTCGCGCACTACCTGCGGTGGCAGGGGCATTGCCGGGAGAACTTCCTGGCCGATCATGCCCCGGGGGTGATCGCCGCGCTGGCGTCGGGCCTGGCCCTGGTCACGCTCGACTGCTCGGCCGAGTTCTTCGCGGAGGGCCAGGCCCTGGACGTCGTGGAGATACGGATGCGTCTGGACTCGCAGACCGGTCACCGGCTGACGATGTCCTACGACTACGTGCGCACCCTCCCGGCGCCCGAGATACTCCTGGCCCGCGGTACCCAGTCGGTGGCGGTCATGGAGCGGGGGGCGGAAGGACTGAGGCCGGTCCGGATACCGGACGAGCTCACGAAGGCTCTTGATCCGTACCGGTTCCGGGCCGACGGTGGACAGCCGGCCCGGAACGCTCAGAGTGCGGCCGGCACCGGGACGGTCTCGGGCTGATCCTCCGCCGCGAGCGCGCCGGCGGTGCCGGTCTCCCAGGAGGCCCGCACCGCGGCCCGTTCCCGCCACAGGTGTCGGAGGGCAACGGCGAAGATCGCGGTCCCGACGATGTTGGCCAGGAAGTGCCACCAGATCCGGTAGGTCCACAGCCCGGGCCCGGGCGGCATCAGGCCCAGCCAGGTGGACAGGCCGATCGGCCGGGCCGCTCCCAGGCCGACCGAGAGGGTCAGCACCAGGTGCTCGACGCCGTGGATGCCCTGCATCCAGGTGCCCATCACACCCCACCGGCGCGACCGGGTTCCGAGCGTGTGCCGCGTGATCAGCGCAACGCCGACGATACCGGCGAGGAAGATCGAGTTGCCGACGAAATGCAGGATCTCCATACCGAAACCGGGTGTGTCGGTGGTGAACGAGCTGAATCCCCGGGCCAGGCCGTCACCCCACGGCGTCATCCAGGGCTTGGCCTCCGGATGCATCGCCCAGTACCCCACCTGGGCGATGTGCTCCTGCACGTGCCCCAGCTGGCCGATCACGCCGGCTCCGATCACGGCCAGGCTGGCCCGGTACACCCAGAGCTGGCCGGGGCGTCGCCCGGCGACGGCCAGGCGCAGGACAGCAGCCCACATGACGATCGCCCAGAGCCCGAGTCCGGCGGCGCCCAAGGTGTCCCACAGAGACGCCTGTCCGCCCGCCATCTGCATCGGTTGGTCCATGTCCATAGTCACCGGCAGTCCTCCAGAACGTGGAAAGGATCTGAAAATGCCTTTAAAGGCAATGGTTACGCTACGGTCGCGAGCCGGGTGGGATTACTCGGACGTTGCTCTGTCGGCTCCCGGGCGGAATATTCCGACGGCGGGGCGGTTCTGATGACTCTGCCCGCGACAGATCTCACCTTCGCGCCGACCGGCTCCGGTCAGCGCCCCGGTCCCGACGGCGATTCCGTGCTCGTGACGGCGGAGGGTGAGGCCCGGGTGAAGCTGGGTGAGACCTGGCGGCCCGGTGATGCCGGGCTGCTCCTGGACGGGGTGCGGTGGGCCCTGGCGGCCGGGGTGCCCCTGGTGCTGGAGCACGGGGGTGCCGGCGGTGGGAGTCTGCTGTGGGCGGCTCGCGCCGAGCATCCAGGCCTGCGGGTGAGGGAAGTGGGCCCCTCACCCGGTTGGCGTCACGTTCCCCTCGAGATTGCCGTCGGACCGCCGCGCATCGAGGGCCTCGCCATCACCGGAGGGCTGGGCGGGATCGGCCGGCATCTGGCGGCCCGGTCGGCGGGCTCCTTCCGTTCGGCCGGTCGGGGAATTGTGGCCGGTTCGGGTGGTGTGGCCGGTTCGGATGGTGCGGCCGGTTCGGATGGTGCGGCCGGTTCGGGTGGTGCGGTCGGTTCGGGTGGTGCGGTCGGTTCGGGTGGTGCGGTCGGGCCCGGTGGTGCGGTCGGACCGGGAACCGGACGGGTGTGGCTGGTCGACCGGCGTCCCGTCACCGGTCACCTGCCCGCCGGCGCGCTCTCGAGCACCGCTGACGTGGCCGCACGGGTTCCCGAACGGCCCTGGCCCGTGACCCATCTCGTGCAGGCGGCCGGCCGTCTGGACCTGACCCCGGTGCTGGACCTGGATGTCGCGGTGCTGGAGGAGAGCGCGGTCGAGAAGGCCGTGGCGCTGCGGCGGTGGGTGACGGCGCTGGCCCCTCAAGGGCTTCGCTCGGTGGTGGCGTTCGGCTCGGTGGAGTCCCGGCGTCCCCACCCGATGTTCGGGGCCTATGCATTGACGAACGAGTTGTTGCGACGGGAGGCGGCCCGGTTGCGCCCGGAGTTCCCGGGGGTACGGATCGTTGTGGCCGAGTGGTCGCTGTGGGAGGGGGTCGGGATGGCCGCGGCCAGTGCCCAGGCGGCCGCGGGTGCGGGTTTCGCCGTCGTACCGGCCGGCTGGGGCGCCGATGTGACCTTCGCGTTGCTCGACGAGCGGAACCGGGTGCCGCCCGACATCGCCCTGGGTGGGCCGCAGTCCGGTCCGGGCCGGGAGGTCTGTGGCATCGGGGGAGTGGGTGGTACCGCGCTGATCGGCGGTGACGGCCCCGGCGGCGTGTCGGTCGGAGCGGGAGGGACGAGCAGCCCGGACCGCTCCGGTCAGGACAGTCAGCGACTGGACCGACTGGACCGGCTGGTGCGGATCTGCCGACCGCCGTCCGGGGCGAGGCACCGGCGACTCGGCCTCGGCGAATCCGGTGGCCCGGCAGGCAATGTGGCGCGTGCGGTGGTGCGTGGGCGGCAGGTGACGACGTCCCGGGCGGTGAACTGGCCCGGCGGATCCGCGCGGAACGCGGGTTGAGCGGCGCGCGGACCGGGGTGGATCGCGGACCGGGGTGGATCGCGGACCGGGCGGCGCGCGGACCGGGTGGAACGCGGACCGAGCCGGCCCGGGAACGTCAGCGGTCGAGGTGCTGCGCCAGAGCATCCAGGTACTCCGCCCATCCGGTGCTGTATCCCTCGGCGAGCGAGGGCGGTGGATCGTGATGCGTCAGCTCGAGCCGGGTACCGGAGCCGTGCGGCCACAGTCGTAACGAGACCGTGCTGTCCGGGTAGCCGGGGTCTTCGAGCCGCCCGTGGAACGATCTCAGCGCCCGGTCCTTCCCGCGGGAGCAGGCACCGATCACGAACCGTTTCGTGTACTCGCCGTCATCCTCGTGAAAGGTCAGTTCGTAGACCCCGTCCGGGGTACGGCGGGTGGGCGTGAACCAGAGACTGAGATGATCGGTTCCGGTGAGGGCGGACCACACCCGCGACGGTTGCGCGGGAAGGTCGCGAAGGAGGTGGACGGGTGTACCGGCCGTCATCCGTCGGTGGCCAGGCCCATCAACCGGGTGCATCGCTCGATCGCCTCGAAATCGCCCTGGAGGTTGAGTCGCCCGGTGACGACGGCCTCGAAGGGGCTGAGGAGGCCGGCCCCGATCCGGATGAAGGTGCCGGCGTCGGTGGAGCAGATGATGGCGGGGTCGGGTCCGGCGCCCCGACCGGTGACCGCCTTGCCGTCGCGGACCTCGATGTGGAAAGCCTCGTCGTCGACCCGGAACTCGTAGGTCTCATCGACCGTGGGTCGGGGCCCGGCCGCCACCATCGCCTCGACGGCGAGGAAACCCCAGGCAGCACGCGTGTAACCGCTGACCGCGATGTCGTCGTCCAGACGTTGCAGCCCCCACCGGGCCAGCGCCAGCACCGGCTGGCGCAGCCCCGCGCCGAGCGCCGTGAGCTGGTAGACCTTGCCCCGGCCGTCGCCCTCCACCGGGGCGGAGTCCACGAGGCCCTCGTTGGCCAGGGTCTGCAACCGGCTGGAGAGCAGGTTGGGGCCGAGGCCGGGCAGGTTCTCGGCCAGCTGGTTGAACCGGGCGGGACCCAGGAGCAGCTCCCGCACGATCAGCAGCGTCCAGCGTTCACCGATCACGTCCAGCGCAGCGGCGAGGCCGCAGAACTGCCCGTACATGCGCTTGTCGGGAGCGGTGGCCATGGTGGTATCCGTTCGCGGGCCGGGCGGTGCACGCACCGGTTCCGGGCAGGTCGATCCTCAAAGAGATAGTCACCATGGTACGTCCCTCGGTCAGGCGATCACCAGGCCGGGCGGGGCGCGTCAGGCCGTGTACATCGCGCCGAGCATCGGAGGGTCGATCCGCCGGTGCGGACGCAGGCCCAGTCGCAGGGGTGGTGCGGCACGGCCGGGTGATACCCGGACCGGTCCGCTGATGGCCCGGCACGGTGAGGTGGGCGCGGGATGCGTGCGAAAGATCCGGCCGGGCACGGTCAGGTAGGCGAACATGTGCCAGCGACCGGGAGGTACCCGGTCCAGGTCGAAGCGCCCGGCGCCGGTCAGGCAGCAACGCACCGGATCTCCCTCGAACGCGGGCCGGGGGAAGAGCCCGACGAAGAGTAGGCCCGCCGCGCCCGGCGGTGGAATCACCACTCCGTGCACCGACCCTCCGCACGGCGCGGACGACCGGTCCTCCTCCGCGGGCTGCTCCGGCAGCGGCCGCCAGCCCCGGCTCTCGCGGAAGGCCAGGGGCGAGAGGCCGACGCTCTGCCGGAAGCGGGTGCCGAAGGTGCCGAGGCTGGCGTACGACACCCGGAGGCTGATGTCGGTCACGTTCAAGGAGGTGGTGAGCAGGAGCCGTTTCGCCTCGGCGATCCGGACGGCGCTCAGGTAGCGCGCCGGAGGCAGCCCGGTCACCTGATGGAAGACGCGGGTGAAGTGGTACTTGCTGAACATGGCGACCCGGGCCATGTCGTCGATCGTGAAGGGTTCGCCCAGGCGTTCGTGCATGGCGTCGACGACTCGCTCGACCGCCGTCTCGGCGTCGCTCGGCATTCTCGGCCCCCCAGATGGCACCGTTCTGCTGAGTGACCGTTATATGTGCTAAGAAACCGTTTAGCAACCGTTAGTAGAGCATCTCGCTATTGCTAAAAGCGCTGGTGGTAACCCACCGTGGTGGGAGCCAGCCGCATGATGCCCAGACCGGGCGCCGCGGCCGGCTCCGGCGTCATCAGCTCCAGGTCGTGGCATCGGGTCAGCAGACCCAGGATCGTGCCCATCTCCAGCTCGGCGAACCGTGTGCCCAGGCAGGCGTGCAGCCCACCGCCCTGGTTGAGCAGACCCGACCGGGCCACACCGCCGGCGTCCCGATCCGGGGCGAAGCGCCCGGGGTCGAACCGGTCGGGGTCCGGGTAGAGATCCTCGTCCCGATGGGTCACAGGCGGGCAGAACAGCGTCTGCCAGCCGGCCGGCACGGTGAAGTCCCCCACACGGTAGGCGGTGGCCGTCTGGCGGGTCAGCATCGTGGTCACCGGGCGCAGCCGCTGCGCCTCCAGCAGGCACCGGGAGAGCTCACCGGCCCGGCGCAGCGGGGCCAGGTCGTCGTCCTCGACCACGTCCACCGGGCCGGGCAGGAGATCACACACCTCGTCACGCACGCGGCGGGCGATCGCCGGATGCTGCAGCAGGAGAACGAGCGCCCAGCCGGTCTGGGCCGACGTCGTCTCGTAGGCGGCGTACACGAGAATCATGATCAGGCCACCGAGAGTCTCGTCGTCCATCGGCTCGGAGGCGGTGCTGCGCACGAGATGGCCCAGGAAGCCGTAACGTTCGGGGTCCGGATCCTGCCGTACGCGCTCCAGGTAGGGCCGCATCAGCTCGAAGGCCTCCCGGCGGGCCCGGTTACGGCGGATCAATCGGGGCAACGGTGCGTTCGCCGGGAGGAAGAATTCCATCCCGGCCGCGATGTCGGTGAACAGCCGCCGGAACCGGGGGCGGTACGGCTCGAACTCCGGTCCGAGGAAGATCCGCATTGCGATCCGCATCGACACGTCGTCCAGCTCGGTGCCGATGTCGAAGGTTCCCTCGGTGCCCAGCCGGCCCAGCCAGGCACGGACCTCCGCGGCCATGGCGGTCAGGTAGGCGTCGTGGTGGTGGGAACGGAACGCCGGCATCAGCGCGTCCCGCTGCCGCAGGTAGACCTCGTGGTCGGCGGCCTGCATCACCGCCCCGAACATCGGCCGGAGCCACTGGTAGACCGGTGCGACCGCGAGAACCGTCTCGGGCTGGGCAATCGCAGCCTTGCTCTCGGCCGGCCCGACCACCACCGCCGCCCGCCGGGGTCCCATCCGGACCGTGAACACCGGACCCTGTTCCCGCTGCCCGCGCCGCATCAGGGCGACCGGGTCACGCATGAACTCGCCCAGGTTGCCGATGAACCGGCCCCCGCTGATCAGCGGGGGCGTCCGGCTGCCGGTCAGGAGGGTCATGGCCGGTCACCTCCCGGGGCGGTGCCGCGAACGCACCACACCTCCCAGTGGGTCAGGAACGAGCCCCGCTCGTCGCGGACCGCCTCCATCCGGCGGGCCATCTCGGCCCGGGCCGCGGGTAGCCGGTCCGGCGGAATCTGTTCCAGCACGACCCGTCCCGCCGTCTGCCAGAGCCAGTCCCACCACTGGTCCGGGCCGGTGAAGACCAGATCCAGGTGCTCCTGCGCGAGCTCGACCCCGACCAGACCCGACCGGCGCAGCAGGTCCTGGGCTCCGTCCCGGCTGCGCAAGGGGCTGGAGTCGCGGCCCGGTACCGGTGGCAGGCCGCCCTCGAGGAAGGGCAGCGCCCCGGCCGTCACCTCGAAGAACGCCGGATCGTCGGCGCCGAACAGGCTCATCGCGAAAGTTCCACCGGGGCGCAGAAGATCGTGGTAGACGCGGATCGCGGCGGCGGGGTCGGGCAGCATGAAGACCACCAGCCCGGCGGTGATCGCGTCGAACGATCCGGGTGCGAATGCCGGGTCGGAGGCGTCACCGGTGCTCACCGCGACCTGACCCAGGCCCGCCCCGGCGGCCAGGGCGGCCGTTCGGGCGACCATCTCCGGGGAGACGTCGATAGCGGTCACCGACCCGCCGGAGCCCACCGCCCGGGCCGCCGGGAAGGTGCAGGCGCCCCGGCCGCAGCCCAGGTCCAGCACGTCATCGCCCGGACGGAGCGGAACTCTCGCGACGAGCCGCTGCCCGATGAGGGAGAAGAACTCCACCCCGGTGCGGTCGTAGGACGGCGCGGCCCGGTCGAAGACCTCGGCCAGGTGCGCGGTCGTCTGCTGTTCCGGTGGGTTCCCGGTTCCCGTCTGCTGCAAGAGATCCCATCCCTTCTAGGACAACCTTCCGCGCCAGTATTGGGTTTTCCGTGGGCCCGGCGTTCTCCCAGGTTGCGCCGGTCTGCGCAAGTTCCAAGAAGGAGTCTCCTCGTCCAGGTCCCTAGCATCGGTACGGGAGCGACTTTCCGATGATGGGAGAAGCCAGTGGGCGTCCTGGGACTGCACAACGAATGTCCTCCGACCAACTATGGCGGTGAGGATGCGTCGGACATCGCCGAAGGGCTCGTCGCCGACGCCGTCGCCACCGCCGCCACGCTCCGCTCGGTCCGTGACTGCATGGACGCGCTCGCCAGCCTGGACGACACCGTGCGCTGCGTGGTGGAGGCCTCGGCCGGGGCCGTTGCCCCGGACGGGACCTTCGACCGATCGGTCGTGGCCGGCAAGATGACGGAGGTCCTGGCCACCTACGACGCCTGTTTCAAGGCGATCAGTGGCACCGTCGAGCACATCGACCTGGCGGTCAAGCAGTACGACAACCTGCAGGCCTACGCCGCGCTGGCCCTCGGCAAAGGACGCGACGAATGCTACGAGCAGCGACTTCAGCAACTCGGTGAGGGTGGCTTCCAGGGGATGGCGCAGGCACGGATCGCGTTGCTGCGAAAACTCCGGGTGCGGGTGCAGTTGTTGCAGCGGATGGAGGACTTCGGGCACGAGATCCTGTCCGGCTTCGACTTCAACACCTTCTTCCTGACCTTCATGCAGCCGATGCGCGACCTGGCGGTCTCCGCCGGTGATCTCTACAACGAGACGCTGCGGGGCGCCCTGGTCGCGTACGACACGCTGGTCAGGGTGTGCGACATGGCCGAGGGGAGGCCGACCACGACGTTGCGGCGGCAGATGGCGACGAGCCCGGCCTGAGCGCCGCCTCTCCTGTGACTGCGTCCGGCGGTGTGGGCCCGGGCCTACGCCGCCGGACGTAGCATGGGCACCCGTACAGCCACCGACGGGGCGGAGGTAGTCAGGTGTCCGAGACCTTTCAGGGCGAGCTGGTCTGCGAACAGGTCGGCGCGTGGACCTATGTGACGGTGCCGCCGGAGGTGGCCCGGAGGCTGGGAGTGAAGTCCCGGCTCCCGGTGCGGGGCGAGGTGGCCGGCGCCGAACGGGCCGGCTTCACCGGCTCGGTGATGAGCGGTCCGGCCGGTCACTACATCGTGGTGAACCAGGCGGTCCGGGCGGCCGCCGGGGTCCGGGCCGGTGACGAGGTCACGGTGACCATCTCGCCCGACGCCGCTACCCGCACCGTCGAGGTGCCCGACGATCTGACCACCGCGCTGGCCGCCGAGCCGGCCGCGCACGACTTCTTCGACCAGCTCTCCTACTCCCGCAAGAAGGAGTACGTCAGCTGGATCACCGGGGCCAAGCAGGCGCAGACGAGAGAGCGGCGCATCGGGCAGGCGATCGAGAAGCTTTCCGCGAGGCTGTATCTCAAGTAGAAGGCGTCGGGCCCCGACCGATCGGGCCGGTTTCCTGCCGGCCCCGAACGCCGGAGGCCACAGTGTCCGTCATCAACGAAACCATCGCGTCCAACGGAGCCGGGGAGCCGTCCGACCAGGCCTGGCCGGACTTCCGGGAACTGGAACCGGCGAGCGCCCGGGCGGTCTTCCCGCCGTTGAACGCCGCCGCGGCCCGTTCGATCGTGCAGGACCGCTGGGAGCGGCTGGTCGCGGTGGCCGAGATACCCCATCCGGTGCAACGGGTCTGGGACGCGCTCACCACTCCTGACGAGATCCGGCACTGGCTCGCGGTGGTGCGGGGGCCGGTCGCCGAGATCGGGACCGACTACGTACTCGACTTCGAGGACGGCGAGTTCTTCCAGTGCCACACGCTCCAGGCGCAGGCGCCCGGCCCCGCCGGTGCCGTGCTCAAGCACTACTGGCGATGGGTCGGAGTGGGCCCGGCGACCCGGGTGATCTGGGAGCTGCGGCCGGTCGAGGGCGGCACCCGGGTGACCGCCATCGAGGAGGCCTACAACCCTCCCTCGGACTGGCGGGGCTGGAACGGTAACGGCTGGCCCGGGATTCTCGACCAGCTCTCGGGCTACCTGCGCACGGGTACGACCTGGCGCTGGCCCTGGCGGCGGATGGGGCCCTACGTACAGATCGAGCTGGAGTCCACGCCGTACGACGCTTGGGAGATGCTGTCCCGGCCGGAGGCCCTGCGGTACTGGCTCCAGCGCCGGTTCGGGTCGTTCACCCCGGGAGATCGGCTGACCCTGGTGATGGGCGACGCCAGCGGCATCGTCGAGATGCACGTCGACCGGCACGTCGAACCCAACCAGGCCTTCCCCTCCTACCTGCCCTGGCTGGAGTTCCGGCTGAAGCGCCCGTCGTGGACCACCGAGCTGAGCGGAAAGCTCTACATCGAGCCCGCCGGACTGGACCGCGCGCTGTTCCAGGTCTTCCTGGAGAACTGGGACAACCTGCCGGCGGACATCCAGCTCTCCGAACGGAGGATCGTGGCGGCGTTCCTGCGCGACTCCATGGTGCGGGCGCAGAACATGTGCGGCCCCCTGCCCACCCCCGGGCACCCGCACGGCTGGGCCTGAGGAGGCACTGATGACCACGTCCCGGACACATCCCGGAACCGAGGCCGAGCCCGACGTCCTGATGCAGCTCCTGATGCCGGAGGGACGGGACGACCCCTACCCGATCTATGCCCGGCTCCGGCACGAGTCCCCGCTCTACGCAAGCCAGTTCGGCGCCTACCTGATCAGTCGCCACGAGGACGTGGACCGCGTGCTGAAGCGGGCCGACCTCTTCCCGGGGGTAGACCCGGAGATGATGGACCAGATGTTCCCCCAGGCGGTCGAGCACGAGGCGTTCGAGGTGCTGGTGACCGCTCTGGTGGGGAGCAACCCGCCGAAGCACACCCGGTTGCGCGGGCTGATCGGGAACGGGTTCACCGCCCGTCGCCTGGCCGGCCTGCGTCACGGGCTGGAGCACCGCACGGAACAGGTGCTGGCCGACGTCGCCGAACGGCTGCGCTCGGGGGAGACCGTGGACCTGCACGAGTCGATCTCCATGCCGATCCCCATGCACATGATCTCGGACCTGATCGGTATTCCGGAGGCCGACCGGAGGCGGCTGGCCCAAGGGGTGCCGGAGATGATGAATGTGGTCGACCCGGCGGCCACGCCCGAGGCGGTGCAGCGGGCCGACGAGGCGTTCCGCGCTCTGGGGGAGTATCTGGACGGCCTGATCGCCCGGCGCCGGTCCGACCCCCGCGACGACCTGGTGTCCATGCTGGTGGCGGCGCGGGACGAGGAATCGGGCCGGGTGGACGACAAGGAACTGCGCAACCTGCTCTTCACACTCTGGTCGGCCGGTTTCGAGACCACGGCGACGGCGATCGACAACGCCGTGCTGCTGCTCCTGGCCGACCCGTCCCGGTCCCGCTGGTTGGAGAACGAGCAGAGTACGGCGAGTTTCGTCACGGAGACCCTGCGGTACGAGCCGTCGGTCCACGTGGCCCCCGGTATCCGGTTCGCGGCCCAGGACGTGGAGCTGAGCGGGGGAACAGTGCCGGCCGGAGCCCAGGTGCGGTTGCTCATCGGTTCGGCCAACCGGGACGGGGAGGTGTTCGAGAACGGTGACACGTTTGACCCGGGCCGTCCGACGGTGGCCTCGGCCCGGCCGCTCAGTTTCGGCGCGGGTATCCATTACTGCCTCGGAGCCGGGCTTTCCATGGTGGAGATGGGGGTGTTGCTACCTCGTCTGCATCACCTGTTCCCGAGCCTGGTTCTGGCGGGACCGCCGGTGCGCCGCCGTTCCATCCCGCTACGTGATTTCGCTGCGATCCCCGTTCGTCTCGCGGACTGATGCGCAGATCGCTGTAGAAACATGAACCAATTGAGGTTAGGGTCGTTCCATGGCTGATGTGATCTCCGTCTCTGGCCTGAGAAAACGCCTGGGCCGCTCCGACGTGCTGGACGGCCTGTCGCTCTCGGCGGCCGAGGGCAGTGTGGTGGGTCTGCTCGGTCCTAACGGGGCCGGGAAGACCACCACCGTCCGGGTTCTCAGCACTCTCCTGAAACCGGACGCCGGCACCGTCGAGATCTGCGGCGTCGATGTGGCCCGCGACCCGTCGCGGGTGCGCCATCTGATCGGGCTCACCGGCCAGTTCGCCGCGGTCGATCCCATCCTCACCGGGCGGGAGAACCTCGAGCTGGTGGCCCGGTTGTATCGGATCCGCCGGGCCGAGGCCCGGCGCCGGGCCGGTGAGGTGATCGAGCGTTTCGGGCTGTCCGAGGTGGCGGGTCAGCAGGTACGCACCTACTCCGGCGGGATGCGGCGCCGTCTCGACCTGGCCGCGAGCATCCTGATCCGGCCCCGGGTGCTCTTCCTCGACGAACCGACCACCGGGCTCGACCTGGAGGCCCGCCTCGGCCTGTGGGACGAGATCCAGGGGCTGGCCCGGGGAGGCGCGACCATCCTGCTGACCACGCAGTACCTCGACGAGGCCGATCATCTGGCCGACTCGGTGACGGTGCTGGATCACGGGCGCACGGTGGCCCAGGGCACGCCCGACCAGCTGAAGACCCGGATTGGTGGTGACCGGGTGGAGTTCCTCCTGGCCGATCCCGCCGACCTCGACCGGGCGGTCGCGGTGGTGCGGCACGACGGAGTGGACGAACCGGTGACCGATCGCATCCTGGCCCAGATCACGGTGCCGCTGGTGGGTGACGTGACCTCCGTCAACGAGCACCTGCGGGCCCTGCACGCGGCGGGCATCGCCCTGGTGACGCACTCGGTGCGGCGCCCCACCCTCGACGACGTCTTTCTCACTCTGACCGGCCGGCGCATCAAACCCGGCGCACCACCGCCGGACCGGTCCGGGTCGAGCGCCCACCCGATCGACGAGCCGGAGGAGGCCCAGCCATGACGTCGACCACCCGGCCCGAGGAGATCACCACCGGTCCACCGGTCCCGTCCGGGGCCGCCGCCGGTGGCGTGCTCTGGTTCCTCAGCGATGCGGCCCTGCTGACGCTGCGCACGATCAAGCACACCGTGCGGCGGCCCGATCAGCTGATGGCGGCGGTACTGCAGCCGATGATGTTCTTCATCCTCTTCACCTACGTCTTCGGCGGCGCGATCTCGGTGCCCGGCAACGACTACAAGCAGTTCGTGCTGCCGGGGGTGTTCGGGCAGATCGTGGTGTTCGGCGGCATCGCCGGCATGTGCGTGGGCATTGCCGAAGACATGCGCAACGGCATGATGGACCGGTTCCGTAGTCTGCCGATGCACACCTCGGCGGTGCTGCTCGGCCGCACCGTGGCCGAAGCCCTGCGCAACTTCGTCGCGGTGATCGTGACCGGCGCGGTGGCCTATGCCTTCGGCTACCGGTTGCACGGCAGTTTCCTCCAGGTGCTGGGTGGTATCGGGGTTCTCGTGTTCTTCGGCTTCGCCGTGTGCTGGGTGCTGGCGGTCGTCGGCGTCACCGCGAGCAGCGCCGAAGGTGCCCAGACCACCGCCATGCCCTGGGTTTTCCTGTTCGGCTTCGTCAGTTCGGCGTTCGTACCGTCCGAGTCGATGCCGGGCTGGTTGCGCCCGTTCAGCGACAACAGCCCGGTCACCCTCACGATCAACACCGCCCGTGACCTGTTCGCGGGAGCCGACCCGGGTGGCGACGCCACCGCGTCCTTGCTCTGGTCGGCCGGACTGCTCGTTGTCTTCGTGCCGCTGGCGACAGCGCTCTTCCGACGGGCCACGGCCCGCACCTGAGAACGCCGGACCCGGACGGGAGGGCATGACATGGACGTCATCGGTGTGGGTTTCGGCCGTACCGGCACCACCACGCTGAAGCAGGCCCTGGAGATTCTCGGCCTCGGCCCCACCTACCACACCCGGGAGATCTTCCAGGACCCCGACCGGCTGGCGCACTGGGAGGCGGCCCTGGCCGGCGATCGCGACTGGGACAGGGTCTTCGAGGGATACCGTTCCACGGTGGACTGGCCGGGAGCGGCCTTCTGGGCCGAGCTCGTCGAGTACTACCCCGACGCCAAGGTGATTCTCACGGTCCGTGACCCTCGGCGCTGGCACCGCTCCAGCATGCGCACCATCTTCCTGGTCTACCGCCGTGACCTCCCCAGCCGGCTGCTGGTGCGGCTGATCCGGGTGCCGCTGCGGTTCGCCGACCGGCGGCTGCGGTCGTTCAACGAGACCTACGACGGCATTTTCCGCCGGCATTTCGCCGACGGCCCGATCCACGACGAGGACTATGCCGTCGAGGTCTTCGAGAAGCATCTGGCGGCCGTGCGCGAGGCTGTCCCGGCGGAGCGTCTTCTCGTGTACAGAGTCGAAGAAGGGTGGCCCACCTTGTGTAAGTTCCTCGGTATCGGGATTCCCGTCCGAACCTTTCCGCACGCCAATGATCAGTGGGATTTCCAGCGCCGCAGCGGTGGTTTCGTGATGAAGGGAATGCGGCGGATGATCGGCCGGGCGGCTCGTGGGCTGAGCCCGGGTGGCTCGGGCCGCACGATCCGGGAGGCTCCTGACGCGCCGGGCGCCGACCTGACCCGCTGATGGCCGACGACCTGCTCACCTACGCCGATCGGGTGTGGGCGGGGGACGCCGACCTGCGGCCCTACTACTCCGGGCAACTGAACCGGGAGGGCTTGCACCGGGTCGCCGACGGCGTCTGGATGTGGCCGGCCACCGGCAATGTCTACGTGATCGATGTGGGTGACGCCCTACTGCTGTTCGACGCGGGTGACCGCACGAACGCGCAGAGGTTCCTCGCCGCGCTCCGGGCCCTGACCGCCCGGCCGGTGTCGACGCTGGTGTACTCCCACGGTCACATCGATCATGTCTGCGGGGCAACGGTGATCGACGCTGATCCGGATCGTCCGGTGACGGTGGTCGGCCATGTAGACATTGCCCGCCGGTTCGAC
This sequence comes from Kineosporia sp. NBRC 101731, assembly GCF_030269305.1. Lineage (NCBI taxonomy): Bacteria > Bacillati > Actinomycetota > Actinomycetes > Kineosporiales > Kineosporiaceae > Kineosporia > Kineosporia sp. NBRC 101731. Next base: position 122,175 of record NZ_BSTC01000006.1, read on the forward strand.
CGGTACCGGCTCACCCCCGGTTACAACGCCCTGGTGAACCAGCGGCAGTTCCGTGCGCCGGGCCTCACCTGGCCGGAGGTGTACCGGTATCCCGACCGCACCTACACCGACGAGCTGCAGCTCGATCACGGGGGTCTGCGGGTACATCTTCGGCACGCCCGGGGGGAGACCGACGATGCCACGACCGCCTGGATCCCCGACCTGAAAGTGCTTCTCTGCGGGGACTTCTACGCATGGAACGCGCCGAATGCCGGCAACCCGCAGAAGGCGCAGCGGCACGTGGCGGAGTGGGCCGCGACGCTGGAGTGGATGGCCGGCCTGGGGGCCGAGCTGCTGCTGCCCGGTCACGGGGTACCCGTGCGAGGGGCGGCGAAGGTGGCCCGCACCCTGACCGATGCCGCCACGGTGCTCACCCATCTGCACGACGCCACCGTCGACCTGATGAACGCCGGGGCCACGCTCGACGAGATCCTGCACTCGAAGAGCATTCTCACGCCGACCGTGAAAGAACTGCTCGCCCGGCCGTATTTGCGGCCGACCTACGACGATCCCGAGTTCATCCTGCACAACCTCTGGCGAGCCTACGGCGGCTGGTACGAGGGGGACCCCGCCGCGCTGCGCCCCGCGCCCCGTGCCGAACTCGCCACCGAGATCAGTGAACTGGCCGGTGGGCCCGGCCAACTGGCGGAACGCGCATTGGCCCTGTTGAACAGCGGGAATCACCGATTGGCGGCTCATCTCGTGGAACTGGCGGCCCTGGCGGCTGACGATGACCCGCAGGTGCACCGGGCCCGGGCCGAGGTCTTCGGCGCGATGGAGGCCGATGCCTCGTCGTTCATGGCGAAGGGCATCTACGGCTGGGCCGCGGCTGGGTCCCGGGCCCGGGCCGACGGGTCCGATCCGTGGGCCGTGATGCGGGCCGGTCGCTGGGCCCCGTGATCGCGCCCGGGTGCTCCGTGTGAGCACCCGGGCGCCGGTCGGTGGACTACTTCTTCTCCTCGACCACCATGACGCCGTTGCCGTCCGGGTCGTTCACGTTGAAGAACGAGCCGAACGGCGCGTCGAAGATCGGCGAAGGGTCAAAATTCTTCAGGGCGAGCGACTTGTGCAGCGCCTTCACGTCGTCGGCCGCTACCGACATGTGCATCACCCCGGGTTCGAGCCCTCCGACGGTCCAGTTGGCCAGCACGACCGTGGTGTCACCCGTGGTGGTGCCGAGCTGCAGCCAGCGCAGGTCCGGCTCCGGCGGCATCTCCTCCTCGGTCATGATGTGGTCGTTCGTGACGCTGAATCCCAGGCTCTCGTAGAACGAGAGCGCCTTGTCCTGGTCGGTCACCGGGATCGAGATGAGCGTGATGTGGCTGATTCCCACCGGTTCGTCTCCTTCTTCGCGGACGTGATCGGATGCCGGGAGTCTGACGAACGCTAACAATACCGCTAGTGACCTCGGTCGCACCGCGGCTGCGTTCGTGCGGGTCGTGCTTCATGTTTCTCCGAGTGTTGCTATCAGTTCTGTGGGTCTTTCCTCCATCGGGCCGTGCCTGGGAGTGCCACGGCCAGGCACGTCGGCGCGAGCCTGCCTACGATCGACCGTATGGCCCGCTCCGACCTCGGCGACTACCTGACCGGTGCCCGCGCCCGCATCACCCCGTCCGCGGTGAACCTGCCCACCGACGGCCTGCGCCGGGTGCCCGGTCTGCGACGGGAGGAGGTCGCGGCGCTGTCGGGGGTCAGCGTGGACTACTACGTGCGGCTCGAACAGGGCCGCGAACGGCATCCGTCCGCCCAGGTGCTCGCGGCTCTGGCGGCGGCCCTGCGGCTGGGTGACGACGCCCGGGAACACCTGTTCCGGCTCGCCGGGATGTCGTCCGGGGCGCGATCACCGGGGCCGGCCGACCGGGTGCACCCCAGCCTGGCTCAGCTCATGGATGCCTGGCCCGACAACCCGGCGCTCGTCTACAACCGGGCCTACGACGTGATCGCGTCCAACGCCCTGGCCGACGCGCTGTTCTGCGACTGGCCGGGCGAACGCAACCTGCTGGGCGTCGTGTTCGGTTCCGCCGGTTCGCTGTACTCCGACTGGGACGACGTGGCCCGCAACTGCGTGGCCGGGTTCCGGGTGGCCCACGGGCAGGCGCCCGACGACCCGCGGGTGCGTGAGGTGCTCGCCCGGTATCTGTGCGACGAGCGTTTCGCCCGGCTCTGGCGCGAGCACGATGCGCGCGGGAAAACCCTGGAGCGTAAGCATTTCGACCATCCTGAAGCGGGTCTTCTCACCCTCACGGGGCAGACCTTCGAGGTGCGGGCCGCGCCGGGGCAGGATCTGGTGATCTATCACGCCGAACCGGGTTCGGCCGATGCCCAGGCCCTGAGGCTGCTCGGTACGCTGGCGGCCACGAAAGCTCTGCATCTGAAAGGATGAACAGTGACGGACACCAACCACAGCACGGTCGACGTCGACGGCGCTCTGCGGCGCTGACCGATCTGCCCGAGCCCGAGAAGCTCGCCGGGCTGCCACACCCGGCGCTGATCCTGACCTTCCCCGACGATCCCGGGCATCCGCTCAGCACGGCCACCGCGCTGGAGTCCCTGCTGCCCGGCGCCACCTTGTACACGCCCGCGTCCCGTCCCGCCGACGTCGCGGCGTGGGGTGCGGTGGTCTCGGAGTTCCTGACTGCTTGAGGACGTCGTTGTTGCCTCGGGCGTCCGGGTCCCGTCACCAGTTCTCGAGTGATCCGGCGAAGATCGCGGCGATGTCGTCCTCGTCCGGCGTGCGCGGGCAGGTGGTGAGCAGCCGCTGCTGTTTCATCGTGCCCGGCACCAGGCCGGCGATGTCGTCCTCGGAGTACCCGACGGCACGGATGCCGTTCGGGATGCCGATGTCGCGCATCAGGTCGACCAGCACGCCCGGCAGCTGCTCGCACGGGTCCCGGTGTTCTCCGGACGAGGGTGAGAGCCACTGTGCTGCCTGAAGATGCCGTTGCGGTGCGCTGTCGAAGGTGAACCGGAACGACTGCGGAGCGGTCAGCGAGACCGCCATGCCGTGCGGCACCATGGGTTCGTCCTGCGGGTACCCGCCCGGCCGGAAGTCCTTCACCATCCCCGCGATCGGATAGGCGTTGGCGTGCGGAACGTGCACCCCGGAATTGCCGAAGCCCATCCCGGCGAAGGTGGCGGCCAGCATCATCTCGCTGCGGGCCGCCAGGTCGTTGCCGCCGTCGTGCACGGCCCGGCGGAACGACCCGGCCATCAGGCTCAGCGACTTCTCGCACCACAGGTCCGAGACCGGGTTCGCGCCGCAGTAGGTGACCCGCTGCTCGGGCTGTTTCCGGTCGAACGTGGTGTACCAGCGGGCGGTGTACGACTCCAGGGCGTGGCAGACGATGTCCATGCCGGCCGACGCGGTGACCTCCGGCGGCAGCGTCATGGTCAGCAGCGGGTCGATCACGGCCAGGGTGGGCCGCAGCCGCCAGTGACTGATACCGGTCTTCACCCGCATCGAGAGCACGTCGAGCACGCACATCGCCGTACTCTCCGACCCGGTGCCCGCCGTCGTGGGCACGGCGATCAGTGGTTTCAGCTGATGGCTGGGTGCTTTCGCGCGCCCGATCGGCCGGTTCAGGTAGTCCATCAGCTCGCCACCGTCGGTGGTGATCAGGTTGACCGCCTTGGCCGTGTCGATGGCCGAGCCACCCCCGACCGCGATGAACCCGTCCCAGGGACCCTGCTCGCGGGCGTAACCGATTGCCTGGTCGAGGCTCTCGTCGGTCGGCTCGACGTGCACGCCGTCGAAGACCTCCGAGCCGATGTGGTGTTTCGCGAGCTGGTCCTGGATGCGCTGCGGGATGCCGGTGGCGTTGATCGTGGTGTCGGTGATGATCAGTACGCGCGAGACGTCGTACTGGCTCACCTCGAAACCGATCTCGTCGAGGGCCCCGGCCCCGAACTTCAGCGGCGAGGCCCCCCAGGTGAAAATCGTTTCCTCGGTCTCGAGGGGCACGCAGATCCTCCGTCGACGTCGTCGTCCGTGGTGAGGGCACCGAGAGGTACGGCCGTACCCCGATGCGGAAACCCTGCTTCGGGCCGGTGAATCTGTCAAGAAGCGAGGCGTCCAGCGGCCCCGCCCCCCGCCCCTGCCCCCTCCACTTCGTTCGTGATCAGGCAAAGTGTCCCCGGACAGACTCGGCGGTCCGGGGACACTTTGCCTGATCACGGAGGGGATCTTGGGGGATCTCAGGGATCGTGGAGGGCTTGGGGTGTCTTGGGGTGTCTTGGGGTGTCTTGGGGATCAGGCGCAGGGGGACTGGGCCAGGACGGTGGGGTCGGCCAGTCGCTGGTGGCCTCGTTCGGTCGTGATGGTCCGTTGCAGCACCGTGGAGGTGCAGGTGCCGTTCCGGGTGGTCCGGTCGTAGGACAGGGTGACGGTGTAGCCGGTGGCGGTGTCGTCCAGGTAGAGCACGTCGAGGTGGCGGTACCGGGTGCCCGTCAGCTTCCGCGACCAGGTCCGCCCCGGGCCCAGGCGTTTCCGCTGGCCGGCGCTGAGCTGCCGGAAGGCGGTGCGGTAGTTCCCGCGTGACAGGGCCCGGTAGTACACGTTGATCACCCGCCGGGCGGCCGCGTCCCGGGATCGTGCCCGGGGTGTGGTCAGGACATCGGGAACCGACGCGTCCACGGTCGTCCAGGGCACGGTGTCGCCCTCGATCGACACGACCGCACCGGCCCCACCGCCGTGCCAGGAACACGCCCCCTGGTGCGGTGCGGCGTGACTGATCGTGCCGTCGGCGCAGATGATCGCCGGGCCGGCCTCGACGGGACCACTCGGGGAGGGGACGGGCGCACGTCCACCATCAGGGGTTGCTGTCGGTGCGGACGGGGCGATCCAGTTTCCGGCGGCGAACGTGGCACCCAGCACGAGTGCCGCGGCAAGGGCAGCAACGGTTAGGCGAACGGTTGTGGGAGTGAGTTTTTCGCCGAGCCGGCCGGTACGGAGGGTTCGGCCGGTACGGAGGGTTCGGCCGGTACGGAGGGTTCGGCCGGTACCGAGGGTTCGGCCGGTACCGAGGGTTCGGCCGGTACCGAGGGCCCGGACGGTGCGGAGGGCCCGGGCCGTGGGGGTGGCTCGGACGGCGCCGAAAGCCCTGACGGCACGAAGCGCGGCGGCGGCGCGGGGGACTGTGACGGAGCGGGGGGCCGGGGAGCTTTCGACGGTGTGTGGGGCTGCGGTTGGTGCATCGACGGCCCGGACGGCCCGGACGGCCTGGGGTGCGGAGGGCGCGGAGGATGCGGGCGGCCCGGCCGGTCTGACCGGTTTCGTCGGCCGGGCGGGCCCGGCGGGCGAACCCTCACGTCGCAGGGGCTGGGCGAGTTCGCCCGCGCGGTCGCTCTCGGCCGTGCGCAGCGGGGGCTGCGGGTCGGACGGCGTCGGGTTCACGGAAGTAGCCTGCCCCGGACAAGCCGGTCAGGTGTGACAAATAGATGAAACCGGGCCGGTCGAGTCCTGATCACCTCGGTATCAGCTCGGCTTCTTCCCTGCGGCGGGCACGACCGGGGTGACCTTGCAGGCCTGCAGGATCTTGGCGTCGTCCGGGGTCGGCTGCTCGGCCTGGTTCTCGTCCGGCCGGGACTCACCGGGTTTCGAGGCGATCGGCTGCTTCTCGTTGGCCGGTTTCGACTCCGCGCCGTCCAGGGCCGGGGAGGCGGCCCGGCGTCTGGCGTCCTGCTGCCGGCGGCGGCGTAGTTCGGCCTGGGCCAGGAAGAAGGCCAGCAGTACCGGCCAGACGTACTGCGTCCATCCCGGGAGGTCAGGCAGGTCGGGCAGGTCAGGCAGGTTCACCGGGGGCCAGGGGAGGTCGGGCCAGGGGATGCGGGGCAGGTGGATCTGCGGCCAGGGGATGTTCGGAGGGTCGATGTCCGGCAGGTCGACGTCCGGCCGCCAGGTGATCCGGTGCAGCAGCCAGAAGATGCCCAGCGGCACCCCCACCTTGGCGACCGCGACGACGGTGCGGCGCGCGGCGTACTGGTGCGGGTGCTCCCGGATCCAGGCCTCACGCTGCGCGGCCCGGGTGCCCTCTTCCGGCACGAAATCGGTGCCGCCGATGCCGAGACGGGCCTGACCGGCGGCCCCGGCCGGTGCGTCGGCGGGGTCGGCGGCCGCCTTCCGGGCCTTGTGGCCCGCCCGCCCGCTCGGCTGCGCCGCCGGGTACAGCGTGACCTGCCGGGCCGGGCCCGTCATCGAGGGCAGCTTGAGCCGGATCGCACCGTGCTCCTTGCCGTCCAGCACCACCGTGTTGTCGGAGGTCTTCTTCTGGGCCACCTCGGAGCCGTCGGCCGTCCAGCGCAGCATCCAGGTCGTGGCCTTGAGGGAGATCTCGACCGTGTGATCGTGACCGGCGTGGGTCAGGTGCCAGCGTTCGGGTTCCTTCGACATGTCCGCGCTCATCCGTGGTCGGAGACAATGTTGGAGTAGCTGCTCCATTAATATAGGTGACGCCGGACAGGTCGGCACGCGAATCCAGGGAGAGCCATGGCGCGCACCATCGATCCCGCCAGGCACCAGGCCCGGCGCCTGCAGATCATCGACGCCGCCCTCACCCGGTTCGCGCACGACGGCTTCGACCGGGCCACCATCACGGCTATCTGCCGGACGGCGGGCATCGGCTCGGGCACGTTCTTCCACTATTTTCCCACCAAACAGGCCGTGCTGCTGGCCGTGCTCGACCTGGGCGCCACCGAGACCAGCGAGTGGTTCGACCGGCAGCGCGACCGGGCCGACCCGCTCCAGGTGATCGTCGACTACGTCGCCTACCAGGCCGCCGCGCTGAATGATCCCCGGGTGGCGGGATTCACGCGTGCGGTCGGTGCGGTCATGGGGGACGAGGAGGTCGCCGATGCGCTGGCGCGCGAGGAGGCGGTGGTTCAGCGCGGGCTCTTGCCCTGGATCCGGGCGACGGCCGAGCGGGGCGAGGTACGGCAGGACCAGCCGCCGGAGCGCCTGGCCGTCTGGCTGGCCCTGCTGCTGGACGGGTACGTCGGCCGGATCTGCGCATCGGCGCAGTTCGACCCCGACGCCGAGAAGGAGATGCTGCTCGACACCGTCGGGCGTCTGCTGGGAGCGTCATCACCATGACACTGCTGACACCGTTGACACCGGTAACACTGCATGGCGGCGATCTGGTGGTGCGCACCCTGACCGAGCTGGGCGCGACGACTGTTTTCGGTATTCCGGGGCAGCACGCCCTGGGGCTGTTCGACGCACTCGGCCGCAGTTCGCTGCGCTATGTGGGCAACCGGGTCGAGAACAATGCCGCGTTCGCGGCGGACGGCTTCGCCCGGGCCGGCGGGCTCCCGGCGGTGTTGTTCCTGTCCACCGGTCCCGGTGCTCTCACCGCGCTCGCCGGTCTTCAGGAGGCCCGGGCCACCGGTGTCCCCGTGCTCGTCGTCTGCAGCCAGGTTCCCCGTTCCGGTCTGGAGCACCCTCGCAGCGGTCACCTGCACCAGCTGGACGAGCAGCTCGCCGCGGCGGGCCAGGTGACGAAGTCGGCGCGCCGGGTCATGCGGGCGCAGGACATCCCCTCGATGGTGGCCGCAGCCTGGACCCAGGCGCTCACCGCGCCCGCCGGGCCGGTGTGGGTCGAGATCCCGCAGGACGTGCTGCTCGAGCCCGTGACCGAGGTCGTGGCGAGCGTTCAGGCCGGAGCCACCGGGCTTCCCCCGGACCTCCTCCTGCTCGAGCAGGCCTGCTCCTGGCTCCGCCAGGCCGAACGGCCGGTCATTCTCGCCGGTGGAGGGCTGGCGCGGTCCGCCGTCCGCGGTGACCTTCCGGCGCTGGCCGAGATGCTGCGGGCCCCGGTCGTCACCACGGCCTCGGGCAAGGGGGTCCTGCGGGCCGATCATCCTCTGGCCGCCGGGAGCTGGCTGGAAGACCGTCTCACCACGGAACTCCTCGAAACCGCCGATGTGTTGCTGGTACTCGGCTCGGCCCTCGGCGAGATCACGTCCAACTACTTCACGTTCCGCCCCCAGGGCCGGATCATCTCGGTGAACGCCGATCCCATCGTCCTGGATTCCACCCGGGCCCGGTTCGGCGAGATCCTGGCCCTGCCGGCCGACGCGGGGGAGACCGTGCGTGCCCTGGTGGCGGACCTGCACCCCCGGCCGGCCGACGGACGGGCCGAGAGCGTGGTCCAGGAGCTTCGTGCCGGGATCCAGAAGCGCATCGCCGGGCAGGATCTGGAAGCGGAGCAGGGCCTGTTGCGGGACGTGCGCGCGGGAGTGCCGGATGACGCGGAGACCTTCTGGGACATGACCGTCGCCGGCTACTGGGCCTGGTCGTGCTGGGACCCACGTTCGGGTGGGTTCCATTCCGCGCAGGGCTCCGGCGGCATCGGCTGGGCCTTCGCCGCGGCCCTGGGGGCGGCAGCAGCATCGGGTCGGCGCACCCTCGCGGTCTCCGGCGACGGTGGGGCCATGTACTCCCTCGCGGAACTGGCGGTCGCCCGTCAGCACGACCTTCCGGTGACCTGGCTGGTGGTGGACGACGGCGGCTACGGCATCCTGCGCGAGTACATGACCGACACCTTCGGCCGAGCCGTGGGGACAGAACTGGGGCGGCCCGACTTCGTCCGGCTGGCAGAGGCCTTCGGCGTGGCGGCGGAACTGGTCGATCCGGCGGGGGTGGAGGCGGCGATCGCCCGGGACTGGGAGGCGCCGGGGCCGCGCGTGGTGGTGCTGAGGCAACACCTGCGTATGTTCGCGCCGACCCATATCTGACCGGTCCTCGGCCCGATGGGTTGCGCCGAGCCCCAGCCGCGTCGAGGGTCAGCCGCGCCGAGGGTCAGCCGCGCCGGCGGAGCAGAGCGTCACGGGCGCGCAGGGCCAGCCAGAGTTCGTAGCGCCCGTCCCCGTCGTCCAGCGACCGTCCGGTCAGGGTGGCGATTTTCGCGATCCGGTTGCGCACGGTGTTGCGGTGGATGCCGAGTCTCCCGGCGGCGGTCTCCCAGACACCGTTCACGGAGAGCCAGGCCTGCAGAGTGTCGAGCAGGTCGAGGCGCTCGGCCTCGGGAAGGGCGTCGATCGGGGCCAGCACGGCGCGACTGACCGCGGTGAGCGTCTCCAGAGTGCTGAGTTGCAGGAGCAGTGCCGAAGCACGGTTGTGCCCGAGCTGGGCGGGTGCCCCCGTCTGCCGGCTGACCTCCACCAGGGCGTGGGCCTGCCGGGCGGAGGACGCCAGCTCGGTCAGCGGGACCAGCGCACCGATACCGGTGGGCCGGTCGCCGACCGCACGGGCCAGGGCCGCGGTCAGCCCGGTACCGCGGTCGTGATGCGCCGAGCTGAGGGGAGGCCCGGGCGGTTCGGGTGGCCCGGGTGGCTCGGACGACCTTGACGGCCTGGACGGCGCCGGGGTCACCGGCTCCGGGACGACCAGTTCGACCCCGGCCGACCCCGGACGGGCCACCGAACCCGGCAGGGTGGCGGTGAGGCGTACACCGAGGACATCGAGATCCTCACCGGGGCGGGGGCGGACCACGACCACCCGCGCGGTGTCCGTCTCCAGACCGACCCGCTGGGCGAGGCGCTGCGCCTGCTCAGCGCCCAGCCCCGGACGCAGCATCTGGGCCACGACGTGAGCTCGCTGGACCCGCACGGGTCGATCGGCCACGAACTGATGCTCCAGATGCAGGGAGAGCAGCGCTGTGAGTACCGGAAGCAGCAGCGTCCGGCGGGACTCGTCGGCCGGGGACTTTCCGTTCCCGGCCGAGGCCCAGGAGGAGCCGCGCGCCGGTGAGGTGTCGCCCCTGGGCAGTGAGGGGGTGCCTATGGGGGGTGAGGCGGTGCCGATCAGCAGTACCCCGTGGATCTGCCGGGTGCCGAGAAGGTACGGCAGCGCCCCGGCGTGATGCGGACCCGGTGTTCGGACCGGTCCGTCGCCCAGCTGTGGCGGATGGTCGTTGGTCAGGTGCTCGGTCATCTGTGGCCCAAGTGCTTCCAGGGCCGGGGCCTCGGTGCCCGCCCGGGCCAGCACGCTACCGGCCAGGTCGAACACCACGGCAGACTCACCGGTCGCGGCGTACCAGGAGTGCAACAGGTCGGGCAGGGGCGTGGGCGTGACCGCGGTCCCGGTGAGATTGCGACCGGCAGTGGCCACCTGGCGCAGCAAGCGGCGCTCCTGGGCGGCCAGCCAGGTCAGGATCCACTCGGTGATCGCGATGAACGGCACACCGTCCGGCACCTCGATGACCGGCAGGCCCTCCAGGTCGCCGGCCTGCACCAGCGGGAGGGGCGCCGTCTGGAAGGGCATGGCCGGCCCCAGTCCCACGATCACCGCAGCTACTCCGTGGTCCAAGCAGTGGCGAGCGTAAAGCCTTGCATTATCAAGGTCTTCGGGCTGCAGGAGGCCGAGGGTCATCAAGATGTCGCCGCCGTGCAGCCAGGGCCCCGGTTCCAGGAGCTCGGACACGTGGGCGGCCCGCACCGGGCGGTCGAGCCCGGCCCGGCCCCCGACCACGGACAGCCGTAGGGAGGGTTCGTCGACGAGTTGCCGGACGGTGAGCACTCCGCCTCTTCTTCAGGAGTCATTGTGCGGATCGCACCGCAGGTCTGGAGGGAACTGTACTGATCGGCTCTAGGTGGCAGGGTCCGGGGCGGGCACACTCGACCCACCGCATCCGGGCAGGGCCGAAAACCAACGCATCACAGTGAACTACGACGTGGGGTCAGGATCGCGACACGCATCACAGTCGATGACCGTAAATGTAACACGAGCGACACGCGTCCGTAATCCCTCTGATGCCAGGCGAAAGCGTGAGCACATGAATCATCCAGTCGGTCCGATTGACGCGAGTGTCGTTCCCCGCTACTCGGGTTGGAGTACCTTCGCCCGGCTGCCGCGTCTGGACGAGGTGACGAACTTCGACCTCGCCGTCCTCGGAGTGCCCTTCGACGGCGGGGTGACCTACCGGCCCGGAGCGCGGTTCGGGCCGGCCCACGTGCGGCAGTCGTCCCGGCTGCTGCGGCCCTACAACCCGGTACAGCAGATCGCCCCCTTCGACGTGATGCAGGTCGTTGACGCCGGTGACCTGGCGGTCAACCCCTTCGACACGTCCGGTGCACTGGCGGCCATCACCTCTCGCGCTCTCGACCTGACCTCCGGGGGGTCCCGGCTGGTGACGATCGGCGGTGATCACACTATCGCCCTGCCCCTGCTGCGGGCCGCAGCGGAGCGTCACGGGCCGGTCGCGGTACTGCATTTCGATGCGCATCTGGACACCTGGGACACCTATTTCGACGAGCCCTACACCCACGGCACCCCGTTCCGCCGGGCCGCCGAGGAAGGCGTGATCGACAGCACCGGCTGTGTGCACGTCGGTATCCGGGGACCGGTCTACAGCGATCGGGACCGGTACGAGGACCAGGTGCTCGGCTTCCAGATCATCGGTGCCGAGGAGACCGAAGACCTGGGCTGGCGCGGTATCGCCGAGCGGGTGAAGGCGCGCCTGGGCGACCGCCCGGTCTATGTGTCCGTCGATATCGACGTTCTCGACCCGGCTTTCGCACCGGGTACCGGAACTCCCGAGCCGGGGGGCCTGACCAGTCGCGAACTGCTCGCCGTTCTGCGCTCGCTGGCCGGGGTGAACGTGGTCGGTGCCGACATCGTCGAGGTGGCGCCGGCCTACGACCATGCCGAGATCACCGGTATGGCGGCCGCCTCGGTGGCCTACGAGCTGATCTGTGCCATGACGCCGCGACCGGTCTCCGACTGACGGACCTCTCCGGACGCCGTCATCGTCCCTCATCATCCTGTCACTGTCCCGTCACCGTCTCGGACCGGCGCTGATCCGAGACCCCCCGTTCTGATACGAAAGGTCCCCCTCATGAACCCGTTCGGTAGCCGTCGGCGCATCCTGTCCGGCCTCGCGGTCCCCGCCACCTGCATCGCGCTGCTCGCTGCCTGTGGCAGCGGCTCGGACGGTGGGGACACCGCCACCGCAGCCACCTCCGCGCCCGAGGTGAGCAGCAATGCCGACATCTTCGCGAAACTTCCGGAAGATGTTCAGAAGTCGAAGTCGATCACGGTGGCGACCGAAGCCCTGTACCCGCCCTACGAGTATCTCGCCGAGGACGGCAGCACCGTGATCGGTCTCGACATCGACCTTCTCGACGCGGTGACCGCGCGGATGGGTATCGACTACGAGCTCACGAACACCGCGTTCGACGGACTGCAGCCGGGGCTGGAGAGCAAGCGTTACCGGGTGGTCATGGCGGCGATGTCGGACACCGAGGAACGGCGGGCCAAGTTCGACTTCGTCGACTACTACCAGGCCGGTCAGGCGATCGTGGTGCGCAAGGGCAACCCTGAGAACATCAGTGGGCTGGCCGACCTGTGCGGCCAGCCGGTTGCCGTGCTGGTGTCCTCGGCCCAGGAGGCGCTGCTGAAAGAGGTCAACGGCGCGGAGTGCGCCGACGACCCGATCAAGGTGACGTCGCTGCAGAGCGACACGGACGCGCTGACCGGGGTGCAGTCGGGGCGATACGTGGCGGATGTCGCGCAGGAGCCGGTGGCCCGGTACAACGCCGAGCAGGTCGGTGGCGGCAACGCCTTCGAGGTCGCCAACGCCGAGCCGATCCGCCCGAACCCGCTGGGTGTCATGCTGAACAAGGACGACGACGAGCTGGAGGCCGCTTTCGCCGAGGCCTTCCAGTCGCTGGTGGACGACGGCACCTACGCCCAGATCCTGAAGAAGTCGGACCTGGCTTCGGGCGCGATCACCGAGGTCACGGTGAACGGGGGCACCGAGTGACCGATCGGGCGCAGGGCCTGCCGGTCGTGCCCGTCCGGCACCCGGGGCAGGTGGTGGCGGCGGTGGTCGTGGTGGCGCTCCTGGCATGGCTGGCGGTGGCGATCGGCCGCAACCAGTTCATCCAGTGGGATGCCGTCGGCGAACGGCTGACCGCCTCGGCCATCCTGGGCGGGCTGGGCGTGACGGTCTGGCTGACCATCGCCGCGATGGTGCTGGGCGTGGTCGGTGGCGTGGGCCTGGCCGTGGCCCGGCTCTCGTCGAACCGGGTGCTGAGAGTGCTCTCCGGGGGGTACATCTGGCTGTTCCGCGGGACTCCGGTACTGGTCCAGATCCTGGTCTGGTTCAACCTGGCCCTGTTCTTCCCCCGGCTCGGGTTCGGCGCGTTGAGCGTGGACACCAACTCGGTCATCACCCCCTTCGGGGCGGCTCTGCTGGCCCTGGCGCTGAACGAGTCCGCGTACATGGCTGAGATCGTGCGCGGCGGCATCCAGGCCGTTGACCAGGGCCAGACCGAGGCGGCTCAGGCACTGGGGATGAAGCGGAGCCTGGCACTGCGGCGGATCGTGCTGCCGCAGGCCATGCGTGTGATCATCCCGCCGACCGGGAACGAGCTCGTCACCTTGCTGAAGACCACGTCCCTGGTGGCCGTGATCGGGGCCGGCGACCTGTTGACCAAGGCCCAGGCGATCGGCGCGGTCGACTTCACCCGGATGGAGATGCTGATCGTCGCCAGCATCTGGTATCTGGCCCTGGTCACGATCGCGACCGCCGGCCAGACGGTGCTGGAACGCCGCTACACCCGCGGCCACGCCGGCTCCCCGCAGGGCCCGGGGTGGGGTCGTCTGGTGCGGAACCTGTTGCCCGGCCGGAGAATGCAGGAGGTGACGCGATGAGTGCCACCCCGATGGTCGAAGTGCGTGAGGTGCACAAGTCCTACGGCGGCACCGAGGTGCTGCGGGGGATCGACCTGACCGTGGCGCCCGGGGAGGTGATGAGCGTGCTCGGGCCGTCCGGCTCGGGCAAGTCCACCCTGCTGCGTTGCCTGAACCACCTGGAGAGGGTGGACTCGGGCATCGTCCGGGTGGACGGCGAGCTGCTCGGCTACCGCGAGCACGGAGGTAAGCTGTACGAGCTCAAGGAGGACGAGATCGCCGTGCAGCGGCGCGGTATCGGTATGGTGTTCCAGCGCTTCAACCTGTTCCCGCACCTGAGCGCTCTGGAGAACGTGATGGAGGCGCCGGTGCGGGTGCTGCGCCGCAAGCCGGCCCAGGCCCGTGAGCGCGCGGAGGAGCTGCTCGAGCGGGTGGGCCTGGCCGACCGGGCCGATTACTACCCGTCGCAGCTGTCCGGCGGTCAGCAACAGCGGGTGGCGATTGCCCGGGCCCTGGCGATGGACCCGAAGCTCATGCTGTTCGACGAGCCGACGTCGGCACTGGACCCGGAACTGGTCGGAGATGTGCTCGACGTGATGCGAGGGCTGGCCGCCGACGGGATGACCATGGTGGTGGTGACCCACGAGATCGGTTTCGCCCGGGAGGTGTGTGACACCGTGGTGTTCATGGACGGCGGCTCGGTCATCGAGACGGGCACACCGGCCGATGTGATCAGGAACCCGCAGCAACCCCGGACCAGATCGTTCTTGTCCAAGGTACTTTGACACCCCGATGCGAGAGAGTGGAACAGCATGTCGCGAGTAGCCGTGATCAGTGGTGCCAGTAGCGGAATCGGTGCGGCCACCGCGCGCGGTCTGGCCCGCGCCGGGTTCGAGGTGATTTTGCTGGCTCGCCGGGAGGATCGGCTCAAGGCCGTGTGCGACGAGATCGCCGCCGCCGGTGGGCAGGCCCGCTACCACCGTCTCGACGTCACCGACGCCGACGCGGTGCGGGAGTTCGCGCAGACCGTCGAGCAGTGCGACGTGCTCGTGAACAATGCCGGTGGTGCGATCGGGATCGACCCGGTCCTGAGCGCCGACCCGTCCGACTGGCGGAAGATGTACGAGGTCAACGTGATCGGCCCGCTGCAGCTGACCCAGGCGCTGGCGCCGAAGTTCCGCCACACGGACGACGCGGTGATCGTCGTGCTCACCTCGACAGCGGCCTCCGGCGTGTACGAGGGCGGCGGCGGTTACACCGCGGCCAAGCACGGTGAGCACGCGCTGGCCGGCACGCTGCGGCTCGAACTGTGCGGTGAGCCGGTGCGGGTCATCGAGATCGCGCCGGGGATGGTTGCCACGGAAGAGTTCTCGCTCAACCGTTTCGGGGGCGACCAGGCCCGGGCCGACGCGGTGTATGCCGGAGTACCCGACCCGCTGAGTGCCGACGACGTGGCCGAGACCGTGGTCTGGGCCGTCACCCGGCCCCGGCACGTGAACGTCGACCTGCTGGTGCTGCGGCCCCGGGCCCAGGCGGCGCAGCACAAGGTGCACCGGGTCACTCCGTAAGCATCTTCCCAGCGACACCGGCAAATGTCACAATTCGTCGCGTGAATGCGACGAAGCGTGCACTGATCGTCCGGGGTGGCTGGGAAGGGCATCAGCCCGTCGCGGCGACCGAACTCTTCATCCCCTTTCTCGAATCCTCCGGTTACGACGTCACGATCGCGGAGAAACCCGCGGTCTACGCCGACGCCGGCCTGATGGGCACGATCGACCTGGTGGTGCAGTGCGTCACCATGTCGTCGATCGAGAGGGACGAGGTGGCAGGCCTGAGAGCGGCCGTCGCGGCGGGATGCGGACTGGCCGGGTGGCACGGCGGCATCGCCGACAGCTACCGTGACAGCGCGGACTACCTGCAGCTGATCGGCGGTCAGTTCGCCTGTCACCCGGGCCGTCACCCCGACGAGCGGGTGGGTGACGCGAGCGACAACTTCATCCCCTACCGCGTCGACGTGGTGCGGGACGACCATCCGGTGACCGCCGGCGTCCCCTCGTTCGACCTGGTCACCGAGCAGTACTGGGTGCTCTCCGACGAGTTCAACGACGTGCTGGCGACCACGACACTGGCCGCGCAACCCTGGAACGAATGGACGCGTCCGGTCACCAGCCCGGCAGTCTGGACCCGGCAGTGGGGGAGCGGGCGGGTGTTCGTCGCGACCCCCGGCCACGACGTCGACACGCTCCGGGTCCCGTCGGTCCGCACCCTGGTCGAGAGGGGCATGCTGTGGGCGAGCCGCTGAACGACCTGCGGATCGGCGTGATCGGGGCGGGTGCCATCAGCGGTCAGTACTCCCGCACCCTCGCCCGGCTGCCGCACCTGCCGATCACGTCGATCGCCGACCTGAACCCCGAACGGGCCCAGGCCCTCGCCGCCGCCCACCCGGGTGCGCGCACCGAGACCGCCGGGCAGCTGCTCGCGGCCGACGACGTGGACCTGGTGCTGAACCTGACCATCCCCGCCGTGCACGGTGAGATCGCGCTCGCCGCCCTGGCCGCGGGCAAGCACGTGTACGGCGAGAAGCCTCTGGCCCTGACGGTCGACGAGGGCCGTCAGGTGCTGCAGGTCGCGGCCGATCAGGGGCTGCGGGTCGGCTGTGCCCCGGACACCGTGCTGGGCACGGGCATCCAGACGGCCCGATCGCTGCTCGACGCCGGTCGCATCGGCACCCCGGTCGCCGCGACGGCCTTCATGACGACGCCCGGCCACGAGCGCTGGCACCCCGACCCGGAGTTCCTCTACCGCCCGGGCGGCGGGCCCCTGCTCGACATGGGCCCGTACTACCTGACCTCGCTGGTGCACCTGCTCGGACCGGTGGCGACGGTGACCGGGGTCGGCGCCCGACCCACGTCCAGTCGGGTGATCGGCAGCGGCCCACGAGCCGGAACGTCTTTCGGCGTCGAGGTGGACACCCACGTCACCGGGATACTCGTGCACGAGTCCGGGGCCGTCTCCACCCTGATGATCAGCTTCGACGTCTGGGCCGCACGGCTGCCCCGCATCGAGGTCTACGGGTCGAACGGCAGTCTCTCCGTGCCCGACCCCAACCACTTCGACGGCGACGTGGAGATCTTCACCGCGCAGGACCAGCAGTGGCAGCCGGTTCCGCCCACGGCCGGATACGTCGAGGGCGGGCGCGGCATCGGCATCGCCGACCTGGCCCAGGCCCTGGCCGACGGCGGGCGGCACCGGGTGTCCGGAAACCTGGCCCTGCACGTGCTCGACGTGATGGAGACCCTGCTGCACGCGGCCCAGGAAGGCAGAACCCTCCCGATCTCCACCCCCTGCGAGCGCCCACCCGGCATCACCGATCTCCGGCACCCGTGGTGAACGGGACGTAGTCCCCATCCTCGGCCGGCGGTCAAGCGGTAACCCCCCACCTTGCATGATCACGGACGAGGAAGGGGGGCGCGGACGAGGAAGGGCGGTCAGCGGCGGTGCCGGAGCGTTCGGGCCACGTTTTCCCCATCCTTCACGAACTCCTCGGCCGCCGGCGGGATAGAACGCCCGGCCGGGGTGGCGGCGAACACCTGCCGCACCGAGGCGTCGTCGGCGTGCAGGCGCAGCAGGGCGATGTCGGCGGGAGTGCCCCGCACCGCCAGGGAGGGCACCAGTGCCACGCCGAGACCGGCTGCCACACAGCCCCATTTGCCGGTCCACTCGGCCGCGACAATGTCGACGCGCGGACGGAACCCGGCGGGCAGCGCGGCGCGGAGCAGGTCGTGGTCGTGCGCGGCGGAGCCGACCACGAACGGGTTCTCGAACGTCTCCCGCGTTCCTCCGGGCAGCGCCCTGCTCGTGCTCTCCGGTCAGGTGGCCGTCGACGCCGATGGTGGCGTGATCGCTCCCGGTGACGTGAGTGCTCAGACCACAGTCATTCTCGAGCAGATTCGCGACCTGCTCGCGGCGCACGGCGCGACCCTGGAGAACGTGGTGCACCTGCGCACCTTCATACTCGACCTGGGCCGCCTGCGCGAGTACGGCGCGGCCCGCACCGCTTTTTTCGCGGGCCTGATCCCGCCCGCCAGCACCACGGTCGGGGTCAGTGCGTTGTTCCTGCCCGGCGTCGAGCTGGAGGTCGAGGTGCTGGCGGGCGTCTGAGCCGGGGCGGACACCTCGGGAAGAAAGTGGACGAGACTCCGGTTAGGCTCTCCCGGTACGCCTGACCAGCAACAATCCGTAGAGTTGGGGAGAACATGACTTTCTCGGTTCCCGCCTGGGCCGCGACCTCCGCGACGCAACCACTGGCCCCCTTCACCGTCGAGCGTCGCGACGTCGGCCCGAAAGATGTCCGGATCGACATCAAGTTCGCCGGCATCTGCCACTCCGACATCCACACCGCGCGCAGTGAATGGGGTCCGTCGAACTACCCCGTGGTGGTCGGTCACGAAATCGCCGGGATCGTCGCAGAAGTCGGTTCCGAGGTGACCAAGTACGCCGTCGGCGACCGGGTCGGCGTCGGCTGCATGGTCGACTCGTGCGGCGAGTGCGAGAGCTGTGTCGCCGGTGACGAGCAGTACTGCCTGAAGGGCAACACCGGCACGTACAACAGCATCGACGCCGACGGAAACGTGACCCAGGGCGGTTACTCGCGGGAGATCGTCGTCACCGAGTCGTTCGTGCTGGGCATTCCCGAGGGCATCGAGCTCGACGTGGCCGCACCGCTGCTGTGTGCGGGCATCACCACCTACTCGCCGCTGCGGCACTGGAACGCGGGTCCCGGCAAGAAGGTCGCCGTGATCGGCCTGGGCGGACTCGGGCACATGGGCGTCAAGCTGGCGCACGCCATGGGCGCCGAGGTGACCGTGCTGTCGCAGTCGCTGAAGAAGCAGGAGGACGGCCTCAAACTGGGGGCCGACCACTACTACGCGACCAGCGACCCGGCCACGTTCGAGAAGCTCGCCGGTTCGTTCGACCTGATCATCAACACGGTCAGCGCGTCGATCGACATCAGCGCGCACCTGCGGCTGCTCAAGGTCGACGGCACCATGGTCAACGTCGGTGCCCCCGAAGACCCGCTGCCGGTCAATGCTTTCGCGCTCATCGGCGGCCGTCGCTCGTGGGCCGGCTCAAGTATCGGTGGCATCCGCGAGACCCAGGAGATGCTCGACTTCTGCGCCGAGCACCACATCGGCTCGGAGATCGAGGTGATTGCGGCCGAGAAGATCAACGAGGCTTACGACCGCGTGCTCGCCTCCGACGTGCGCTACCGCTTCGTGATCGACACCTCGACGATCAACTGATCGAGAAACCCTGATGGAGGACGCCGGTGGCCACCGGCGTCCTCCATCGTCGTGGAGGTGGTCGTCCCGGACACCCGGTCAGGGCACCAGGTGACCAGCCGCGTCCTCAGTTCTGGTTCTGCATGAGACGCCAGATCAGCTCGATCGGCTGCGACATCTCCTGGGTGCCGTCGAGCAGCCACTGCACCTGCATGCCGTCGGCCACCGCGATCAGGCTCTGCGCCGCCACGACCGGGTCGAGGTCGGCACGCACCGTGCCCTCGCGCTGGGCATCGCGGATGTGCGAGCCGATCAGCGAGCGGGCCAGGTCGTAGCGCTTCTCGAAATAGTCACGGGTGGGGTCGCTGTCGGCGGCGACGTCGAGCAGGTGCATGTAGAGCCGCACCAGGCCGGGAATGGTCGCGTTGCGCCGGACCGCCTGAACGAGTGAACCGACCGCGTCCTGCTCGCCACGGTAGTCGCGGGTATCGATCTGCTGCCGTTCACGCAGCACCGCCAGGAACAGGTCTTCCTTGCTGGGGAAGTAGTGCAGGAGCCCGGCCTGGCTGAGGTCGGCCCGGCGGGCGACCTCACGCATGGACGTGCCGTGATAGCCCAGATCGGCGAAGCACTGCAGGGCGATCACCAGGATCGCCTCGCGCCGGGCGGCGCCCTTCGGGTACCGGGTGCGGGCGGTTTGAGAGGTCATGATCGTCTTTGGTCTCCTTCGGGCCCTTCAACTTTCTCACGGACGGCCGAGGGAGAGATGTGGCCCGGTCTCGACCGGACCCCGGCCGAGACCGGCACCGTGCACGTGGGTGTCGGCGCTGGAGGGCTGCTCACACGGCGGAGCGGCGGTCGAAGCGGTGTCTGGCCAGGCCGTGGGCCGTGGTGATCAGCGCCCGCACGTCGTCCCCGTCGTCCGGGTTCACCACGGCCAGCCAGCCCAGGAACGCGTAGGTGGGATGGGCCGTGATGGTGGCCGGCGTGCCCGGTGCCGGTTCATTCTCGAGCGCCGGGCCTTTCGGGTCGCGGCCGAGGCGGGTGCGGAACTCGTCCACGCCCGCCGCGATGTTCACCCGGAAGGCGCCCGCGGCGTTCAGGCCGGCGGGCGGCTCGTCGGGATAGTCCTTCGTCACCACGGTGACGAACGGCTGGGCCCGGGGCAGGTCACCCTCGGGTGAGTAGTAGACGAAGACGTCACCCCAGGCGATCTGCGGGGATCCGTCCCCCGGGGCCGGACGCTGCACGTGCACGTCCCCGAGCGACTGGACGAAGGCGATGATCTCGTCGACGGTCATCAGGGCAGCCTTTCACGGACCCGGCCGCGGCGCCCGACCGCTCGGCGCGTGGTCGCGTCACCAGCTCGGCGACGAACCGTCGGGACTGAGAAACTCCAGACGGTTGCCGAACGGGTCGGCCGTGTAGAAGCGCCGGTGACCGGGGAAAGCATCGTCCCATCGCACCTTGATGCCCTTGGCCCCCAGTGTCGCCGCGAGCGCGTCGAGATCGTCGACCAGGATTCCCGGATGGGCGCGGTGGGCCGGGGTGAAGTCCTTCTCGGCGCCGAGATGAATCTCCAGGGCGTCGGCCCGCACCCAGAGACCGCCCCGCGCGGCTAGTTCCGGTGGCTTGGAGATCTCCCGCATCCCGAGGACGTCCACCCAGAAGGCCCGGGCGGTGTCCTCCGAGCCCACCGGGATGGCCAGCTGCACGTGGTGCAGCGAAAAACCCAGTCCGGTGGGGCGATCGGGGCCGTAGCCCGGGTCCGACGTCGGCATCATGCGGGAATCCTACGGCTGTCCTCCCGATGTTCGTGATCAGGCAGAGGTCTCCCGGGACGTGGGGGTACCTCCCGGCCGAAGGCTGGGGGCGCATGATCAAGAACGAGGAATGGGGTGGCCGCTGTTAGCGTCTCCTTCCGTGCAACAGAACCTTCTTCACCAGGCCGTTCTCTTCGACTGTGACGGTGTGCTCGTCGACTCCGAGCAGATCACCAACGGCGTGCTGCGGCTGATGCTGAACGAACTCGGCTGGCCGATCGGCGCGACCGAGTGCTTCGAGCGGTTCGTCGGGCGTTCGCTGAAGGACGAGTTCGGGGTCATCGAGCAGCACACCGGCGTGAAGGTCGGCCTGGAGTGGCTCGGCGAGTTCCGCCGTCGTCGTGACGTGTCCCTGGCCGAGAGCCTGGAGGAGATCCCGGGGGCCGGGGCCGCCGCCCGGGCCCTGTCGGCCGCGTTCGGGGGCCGGGTCGCCTGCGCCAGCGGGGCCGACCGGGCCAAGGTCGAGATGCAGCTGAAGCGGGTCGGCCTGCTCGACGTCTTCGCCGGAAAGGTGTTCAGCGGCGAGGAGATGCCCCGCAGCAAGCCCGCGCCCGACGTCTACCTGGCTGCCGCCACGGCTCTGGGCGTCGACCCGGCCCGCACCGCCGTGATCGAGGACACCATCAGCGGCACCACCGCCGGGGTCGCGGCCGGAGCGACGGTCTACGGTTACTGCCCTCCGGACAGCCCGGCGCACAGCCGTCCCGAGCACCTGCTCGGTGCCGGTGCCGCCCACATCTTCACCAGCATGGATGAACTGCCCGGGTTGCTCGGTCCGGCTGGCACAATGCCCGGGTGAGCGAGAACGTTGAGCTGGACCCGGCCGTCGCGGCCTGGATGAAACGCGCCGGCCTGCCCCGGGGCACGGTGCACAAGGTGACCATGCGGGGTAACCCGGTGCTGCACCGGCCCTGCGAGCAGGTCACCGAGTTCGGTGACGAGCTGCGCCAGCTGGTGGCCGACATGTTCGTCAGCATGGAGGCCGCGAACGGCGTCGGGCTGGCCGCGAACCAGATCGGCGCCGGTACCCGGGTGTTCGTCTACCACTGCCCGGACGGGAACGACGACCTCCAGATCGGGGCCGTCGTCAACCCGGTGCTGGTGCCCGTGCCCGGCATGTCCCTGACCCCGCCGGTCGAGGACGAGGAGGGTTGCCTGTCGGTGCCCAGCGAGTACGCGCCGCTGGCCCGCCCGGGGGTGGCCGAGGTCGAGGGGCAGGACATCGACGGCAAGCCGCTGCGGGTGCGGGGCGACGGGGTACTCGCACGTTGCCTGCAGCACGAGACCGACCACCTGAACGGCCTGCTCTACGTCGACCGGCTCTCCGGGGCCGAACTCAGCCGGGTGCTGGACGGTCTCGAGAAACGCGTGAAGAAGGGCGAGCTGCCGGCCTGGTCCGAAGGGGCCTGACCGGCAACCCGCCCTGCGGCGCTGGGTACCTCGGCCGGATCAGTCGGACGAGGTGCTCAGCGACCAGCCGTAGAAGTTGCCGTTCAGGTAACCCGTCGGGTACTTGAGGGCGGCGACCAGCTGGCCGTTCACCCGGATGCCGCCCTTCAACGGCTGCACGAGGCCGGCGTCCGGCACCGCCCCGATGTCCTCGTAGGGCACTCCGACCAGCAGCCGGTCGGAGTAGTCCTCGTCGAGGCCGTCCATCCCCCGGGTGATGCCCAGCACCGAGCCGACCTGGTCACCGGTCTCGGCGGCCCCGGCCAGGCCGGAACCCTGCCGCACCACCTTCGATGCGCAGGCGCCGAGCCGGGTCTCGTTGACCAGGGTGATCGAGCCGGCGTCCTTCCGGCTGCCGACGTCCTCACCGGGCGAACCGATCGCCAGGTCGGTCTCCTCCTGGCAGATCAGGGCGGCGCCCGCCACGACCTCGGCGCCGAACTGGTCACCGGCCTCGGCGCCACCCGGCACACCGGCGGTGTTCTGGGTGACGAACCGCTGCGGGGTGAACACGTCCGCCTTCTGCACCAGGGTCTGCACCGCCCCGGCGTTGTTGCGCCCAGCCACGTCCTCGCCCGGCACCCCGATCGCCGCCACGTTGCCCCGGGACGATACCGATGCGCCGAAACGGTCTCCGGCGGTGGCGGTTCCCGCGACACCGGGTGAGTTCTGCGACCAGCTGTACGACGAGATCGGGTTCCCGGCGGCGTTCACCCGCAGGTGCCACACCGAACCGGAGTCCTTCGCCGTGCCGACGTTCTCCTCGGGAACGCCGACGAGTGCCCCGAGCCCGTTGTCGACCGAGGAGAGCACCGAGCCGAACCGGTCCCCGGCCTCCGCCGCGCCGGGAACCCCGGCCGAGTTCTGGCTGCGCACCTCGCGAGCGGTCACCGTGACCCGCCCGCCGCTGCCGCCGGGCGTGATCGTGTACCGGTAGACCTCACCGGCACTCTTCTTCCCGCCGACCGTGGCCTCGGGCGCTCCCACGTACAGGTCGTGGTCGTTGCCCCGGGCCTGCTGCAGCGCGAGCGCGGCCCCGAACCGGTCGAACCCCGCGGCCGTGGTCGGGATGACGAACGCCGTCGACGTGTCGATGCCCTTCGGGCTGCCGAAGACGATGTGGACCTGGCCGCTGTAGCGGTGGGGCGTGCCGCCACCCTCTCCCGGAGCACCGACCACCAGGTCGGCACAACCGTCATCGTCCAGGTCGCCGACCGCGATGGCCGTTCCCACCTGGTCGTTGTCGTCCTGGTCGCCGCCGAGGGCGCTCGAGGTGAGGCGCTGCCAGGGCGTGCTCGTGCCGCGCACGTCAACGGCTCCCGAACCCTCGCCGACGTTCGGCACGCCGATCAGGACGTCCGAGGAGCCGTCGCCGTCGACGTCTCCCCAGGAGAACGCCCGGTCTTCCTCGCCGCAGGTGATGGGGGCGGCGAAGGCGGCGGGAGCCGCCGCGGCCGTGCCGATCGCCAGCGCGGCGGTGAGGCCGGCGATCCCCAGTGGTCGAAATCCAGTCTTCCGTGACATGTCCGAAGCATGGCCCGGCGGTGAACGCGCTGTGGCCGGAATCGGGAAATCCGGTCCACCTCAACCCCGGATCCCCTTCCTCGGAGCGGATGCGGAATGCTGTTGCGATGCTGTCCATCTCCGGCACCGGGCTGGTGGTCGCGCTCGTCGTCGCGGCCGGTTCGGTCTGCCAGGTGCTCTCCGGCGTCGGCTTCGCCCTCGTCGTGTCGCCGTTGGTGATCGTGACGCTCGGTCATGATCCGGGGGTGCGCACCGTGCTGATCCTGTCGGTGGTGCTGAACCTCGCCGTGTTGCTCCGGATGCCGGGTCAGGTCCGGCCGAAAGACGCCCTTCTCCTGCTGATTCCGGCCGCGCTCGCGATCCCGCTGATGATCGCGGTGAAGGGACAGCTCAGCGGCCCGGCGCTCAATGTCGTGGCGGGCCTGGCGATCCTGGCCGCCACCGCCGTGACCGCGGCGGGGCGGCGCCTGCCCTTCTTCGATGGCCGCTCCGGCCCGGTCGTCGCCGGTGGTCTCAGCGGGTCACTCAACGTGCTCGCGGGGGCGGCGGGGCCGCCGGTGGCGCTGTTCGCGGCGGCGCGGCGCTGGCCTCCCGCACAGACCAGCGCCACCCTCCAGGCCTACTCCCTGCCTCTCAACCTGCTCACCCTGATCGCCCTGGGCCTGCCCGGTACCGCCGACCTGGGCGAGATGGCCTGGTCGGCAGTGGGTCTGGGGGTGGGTACAGCTGCGTCCCTGCCGTTCGTGCACCGGGTCCCGCCGGCCGTGGTGCGATGGATCACCCTGATCATCGCGGCGACCGGCGGGACCATGCTGCTGGTGACGGCTCTCAGCTGACCGCTCTCACCCGAACCGGTTTCACCGCAGGCTCTTCGCCGCTGCCACCAGATGGGCCAGCGATGCCTTCACCTCCGTCTCGTCGCGGGTCTTGAGGCCGCAGTCCGGGTTCACCCACAGGCGGCCGGCCGGCACGTGATCCAGCGCCCGGAGCAGCAACCCGGTGATCTCCTCACGGCCGGGCACCCGCGGCGAGTGGATGTCGTACACCCCCGGCCCGACCCCCGAGGGGTAGCCGGCGCCGGACAGGTCCGCGGCGATCGACATGTGCGACCGGGCGGCTTCCACGCTGATCACGTCGGTGTCGAGATCCATCACGGCCGCGAGGATCTCGCCGAACTCGGCGTAGCACATGTGGGTGTGCACCTGGGTGTCGTCGCGCACCCCGCCCGTCGCCAGCCGGAACGCCTCCGTGGCCCAGCGCAGGTAGTCGTCCCGCTCGGACGCCCGCAAGGGCAGTCCTTCCCGCAGGGCCGGCTCGTCCACCTGGATCACGGCGGTGCCGGCGGCCTCCAGAT
This sequence comes from Kineosporia sp. NBRC 101731, assembly GCF_030269305.1. Taxonomy (NCBI): domain Bacteria; kingdom Bacillati; phylum Actinomycetota; class Actinomycetes; order Kineosporiales; family Kineosporiaceae; genus Kineosporia; species Kineosporia sp. NBRC 101731. The sequence goes on from NZ_BSTC01000006.1 coordinate 147,276, forward strand.
CGGCGACCTCGTCGCGCAGGGCCAGGGCCACCTGCCGGGCGGTCTGCGCCGGGGGCAGGTCGTCGCGCACGAACGACCAGCGCAACATCGTCACCGGCCCGGTCAGCATGCCCTTCACCGGCCGGTCGGTGAGCGACTGGGCGTACGAGGTCCAGGCCACCGTCATCGGTTCCGGGCGCGAGACGTCACCCACGATCACCGGCGGACGCACGTAGCGGGTCCCGTACGACTGCACCCACCCGTGCCGGGTGGACACGAAACCCGCCAGCTGCTCGGCGAAGTACTGCACCATGTCGTTGCGCTCGGGCTCACCGTGCACCAGCACGTCCAGACCCAGCGTCTCCTGCAGGCGGATGACGTGCTCGACCTCGGCGCGCATCCGCTGCTCGTAGTCCGGGCGGGACAGTTCGCCGCGACGCCAGTTGGCCCGGGCCCGGCGCAGCGCCCGGGTCTGCGGGAACGAGCCGATCGTGGTGGTGGGCAGATCCGGCAGGTTCAGCCGTTCCGCCTGCCGGGCAGCCCGTTCCGGGTAAGGGTGGGCCCGTTGCGCGTCGGCGGCCGACACCTGCGCGGCGCGCTCGCGCACCCGGGGGTCGTTCGTCATCGCCGAGGCCCGGCGGTTCTCGAGAACCTGCTGGTTGCGGTCCAGCTCGTCCGCGATCGTCGCCGGGCCGGCCGTGATGCCGCGGGCCAGCAGCACCACTTCGTCGAGCTTCTGGCGGGCGAAGGCGAACCAGCTGCGGACGTCGGGCGCCAGATCGGTCTCGAGGCTCACGTCGAGGGGGACGTGCAGGAGGGAGCAGGACGACGAGACCACGATCTCGTCGGCCAGGCCGGACAGCGTGGTCAGCAGCCCGAGCTGCCGACGCAGGTCGGCGGCCCAGACGTTGCGGCCGTCCACCACCCCGGCCACCAGGCGCTTGCCGGGCAGGCCACCCACGGCGTCGAGTTCCCCGACGTTCGCGGCCCCCGGGCCGGTGAGATCCAGTGCGATCCCCTCGACCGGGGCGTCCCGCAGCAGCGGCATCGCCTCTCGCACCACCCCGAAATAGGTAGCCAGCAGCAGCTTCGGCCGGTTCTCGAGGGTGCCGAGCCGGTCGATCGCGGTGGCGAGGGCGTCGAGCACCGTCGGCGGCTGGTCCTGCGCCAGCACCGGCTCGTCCAGTTGCACCCACGAGACCCCCTCGGCCGCGAGCTCGGTGAGGGCCTGTTCGTAGACGGGCAGCAGCTCCTCGAGCAACGACATCGGGTCGAAGTCCGGGTCCACACCGGGTGCCGGCTTGGCCAGCCGCAGAAAGGTCACCGGTCCCACGAGTACCGGCCGGGCGTCCAGGCCCAGCGTGCGGGCCTGCTGGTACTCGCGGCGCGGCTTGCTCAGGTCGAGCGTGAAGGTGGTGTCGGGGCGCAGTTCCGGCACCAGGTAGTGGTAGTTCGTGTCGAACCACTTCGTCATCTCCAGCGGGGCCACGCCGGCCGTGCCCCGGGCCATCGCGAAGTAGCGCTCCAGGCCGTCGGTCACCGCCCGGTGCCGCTCCGGCACCGCCCCGACCAGGCAGATGGTGTCGAGCACCTGGTCGTAGAGCGAGAAGTCGTTGCAGGGGACGTCGGTCAGGCCGGCGGCCTGCAGGGTCTCGAAGACCTCCCGGCGCTGCGCCACCACGGTGCGCTCGAGGTTGTAGCCGCTCAGCTCACCGCGCCAGTAGGCCTCGATCGCCTTCTTCATCGCGCGGTTGCGGCCGATCCGGGGATGGCCGAGGACGGTGGCGGGCAGGGGGCCGCCCGGGAATCTCGTACGGGTCACGTGCTCTCTCCTCGCGAGCTCGGTCACGACCGATGGCTCTCCAGGCAGCACGGAGCGACACCCCTGATCGGGGTGGAGGTCCGCCGAAGCCCGCCCACGAGGCCCACCGGTCACCCGCGGGCCGACGGCCCACGGCGTCACTGGCAGGTCTTCGGACTCGCGGGCACACGCCTTCCGGCGTACCTACTGGCCGTCGCTTCCCGGACGCTCTCGCGCCCAGTGCTCATGACGGCGGTCGTTCCCGCTCACCGCTGCGGGGCAGTCCCGGAATCGCACCGGGTTCCCTCTTACGACGGCGTACCTGGCGGGCACGACGAACCAGCAACCAGGCGACTATAGGCGGGCCGCAGGGTTCGGTGCCCACCCGCGTCCCTCCTTCTTGCCCTCCGGGCGGGAAGCAGAATGTACCCGCATGGCAACAAGGGGTGTGTAAGCCGTCAAAACGACTTATGGTCCGCTACATGGCTGGGTTTTCTGAGAGGTACGGGCCGGGGGTGCCCAAGGAACTGGATCGCTATCTGGTTCCGAGCGAGGAGATCGTCTTCCTCCTGCGCCGGCACTGGGTGGTGCTCGCCGAGCCGTTCCTGACGACGATGCTCGGTCTGCTGCTGCTGGCCGTGGTGGGTGGTCTGGTCGGTGAGCCGGTGTCGACCATCCTGACGGTGGGCTGGCTGCTGCTGCTCTCCCGCCTGATCCTGGTGGCCTGGGAGTGGTGGTACGAGCTGGTCGTGGCGACCGACAAGCGGCTGATGCTGGTGCACGGCATCGTCACCCGCAAGGTCGACATCATGCCGATGGGCAAGGTCACCGACATGCGGTACGACCGCACGGTGACGGGTCAGGTCTTCGGCTACGGCAAGTTCGTGATGGAGTCCGCCGGTCAGGACCAGGCGCTGAGCACCATCAACTACATTCCCGACTCCGACCTGCACTACCAGCAGATCTCGCAGCTGATCTTCGCCCCGGGCGAGCCGCGCCTGACCAAGGGCACGCGTAGTTCCCGGGTGCCGGTGACGGAGCCCGAAGACGCCTGGTGGCGGCGCAAGGACTGAGTTCGCACCTCACGGATCACCGCCGGAAACCCGGTCCTGATCCGCTGAGGTGGGCGCACATCCGGGCCGGGTCGGCCTGATCGCGGGCTGACTGTTGGCGGGCTGACTGTTGGCGGGCTGATTGGCCGCGGCCTGATCGGCCATGGCCTCGGTCAACCCGCCGATATTGCCGCCGCGCGGATATTGCGCGACACCTCATCGGTGCCGGCCTCGGTGACGCTGCGGTTCATCCCGCGATGGTGGCACTCTGCTCGATCGCGAGGGCGATCGTGGTGCGGGACCAGTGCGGTGACCACGAAGGTTGGGCACCTTCCCGTTCGTGATCATGCAAACCTTCCCCGGCGAAGTGGGGGCATCTCCCGGCCTCCCTCGGGGCTGCGGGATTGCATGACCACGAATGAAGGACTGTCGGCGAACGTCGGTGGCCACCGCACTGGATGATGCGCGAGATCGTCCCGGCCTCCTTGCTGATGGCACCGATCGATCCGCCGGTATCGACCTTGAGGGTCTACACGCGGTGCGGGACGTCCTCGATGGGCTGGATAGGCCCGGTGGCCCGGTGGCCCGGTGGCCCGGTGGTCTGGGTGGCCCGGGGTGGCCCTGAGCTGCCCGGGCGGTGACCTGTGCTCGAGTTGCCCGGACGCACCGGCCGGCGCCGGCGCCACGTCACCGATCGTGCGGATCCCTCAGGATCCCCCAGGTTCCCCCAGACTGAATTGCCGTACGAGATGTGGCATCGGCATCAGGCCCGACGGGTTGAAGGCGCCCGGGGCGCGATCTAGGTTGACGAAGAAGATTCTTTGAACAGAAAGAGTGAGGTCACGCGTGAAGCTCGGTTACAAGGCATCGGCAGAGCAGTTCGCTCCCGGTCAGCTGGCGGACTTCGCCGTGCAGGCCGAGGACCAGGGCCTGGACTCGGTGTGGATCTCCGACCACTTCCAGCCGTGGCGGCACGTCGACGGGCATGCTCCCTCGGCCCTGGTGTGGCTGCCCTGGGTGGCGGCCCGGACGCAGCGGGTCCAGCTGGGCACGAGTGTGCTCACGCCCACCCTGCGCTACAACCCGGCCGTGATCGCCCAGGCGTTCGCCACCCTGGGCTGTCTGGCCCCGGGCCGGGCGATCCTGGGCATCGGTACCGGTGAGGCCCTGAACGAGACGGCCGTAGGGGTGAACTTCCCGGAGACCCGCGAGCGCTTCGCCCGCCTGCGCGAGGCGGTGCGCCTGATCAAGCAGTTGTGGTCGGAAGAACGCGTGACGTTCGAGGGCGAGTACTACCGCCTGCACGACGCCACCGTGTACGACCGGCCCGAGCAGCCGGTGCCGATCTACATCGCCGGCGGCGGGCCGGGTGTGACCAAGTACGCCGGGCGCGCGGGCGACGGGTACATCTGCACCTCGGGCAAGGGCATGGGTCTCTACGAGGAGACCTTGCTGCCGGCCCTGAAGGAGGGGCTGGAGGCGTCGCAGCGGCCTTTCGAGGCCATCGACAAGACCATCGAGATCAAGCTGAGCTTCGACGAGGACCCGGCCCAGGCCCTGGAGAACACCCGGTTCTGGGCGCCGCTGTCGCTCTCTGCGGATCAGAAGGCGTCGGTGCACGACCCGGTCGAGATGGCCCGCCTGGCTGACGAACTACCGATCGAGCAGGTGGCCAAGCGCTGGATCGTGGCCTCCGACCCGAACGAGGTGGTGGCCGCGGTGAAGAACTACACCGACGCCGGGTTCACCCACCTGGTGTTCCACGCCCCCGGCCACGACCAGGAGCGCTTCCTCACCCAGTTCACCCAGGACGTCGTGCCGCTGTTGCGCAAGATCTGATCGACGCGGCACCCACAGCGAACCGGCCGGGGTACACCCCGGCCGGTTCGCTGTGTCGTGGGGAGCTCAGATGTCGGGGGGAGCTCAGATCTCGATGGTGCGCTCGAGGTTGGCCAGCTTGTGCCGGGCCATCGCCAGGTTCGAGCGCTGCTTGTCCAGGGCCAGGTAGAGGAACAGGCCGGCGCCGGACTTGTCGGTGATCAGGCGGATCAGGTGGTACTGGGTGTCCAGCGTGATCAGGATGTCCTCGATGTTCTCGCGCAGGCGCAGGGCGTCCATGGTGCGCAGCTTGGCCCGCACGACTTCGGTGTTACCGGCCGCCGCCACTTCGAGGTTCAGGGTGTTGCCCCCGGCCTGACCGAGTGTCATGCCGCTGGTGTGGTCCACGAGAGCGACGCCGATGGCCCCGTCGATCTGCATGGCTTCCTTCAGAATGGTGTCGATGTTGGACACGTATTCCTCTTCCTTCCGGCCGTCGCGGTCGGGGCTGGTGGAGCGCGGTTGCGGTTCCGTGGTGCGGAAACACCAGCCGATCCAGAACAGGGTCCGGCTGCGAGATGACTCTCTGGTGTCACCTTCGGCAGTTCGGCCAGGTAAACGATCGGCTGTTCGAGGGTAGCTGCGACTCAAGGTGTCCGTGGTGGAACTGGCTGTGAATTATGCAGGTCAGGGGCCCGACTGATGACGTTTCCGGCGGCTTTGGGGGGAAATTCTTCGAACAAATGTTCGATTTTGCGGTAAGATGGACGTAGTTTGAAGGACTGGGAGACAGGGGCCTGGGGATGTCCGAGATCAAGACGTCGCTTCCGTCAATCATTGCGTTCATCAGTACACCGGGGGCCCAGCGCGGGCGTGTGCCCGCGCAACTGCGGGCCATGTACGAAGACCCGACGCGCCATCCGTGGCGCTACTACGACCCGATCGTCACGGCGATCGCCACCGGCCTGCGGCGTGACCGGCTGCGCTACGAGCTTGACGTCGCCGTCACCCGCGCGCAGGACCGCTCCGAGACCGACCGGCGGTGCCGGGGGCAGGCCACGCACTACGCCGAGATCCAGGAGGGCATGCTCAAGGTGCGCCGCCGGGTGGGCCCGGTGAACGTCTTCGTGGCCCCGACCGGCGCCTGGCGGCACGGCGACCTACGGGTCACCGTGTCACCGCACCTCCTGGTCGAACGTCGTAACGGTTTGCTGGAGGCCTGGTTCCTGCACCTCAAGGCCAATCGCCTGACTCAGTCCACGGCCGACGGCGCCTTGGTCATCATGGGCGATGCCCTGCGTGCGATCGGCTGTGACGCCACCCCCCGCATTATCGACGTGCGTTCGGGTACCACGGGTTTCGCCCTCAGCCGCACACGTGACGTGCGCATGCTGAACGCCTATGTGCGCTCCGAGGCCGAGGCGTTCACGAGCCTGTGGGAGGCCCGGGCGGCGGCCTGAGAGCAGATCCGCCGAACGTCCCGGTCCTGAGCTGAGCGTCGGCGGGCCGGGGCGTTCGGCTGGGACCGCTTCTCACGGGGCATCGAAAGGTTCCGCCCAACCGCCGCACGGCCGGTTCCTCCGGGCAAGATCAGTTCTTAGCCTTGCAGGGCATCCCGGGCAGGGCGGATCGTCTGGGACGCACCTGCTCACCCCGTACCCGGCCTCTGCCAGCAGGGCATTCGTCTCAACCCCCAGAACGACGTCATCATTCTAGGTGGGCGGCACGTCAGGTAGTTTGAGGGAGTTCAGGGTCCGGTCGTCAGTCCAGTCCGTAGATCGCCCGGGCGTTGCCGTGCCCGATGAGCTCGGCGACGCGCAGGCATTCCCCGGCCGGCCAGCCGTGCTCGCGCATGTTCTCGGTCAGTACGGCGGTCGTGGCCGTGCGCCACTGCCGGGCCCCGAGGAAGGTCAGTTCTGGTAGACCGATGCCGTCGCTGGAGTAGAGGAGCTTGCCGAAGGGGGCCAGTTCCAAGGCCTCCCGCACGGCGGTGACGGCCGAGGTGCCGATGTGGTTCGAGGTCAGCCCGACATCGAAGTAGACGTGAGGGAGCACGGCCGCGAGATAGCCGGCCTGCCGCACGAACGGATAGGTGTGCAGCAGCACGACCGGGCCACCGAGGTCGGCCGCCCGCACCAGAAGGTCTTGCAACGCCAGCGGATCGCTGTCGCGCAGCAGCAGGTCGGGATCGCCGAAACCGGTGTGGAACTGCAGGGGCCGGCCGTCGCGCAGGGCCCACCAGATGAGGTGCCGCTGAATCGTCCGGTCGGTCAGGCGGGGTGGGGTGTCCTGCGTGCGGACGATGTCCCGCCAGTCTCGCAGGGCGGTCTCGACATCCTGCGCGGCCGGCGGTTCGGCGGGAAGTCGCAGTCCGCCCCGGTAGGCCGCCACACTCTTGAATCCCACGGCGGACGAGGCTGATTCCCGCAGAAGGGCGTCCAGCGAGGCCAGCCCTTCCAGGTCCGAGGAGACCCAGCGTTCAGCGACCGACTCCAGGCGCAACAACGTCCGTACGCGGGTATCACTCAGCCGGGCCAGCTCGGCGTCGGGAATCAGGCGATCGCCGGTGTATCCGATGTCGACCAGCAGGTCGCTCGCCCCGGCGGCGGTCAGGAAACGCCGGTTCACCTCGTCCGGGCCGAGCTCGGTACGGCGGGCGACGTAGGCGGCGGGGGAGGCGAACGCGGGCAGGTCGAGCAGCGGGGCGCACCAGTTGCGCACGGCGAAACCCAGCTGCGAGTCGAACACCGTGGCGGGGCGGGCCGGGGGCAGATAGGCCTCGGTGAGGGCGACCTCGAGCTCATCCTCGGTGAGGTTCTCGCCCACCACGCTGTGCACATGATGATCGACGAGCCGGATGCGGTTGATCGCGGCGCGCAGGTCGTCGGTCGTGGCCAAGCCGTCGGTCGTAGCCAGGGGACCGGGTGTGGTCGGGGGGTCAGGTGTGGTCGGGGGGTGGGGTGTGAACACGGGGTTGGTGGGAGGCATGGGTCAGCTGATCCGGTCGGTCACGGGCTGGGCGGCCCGCACCGGCCGGCCGGCCCGGGCTATGGGGTCGGCCTGGTCGGCTTGGTCGGCCCGGTCGGTGTGCTCGCGCAGCTCGGCGCTGCTGAAGAGGTCGGCCGTTTCGGTGAGATCGGCGGAGGTGAGGTCGACGGAGTCGGGGCCCTCGGTGGAGAAGTAGACGGTCGCCCACCAGCGCGGGCCGTCACCGGTGGTCTCCTGGTGCACGGTCATGTCGAGGATCTCCACCGGGTCCAGGTCGAGGTCGTCGAGGCGGTCGGCCAGTCGCCGCAACAGCCGCGGTAGGTCGGACGGCCGGTCGTTGTCCGGGTTGCACAGCGAGAAACCCTGGGCCGGTCCTGAACGCGTCATGCGCGCAAGTGTGCAAAACGCCGACGCGCCCGTCCACCATCCGCGGGTGGTACGGGCGCGTCGGAAGGGATCAGAGCGCTTCCGGCACCACCACCGGACGGGGCCGGCGCACGAACAATGCCAGCACCACGGCGGTGGCGGAGATGATGCCGCCCCACATCAGCGCCGCGTGCACGCCGTCGGCCACGCTGGTCATCTCCTCGGCGCCGTCCTTCGCCGAGGCGGCGGAGGTGCGGGTCATCACCGTGACGAACAGGGCCGTGCCGGCGGCCCCGGCCACCTGCTGCACGGTGCCGACGATCGCGCTGCCGTGCGAGTAGAGCTCGTGCGGCAGCGATCCCAGGGCGCTGGTCAGCAGCGGCGTGAACATGAAGGCCAGCCCGGCGCTGAGCAGCACGTGGGCGGCGATCACGGTGCCCTGTCCGGTGCCGGTGCCGAACGTGGTCATGCCCCACAGGGCCAGGCAGGTCGCGAAGGCACCGGGGGCGACCAGCGGCCGCGGGCCCAGCCGGTCGAACAGTCCACCCACGACCGGTGCGAGCAGACCCATGACCAGACCTCCGGGCAGCAGCATCAGGCCGGTGGCCAGGGTGGAGAGGCCCAGCGCGGTCTGCAGGTAGATCGGCAGCAGGATGAGCGTGCCGAACAGCGCCATCATGCTGACGGCGACGAGCAGCACGGCCACCGAGAAGGTCGGGGTGGAGAAGGCCCGCAGGTCGAGCAGCGCTCGCGACCCCAGGCCGAGCTGGCGCCAGATGAACGTCGCGAGCGCGAGAGTGCCCACGACGAGCGGTATCCAGGGCGGTACCGGGGTGTGGCCGGTGGCCGACTCGCCGATACTGCTCAGACCGTAGATGAGGCCGCCGAAGGCGAAGGCGGACAGCACCACCGAGATCACGTCGAGCGGTGCCTGGGTCGGCTCGGTCACGTTCCGCACCTTGATCGCGCCGGCGACCAGGGCGATGAGTGCGATCGGGAGCACCAGCCAGAACATCCAGCGCCAGCTCAGCTGGTCGAGCACCACGCCGGAGATGGTCGGGCCGATGGCCGGGGCCACCGAGATGACGATGGAGACGATGCCCATCATCCGGCCGCGGCGCTCGGCGGGCACCACGTTGAGGATGGTCGTCATCAGCAGGGGCATCATCAGGGCGGTGCCGACGGCCTGCACCACCCGGGCCACCACCAGCACACCGAACACCGGGGCGAGACCCGCCAGGAGCGTCCCCACAGCGAAACTGCCCATGGCGATGACGAAGACGGTGCGCAACGGCAGCCGGGTCAGTAGCCAGCCGCTGATCGGGATGACGATGGCCATGGTCAGCAGGAAGGCCGTCGTGAGCCACTGGGCGGTGGTGGCCGGGACGGAGAACTCGATCATCAGGTCGGGCAGGGCGACACCCATGATCGTCTCGTTCAGGATCACGACGAAGGCCGCGCAGACCAGGAGCGCGATGAGGGGGCCGGTGCGGACGCCGGGACCGTCGCTCACCTCGCCGGGGCCCGTGGTGTCGATCGTTGACTCGGTGCTCACGTCCGATGCCTTTCGATTCGTGCTGCGGTCCCCCGTGCAACTGTCAGCCAGTATGGCAGCGACTGCCAACGCGGCACCAAGTGAATGCATTCCTCTACAGTGGTTCTGTGCACAACGGGGATCAGGCACCACTCCGCGATCGGCGGCGAGCCCAGACCGAGCGGGAGATCGGTGAGGTCGCGCTCACGCTCTTCGAGAAGCAGGGCATCGATCACACGACGGTCGACGAGATCGCGCGTCTGGCCGGGGTCTCACCACGCACCTTCTTCCGGTACTTCGCCACCAAGGAGCGGGCGGCGCTCGTACCGCACCGTGACCTGGAGGACCGGGTCGACGGGATGCTTTCCACCATGCGGGGGGAGGAGCCCCTGCTGCCACAGCTAGAGGCCCTCTGGGGTGAGGTACTGAAGGCCTTCGAGGACGGGGACAGCGAACCCGGTCGTCAGCTCCTGCGGGTCCGCCGGCTCATGCGCACCGAGCCCACCCTGCGGATGTCCGCGGCCAGCCTCGACGAGGAACGGCAGCACGACCTGATCGCGCGCCTGACCCGGCTGACGGGTGAACCCGACGGGATCCGCGCCCGGGTCCTCACCGAGGTCGCCGCGGTCTCGGTCCGCATCGCCCTGGACACCTGGGCCGACTCGGTGGAGGCCGGCCGTCCCGTCGACCTCCTCGGGACCTACGCCCGGTGCCGCGCCCAGATGCGTCAGGCCCTGGGCGAACACGCCCCCCTCTGATTCCATGTATCCGCATGGACGACGATCAGTTCTGGAAGCTGGCCGAGAACCACCTCATCCGCTACGGCGGCAGTTTCACCCCGCGAATCATCGAGTCCGCCGCCGGGTCGTGCGTGTACGACGCGCAGGGCCGGGCGATTCTCGACTTCACCTCCGGGCAGATGAGTGCCGTGCTCGGTCATGCCCATCCGGACGTGGTGGCGGCGATCCGCGAGGCCGCCGGCACGCTCACCCACCTCTACTCGGGCATGCTGAGCCGGCCGGTGGTCGAGCTCGGCGCCCGCCTGGCCGGATCCCTGCCCACCGATCTGGACCGCATGCTGCTGCTGACCACCGGCGCGGAGTCGAACGAGGCCGCGATCAAGATGGCCAAGCTGTTCACGGGCCGGTACGAGATCGTCTCCTTCGACCGCTCGTGGCACGGCATGACCTCGGGCGCGGCGTCGGCCACCTTCTCGGCCGGGCGCCACGGGTACGGGCCGCCGGTGCCGGGCAACCTGGTGCTGCCGACGCCGAACGCCTACCGCTCGCCATTCCGTCACCCCGACGGTTCGTACGACTGGGAAGCCGAGCTGGACTACGGTTTCCAGCTGATCGACCAGCAGTCGGCCGGCAGTCTGGCGGCCTGCCTGGTCGAGCCGATCCTCTCCTCGGGCGGCATCATCGAACTGCCGCCCGGCTACCTGGCCCGCCTGAAGCAGCACTGCCGGGCGCGCGGGATGCTGCTGATCCTCGACGAGGCACAGACCGGCCTGGGCCGGACCGGCACCATGTACGCCTTTCAGCGAGACGCCGTCGTGCCCGACCTTCTCACCCTGTCGAAGACCCTGGGAGCGGGCCTGCCGGTGGCCGTGGTGATGACCTCCACCCAGATCGAAGAGGTCTGCCACGACAAGGGGTTCCTCTTCTTCACCACTCACGTCTCCGACCCGCTGGCTGCCACGGTGGCGCTGACGGTGATCGACGTGATCGAGCGCGACGGTCTGGTGGAACGGGCCGCAACGCTCGGGAACGCGCTGGGTGAGAGACTTTCCGCGCTCCGCGAGAAATACGGAGTGATCGGCGACGTGCGCGGCCGGGGCCTGCTGCAGGGCATCGAGCTGGTCACCGACCGGCAGAGCAAGGCCCCCGCCGACCGGCTCGGCGCGGCCGTGACCACCGCCTGCCTGGATCGGGGGCTGCACATGAACATCGTGCAGCTACCGGGCATGGGCGGGATCTTTCGGATCGCGCCACCGCTGACGATCGCCGAGGACGACCTGCACCGGGGCGTCGACATCCTGGAAGACGCCCTTCAGTGGGTGCTTTCCGAAAATATTCAGTAGTTCATCCGGGCGCCCCGCGCGACGGAGGGAACCAGGAAACGGGTGCGGGGCAGCGAACCGTCACGGCGGCGGCCCGCCTCCGCACCCGCCGGGTCCAGGGACGCGAAACCAGTAGCCGTCCAGTCGTTGTCCACCTGCCGGGCGCTTGCGGAGAACGCGTCGTCCGGGTTCTTCGCGGCCAGGTTCCGGGTCAGCACGGCCGGGGATCCCGGCAGCCAGAACCCCGCGACCCCGTTGCGGTAGGCGGTGTTCCGCGTGAGTTCGAGCGCCCCGGTGTTGCCCTCCTCATTGAACCCGAGCCCGCGGTTGTCCCAGGCCGCATTGTCGGTGAGCACGTGCGCGACGTCGACGACGGTACCTCCACCGCCCAGCGTGAACCCGTTGCCGTTGCCGAACGACCAGGTGCCCCGCACCGACACCGGGCCGGTGAACCCGCCCAGATCGATGCCCTCCACCTGGTTGCGGTAGGTGCGCACGCCCGAGATCCGGTTGCCCGTCCCAGCGCCGTACATGATCCCCAGACCGTCGTGGTTGTCGTGGAGATCGCTGTTCACGATGCTGTTGCCGGATGTGCCCGCGCCCCGCAACATCAGCCCGGACGCCCCGTTGCCGTGACTGTCCAGACGCCGGAAGACATTGTCGTGGCAGGACTCGCACATGTAGGCGTGACTGGGGGCGTTCGTGATCTCCAGGCCCTGGACCGTCCAGAAGTCCCCGGTCTGCACGATGCCCCACTGGTCCTGGGGCAGCCCTGACAGATCGAGCACCGGTCGTTCGTCGCGGTACCCGCTGAGCACGATCCGGCGTTCCGACGTGCCGGAGGTGTCGATGTGCAGCGTCTGCGACGAACGGTAGACACCCCGGCGCAGCGCGATCGTCTGGCCCGGTCGCACCACCGACACGGCCTTCTCCAGGGTGGCGAACGGCTGCGCCAGCGAACCCCGCGCGGCGTCGTCACCGTTCGGCGCGACATACAGATCGGCGGTGCTCACCCCGGCGTAGGTGCGGGTGCTCGTCGGGGTCGGGGTCGGGCTTTGAATGATGGACGTTGTCGGCACAGCGGTTGCCGGTGCGGTGGCGCTCGGTGCGGGGGAGGAGAGGCCGGGCGCGACCGGCGCGGGTGACGAGGGCCCGGTCCAGAGCGGATAGGTCACCCCGCCCAGCGTGATCACCGCCGCACCCACCGCCGCCGCGCTCTTGCCCGCGACACTGTTGAACAGCGCCGAGACCTTTCCCACCGCAACCACGTTCACGGCCGCCGCGCCCGGGAGCTTCGTCAGCAGCAGGGCCGGCACGGCGACCAGGCCGATTCCCTGCAGCAGCGACTCGCCGGACACCAGATCGCGCGCGTACGGCCGGCACTGCGCACAGTCGCGGGTGTGCCGGGTCAGCCGCTTGCGCCAGCGGGAATCGGCGCGCCCGTCCCAGGTCTTCACCAGGTCATCGAGATCCGCACAGCGCGGGCGGGCGTTCAGTGCCCGCAGCAGACCCCGGGTGCCGTCGAGGCGCTGCCGCATCCGTTGCAGCCGGACAGCGGTGTGCTGGGGTGTGGCGTCGATCGCCCGGGCCAGCTCGGCGCGGGTCAGCTCACCCGCACCTTCCTGCCACCAGAGCGAGAACAGGTGCCGGTCGGCCGTCTCCAGCCAGCGCGCGGCCTGGGCGAGCTCGCGGCGCTGGCCCTGCAGAGCCAGCTCGGAGACGGTGCGCTCGGCGAAGTCGGCCTGCGGATCGGGGATGTCGGTCTCGACCCGCCGGAACACGGTGCGGTAGCTCGTCCGGTACCGCTGCCGGTAGTGCTCCTGCATACGCCGGTAGGCGATGGTCACGGCCCAGGACCGGAACCGTCCGGGCTCCCGCAGCTCGGGCAGGCCCCGGATGATGCCCATCATGGTGTCCTGCACCAGGTCGTCGACATCACTGTCGCCGTTCAGCGCCCGGCCGACCACGTTGTAGATCAGCGGCAGGTGGGTGGTGACGAGCTCGTCGAGCGCCGCCCGGTCGCCGGCCTGGGCCAGCAGCACCAGATCGGTGGTGGCGGTGCCGGCGCCGGAGCCTGTGCTCGTCATCGTGTGCCTTTCACCGGGCCCCCTCGGGGCGGCTGATCCTGGCACAGCACTCGTAAAGGCTGCAAACACGGCCGTAACGAGATGATCGCGCAAAGTATTCACCGCGCTTTGTGTTATCTGCCCTCCGCCCGGGCGACTACCCCTGAGGCCGGCCCGCCCGGGGCGGTCACAACGGTCAGCCCGTCACATCGCTGAGAGGAAATCCCTGTCATGCCCGCAACGTCGCGCAACCCGCTACGCCTGTTGAGGAAACGCCATACCGCCCTGACCGGTGGCCTGGTCGTGGCCGCGGTCGCCGTGATCATCGGCAGCCAGATGCTCCCGTCCAACGCCGCCAACCCGGTGGCCGGCACCACGTACGAGCTGGTGAACGCGAAGAGTTCGCTGTGCGTCGACGTGCCGAGCGCCTCCAAGGCGGCCGGCGCCCAGCTGCAGCAGTGGGGATGCACCGGCGACACCTGGCAGCAGTTCAAGCTCGTCGACCGGGGCTCGAGCCAGTACTGGCTCCAGAACGCCAACAGCAGCCAGTGCGTCGATGTGCCCAGCGGCGCGAAGACCGCCGGTACCCGGCTGCAGCAGTGGGGCTGCTCGGCCGGTCAGGCGAACCAGCTGTGGACCCTGAAGACCAGCGGTAGCGGGCACCAGCTGGTGAACGTCAACTCCGGGCTGTGCGTCAGCGTGAAGGACGGCTCCACCAGCTCCGCCGCGGCGATCGTGCAGGACACCTGCACGACGAACAACCGCATGCAGTGGACGCTCGCCACCACCGGTTCCGGTTCCGGGGCGACCCCGGCACCCACGACGACCACCTCGTCCTCTGCCAAGAACACTGTCGCCGCCGACGGGACCGGCACCTACAAGACCGTGCAGGCCGCGATCGACGCGGTGGGCGAGGGCAACAAGAGCCGCGTCACCATCACGATCAAGCCCGGTACCTACCGCGAGATCGTCACGGTGCCCAAGACCAAGCCGTACATCACCCTGACGGGCACCGGCTCGGCCGCCAAGGACGTGCTGATCGTCAACAACCACTCGGCCGGTGCGTACGGCACCAGCGGCAGCTCGACGGTGTTCGTCAACGGCGCCGATTTCGCCGCCTCGAACCTGACGTTCTCCAACGACTTCGACGAGAGCAGCAGCACCAGCGGGCAGCAGGCCGTCGCGCTCAACGTGAATGCCGACCGGGCCGTGTTCACGAACGTGCGGGTGCTCGGTGACCAGGACACCCTGCTGATCAACTCGGGCCGCACCTACTTCAAGGGCGGGTACGTCGAGGGCACCGTCGACTTCATCTTCGGCGGTGGCACAGCCGTGTTCGACTCCACGAGCATCTACGAGAAGCGTTCCACCGGTGGCCCGCTGACGGCGGCCAAGACGGACGCCGCGAACAAGTACGGCTTCCTGCTCTACCGGACCAGCATCACCGGGGCCACGAACAACACCACGCAGTTCGGGCGCCCTTGGGGTGCCGACGGCCAGGTCGTCGTGCGGGAGTCCACCCTGTCGGCCGCGGTCAAGACCGCCGAGCCGTGGACGGACATGTCCGGGAACACCTGGGAGAACGCGCGTTTCTTCGAGTACAGGAACACCGGAGCGGGGGCCACGACCAACAGCAACCGCCCGCAGCTGACGGCCACACAGGCGGCCGAGTACACGCCGGCGAAGTACCTGGCCGGATCGGACAGCTGGAACCCGGTGACCACCACCGCGACGTCCACCACGACGGCGGCGGCGACCACCTCGTCCTCTGCTGCGAAGACCTGGTCGAACACCGCTGACGGCTTCGCCTCGACCGACGGCGGCACCACCGGTGGCGCCGCGGGCACCACGGTGACCGTGAAGACGTACGACGACCTGGTGAAGTACAGCACCTCGACCTCGCCCTACGTGGTGAAGATCGCGGCCTCGATCAAGGTCCCGACCTACGGCTACGAGATCCCGGTCACCTCGAACAAGACCCTTCTGGGAGTGGGTACCTCGGGGAAGATCCTCAATGGCGGCATCATCCTGAAGGCCGGCGTCCACAACGTGATCGTGCGGAACCTGACGATCGGTGAGACCGAGATGACCTCGGACGACCCGGACGACAAGGAGTTCGACTACGACGGCATCCAGATGGACACCGCCGACCACATCTGGATCGACCACAACACGTTCACGAAGATCAACGACGGCATGATCGACAGCCGTAAGGACACGACCAACCTGACCGTGTCGTGGAACACGATGGGTGACCACAACAAGACGTTCGGCATCGGCTGGACCGACAACGCGACGGCGAAGATCACGATCCACCACAACTGGATCTTCACCTCGAACCAGCGCAACCCCAGCGTCGACAACGTGGCCCGGGCCCACCTCTACAACAACTACCTGCAGAACGTGACCTCGTACGGCAACAACGCCCGCGGCGCCACGAAGATGGTGGTGGAGAACAGCTACTTCGAGAAGGTGAAAGACCCGTACTTCGCCGGTGACACGACCGCGTCCGTGAGCCAGAGCGGCAGCGTCTGCGTGAGCTGCACGGGCAAGCAGCAGACGGTCGGCACCACCTTCAAGCCGTCCGACTACTACAAGTACACCCTCGACGCGGCGGCCGACGTGCCCTCACTGGTCAAGAAGTACGCCGGGCCGCAGGCGAACATCGGTTCCTGACCTCTGCTTCCGGGGGCGGGCCGTCGTCTGCCCCCGGAAGCCTCACCGATCAGAGGTGAACGGTTCCAGAACAGGCCGGACCGCAGCGGCGGCCCGAGCCACATCGTCGCTGACGCCCTGCTGGATCTGCCCCGGGGACGCGCCCGCGGCCAGCCAGCGGGTGCGGCTGGTCGCGTGCACCCGCCACAGGCCGGTCAGGGCCACTGCGCAGATCTCGTCCTCCGGGGACCCGGGGGAGTGGCCGGCCCGGTCCGCCAGGATCGCGGTGGTGAGGGTGGTGAGTTGCTCGACACGCTCCAGTTCGTAGGCCCGTAGACCGGCGGTACTGCGGATGAGTTCGTGGAACCGGTGCACGGTCTCGACCGCGCTGCGTGGGTCGGGCTGCTGGGCCAGCCAGTCGGTGAGGGCCTGCAGTTCGGCGGCGAGCACGCTCAGAGCCGATTCCAGCGGAGGGTTCTCGGGGTCGGCGAGCGCTGTTCGCAGGGCGGTGCGGGTGCTCTCGAACCGCTCGAGCAGCAGGGCTTCCTTGCTGGGGAAGTAGTTGAACACCGTCTTCTCGGAAACTCCGCACGCGGTGGCGATCTCGGTCACCCGGACCTCGTCGAACCCCCGTTCCAGGAAGAGGCGGGTGGCGGCGGAGGACAACTGGGCGCGCATCTGGCGCTTCTTGCGCTCGCGCAGACCCAGCCGGACGTCTTCGGCCTGCCGCGGCAGCCAGGTCAGGACCTCGTCGCTCACCCCATAAGTCTAGGACCGGCCGGTTTGCCGCGAAAAGGCAGATCCCGGCGACCATCGGGCATCGGTGACCCGGGGTGAATGATCAGGTGGTGATCTGCCGGATTCGAAAGCGCAGTGGGGACGCGGTTGTTCGGCTGGGCAAAACAAAAAAGCCAGATCAGCTGGGAGCTTCTGATCTGGAGGAGGTCGTTCTGATGAAAAATGGTGGGCGATACTGGGATTGAACCAGTGACCTCTTCCGTGTCAAGGAAGCGCTCTCCCACTGAGCTAATCGCCCTCAGGCACGTACAAGAAGTGCTGGAGGTGGAGACGGGATTTGAACCCGTGTACACGGATTTGCAGTCCGTTGCCTCGCCTCTCGGCCACTCCACCGTGAGGTTTGCTGAACTTTCCGAGCGGACGACGAGATTCGAACTCGCGACCCTCACCTTGGCAAGGTGATGCTCTACCAACTGAGCTACGTCCGCATGCCCCGGGCGGTTCGTTCCGGCCTGTTGGGCCGTCCCGCTCCGTTCGGTGCCCCATAAACTTAGCAGACTTCGAGGGGTGCTCCGAACGCCCGGAGGTGGGGCGCAGAGGGGCTTATCGGGGATGTGCGGGTTCCCGGCCGTCCGTGGGAGCGCACCGGCCTACGGGACCGAGGTCAAGATCCGGTTGATGGTGGTGCGGTCGGTGGTCCCGCTGACGTGGCCGGCTCCGTTCGGCCCCACACCGCCGGCTCCCCTTCGTTCCCGGCCGGCCTGGGCCCACCGGTGGGGTCGTGTCCCCCCGGGCGCCGTCGGGCCGGGTGGCCGGGGCCGCGGGTGTCTCCGGGGCTGTCGGTGGATCGATAGGTGTTCGAGCAGTCCGCCGGCGCGGCCGTCCGGGACGCGGACGAGGAGGTCATGGGCCACGCGCACCGGTCGGGCAGGGGGAGCGACCGTGTGTCCGCCGGTCGGGTAGGGCCGGCGTCCTGTTCGTGATCAGGAAAAGTGTCCCCAGCCCGCGGTGTCCTTCGGGGGAGAGTTCTGGAACGCCGGGGGAGTGAGAGCGCATCCCCGGTCGGAGGCTTGAGCGATTGCCTGATCACGAAAGATTGAAGGGTGCGGTGCGAGTGCGGCACCGTCACGCTGAAGGCGTGGCCACTGCACCGGGTGGTCAGTGCAGTCGAGTGGTCAGGACGGCCGCGTGGTCAGGGGCCCACAAAACCAGAATGCCAGGTCCGGACCGAAGTCCGACCTGGCATTACATGGTGGGCGATACTGGGATTGAACCAGTGACCTCTTCCGTGTCAAGGAAGCGCTCTCCCACTGAGCTAATCGCCCTCGCGCGCGATTTCGAGGCGCTTGAGGTGGAGACGGGATTTGAACCCGTGTACACGGATTTGCAGTCCGTTGCCTCGCCTCTCGGCCACTCCACCGTGCGAGGCTTGGTGAACCTCCGAGCGGACGACGAGATTCGAACTCGCGACCCTCACCTTGGCAAGGTGATGCTCTACCAACTGAGCTACGTCCGCATGCCCCGGGCGGTTCGTTCTGGCCTTTCGGGCCGTCCCGTTCCGTTCGGTGCATGAGTAAGTTAGCCGAAACGCATCCCCGAAGTCCAACCGGATGCGTCCGGGCCGTGAACAGACCGGCGTCGAGGTGCTCAGGAAGCCGGTGCACAACATCGGAGGTGTTCTGCGTCCACCATTTTCGGACGCAAACCGGACATCCGACCGACGGGACCGAACCCGCGGAGCGATCCGGCGACCTCAACGGGGGAGAGGTCACCGGATCGCCGGCCGGGGTGCGGATCAGGCCAACGCGGTTCAACGTTCATGGGGGTGGAGCCCGATGAAGCAGCTGGAGCGAAGGTGGAGCGGGGAGGTACCGAGGGTGGATCAGGTCAGCAGCCGGGCGACGGCGGCGTCGAGATCCAGGTAGAGGCTCTCCTCGCCGTCCGGCACAACAGCTGCCGTGCGGTCGAGGAAGGTGCGGACATCGTCCGCGCTGGCCTCCAGGACGGCCTGACCGTCGGGTGAGGTCAGGCTGATCATGACCAGTTCACGCCCGGTACCCCAGGAGGGCCAGACATGAACGTCACCGTCGCCGATCGGCGTGGTGAGACCGGTGCGGAGCAGGTCGCGGGCGAAGACCCATTCGACCTCCATGCCGTCACCGGAGAACACGGCCCGCACTGCGTACGGGTCGGACGCGCCGTAGCGCAGGCTCACCGGCAGGGGCACGGCATCGGCGTCTGCGACCACAAGACGCAGCTGAACGGACGCCTCAACGTCTACTTGCGGCTGCATCGATCTCCCTCATCTTCGCCCCTTCATGATTCGCGGAACCTTTGGTTACGCGTCACCGTTTCGGGGGGCACACAGGTGGCTTACGACGGCATCTTTCCCTGCCGGGCCCCAACTGAAACCCGCCAACCGAGTGGTGATCTCAATTAGTGTTCGTTGATCTTGATACCACCGGGTGCTTTGCTCACCCTCTGCAATCAACGCTGCGTTCTACGTCAGGGGAACAGGACTCGTGAACCGATCTGGTGACGGACCGCTGAAGCCGGCCCGGGAAGCCGATGAAGTCCGACATGACCAGCAAGAAGATGACGAGGCGGATCTCGATCCGCGGGTCTGGGTGCGACGTTTGAGGGCCTGGCGGGAGTCCGTCAGGAGCCGGTCCTCCACTAACCGTGTGTACCGGATCGTGGTGGGCCTCGTCGGAGGGGCAATTGTTGTCGGCGGGCTCGTCCTGGTGCCTCTGCCCGGCCCGGGCTGGTTGATCGTCTTCGTCGGTTTAGCCGTTCTGGCGACCGAATTCACCTGGGCTGCCCGATTGGAGCAATTCGCCCGGAAACAGGTATCTGCCTGGACTGCGTGGCTGATGACCCAACCGATCTATATCCGTGCATTGGTCGGTTTGGGGACGGCTTTGCTCGTTGCCGCCTTCTTCTGGGTCGCATTTCTGATCATCGGTCTTCCCGGATGGATTCCCGGGGATTGGGTGCCCGCGTGGACCGGGCTCGTCTGACCCGCTGACTGCCCACTGACTGCCCACTGGCGGCCGACTGACTGCCGACTGGCTGCCGACTGCCGGCGAACGCCGGCCCGTTCGCCTCGGCGGGCCGGCCCGGCGGGGAGTCGATTGGGATGTTCGGGGGAAGGTTCGGTACAGTTCTCTCGTTCGGTCAGCCGCTCGCGGCGGATCGGAACGAGTACGGGCGATTAGCTCAGTGGTAGAGCACTGCCTTCACACGGCAGGGGTCACTGGTTCGAACCCAGTATCGCCCACTCGAAAGATGCAGGTCAGAGGCTCGGTTCCCAGAAATGGGAGCCAAGCCTCTTGCCTATTGGGGGCAAATTGGGGGCAGACGATGCCGGACCCAACCGCACTTGGGCGAACCCCAAGGAATTGTGTCCTTCGCCACATCAAGAAGGTGGGGCATCATCGTGCTGCCCAGGGCCGGTCGCTCGGAGCCGAGGTGGCGGTCTGCCGCGATTCAGCAACGTCACTCAAGTTGAGGGGCGTCGCCCGTTCACGGCTTTGCTCGAAGGATCCGGCCCACACCCGATCAATGACTGTTGACCGCGCACCAGGGTGCAGGAATAGCAGGAGGCGCGGCCGACCGCGACCAGGTGCTTGTCTTGGACGAGCTCCTGCGTCAGCGGCACTGGTGGGGCGTGCTCCTCGCTCGTCGTCTGCTGCCGCCCTGGCCTGCCAAAATCAGGCGAAAGTCTTTAACCCGAACTGACATTATTGAACGGTGAGCAGAGCAGACGCCTCGGATCCCAAGGCGCGCCCCCTGGCCTTGCCTGGAGAACAGGAAGCGACTCGGACGGGAGAGGCCACGGGATCAACGTCAAGCCCGGATGTCGCCAGCAGTGGCACGATGACCGACTTCACGTTCGACAAGCATGATGTCCTACACGGCGTCCAGGTTCTGGACGCGGCGTTCGCAGTACTCGTCTACGACTACTTCGGTGAGTCGGCCGTCCAAAGCGCCTTGAAGAACCTGACCGATCCTCCGACCGAGGCCTGCGCTCATGCACTGATTCGAATTGCCGCACGTCCGCTGCAGCTTGATCGGCTGGGCAAAGTGCGAGCCGATCTGGAGAACCAAGGCGATAGCGGACTGCCCGAGATCAAGAACGTCGATCCCGGCGAGGTCGAACTGTGGGCTCGACTGGTTGACGTGGTCACACGGCCGGCCGCCGTGGCCCGACTGAGTGACTTGCTCTTCTTACGCAAGTACGGGCGCGTGGGAGACTACGCCCGACGGGCCGTCCACGCGTACCTCCAGGCGGTGGGGAACGAGGAGGACAGCCTCGAGACGACGACCTACCTCGTGCGCGCATGGACGCTCAGCCGTCTGATTGGCGATCGTGAGCTCGAGGGAAAGGCGCTGGATACCATCCAGATCCGTGTGGAGGGTCTCCGGGATGGGAAGGGGACGACGATCCCGGGTGTCTTCCACCCACTGATCGAAGTACTTCTCGAGAAGCCAAAGGACAAGTCTCGTATCCCCCCTCTACGTGCGTACTCTCGCCAACTCCTTGAGAATCTTGCATCCCGATACTCAAGGGATGACCTGGTTCTCTGGGTGGCCACGATGCGCCGTAAGCTTCTCGGTAGTGCGGGTACGCCTGCCGATCTCGCGGCTGTCGCGCACGATGAGGTAGCCGGCTTGGTGAGGGACGCCGATGCCTCAACAAGCCCGGCTGTGCTCCTACACCGCCTTGAGGCGGCAGCTCGGATCGCCACCGAGCGAGGGCTCACCGCTGAAGCCAGGACCATTACTGCGAGGATGCAAGCCATTCCGGCCGAGGAACTCGGCCTTCAAACTGTCAGCACGACCGCTGAAGTTCCCCGCCTGGATGTCGAGGCCTACCTCAGTTCGTTCACACGCGGAGCCGATTGGCGACCCGGGCTTGAATACTTCATAACTCAGGAGGCTCCTCCGAGTGGGCCCGTGGCCGGCTTGCGTGACTACGCGGCCCAGACGGCCCAAGAGAGCGCATTTCGGAGGTTGTTCAGCACCACGATCCTGGGTGAAGGTGGTCTTCCTCGCGCGACGCTTACCGAGGAGTCCGAGAAGGACCGCCACGAAATGGCTTTTATGGGGCGCACGCTCGCTGAGAACCACTCTCGGCTGTGGGTTGAGGGTCTACGCCGAATGGCGGCCAAGTACGGCACGCCCACGATCGAAGAACTGACAAGCGTTATCGTCAGGCTCGGTGCAGGCGATCCGCGACTTGCCCGGAGCCTGGCCAAAGGGATGATCCATTTCTGGTCCGGGGATAACGAGAGTGCAGTCGCCGTCGTGATGCCGAAGATCGAGGCGGCCGCTCGGCGGCTGCTCATCGAGCTGGACGAAGGCATCTATCGGGTCCAAAAGGACCAAGGGCAGGGCGAGTTCCCCGGCTTGTACGGGCTATTGACCGAACTTGAGCGCCTTGCCTTCGATGAAGACTGGGCATGGTTCCTAAGATGGCTTCTTCTCGGTCCGATCGGCGTGAACATGCGTAACGACGTCGCCCACGGAGCCGTGATCGATCCGGTGCCGGAGTACGCGGCACTCGTACTCCGGGCTGGCGCACTTCTGATCATGGCCAGCCCGGTGGCGGACGACCTCGGAAAGCGAGTAATCCTTCAGCCGGACACTCGGATACCGCTCAGCGGTCTGCGTCGATACGCCGACCAAGCTCTCCTGAAGGTTTCGAACAGGTTGATGGCCTGGAACTTCGGCATTCTCGCAAGAAGGCAGCGATTGCGCGGGAGCCGCTGACGCTCCACTCCGACAGACGGCCGCCGGGCTACCTCTGGGCTGAGGGAGAGCGGACGTGGACCGAGCCTGTCGGGTGTCGCGAACACCGCGATGAGCGCGAGAGCGACTGCGAGGAGTGCGAAGGCCTGGGGGAGGGCGGCGACCGAGAACGGCTGTGCGAAGCCGAGTGGTTCTGGAGGTGTGTCCGCGTTCCCGAAGGACGAGGTGCAACTGCCGGCTATGAGATAGGTGGAGAACCATGGCCACCCGATCGAAGGCCGGCGTGCTCAAGAAGAAATCTGAGTCAGGCCCCAGCCAGCGATGGCCGAGTTTGACGCTGACGTCAGCAAACGCAGCGCATCGAATGAGATCCTCAGGTTCTGGCGGGTTCGCCTGTAGAGCGCCTGGGCGGCCTGCTCCCCCACCGTGCAGGCCGCCCAGGCATGCTATTCAGCCGTCGGACTGTGAATTTCGAGCGAGGGTAGGTTGTCGACGATCTTCATCGTCTCCACCGAGACCGTGACGATACGGGCGATCAGGTCCACGATGTAGCGCGGATCGCCGACCTGCTTGGACCAATCGTTGGGGTCGTTGACGATGCCCGACGCCTTGTCAGTCTTGACGTAGTAACGATCGATGATCCATTCGATCGCCGATCGGCTCCCAAGCATGTACCTATGGGCATCCTCAGGAATGCCGGTCAAGGTGATTCGGTCGTTGTAGCGAATGATGCTGCGGTCTCTGGCCTTAGCAGTTCCGCCGAACCTCATCTTCTTGTCGCTGACCGAGAAGAAGTCGTAGTCGTCGGCCGACGCGAGAACATCCAGTCCACCGAGCGGATAGCGAGGCGCTGATTCGTAGGTCATGTGCAGGTTCATCAACGCTGAGCCAGCTTCAGCGAAGGCACGAAAGTCGTCGACTGTTGCCATGATTGGGATATGGGGCAGGACGCGCTTCAGATCGGCGGCATAGGTAGCCCGATACTCCTGTGAGTGCAGCAGACCGTACACGTAGGCAAAAATCTCGTCCTTCGAGATGTTTTCGCCCTTGTAGGCCGCGGAGAACCTGCGGAGGGCCAGGTCAGTGATGTTGTCGATTCTGCGGAAGTCGTCGATCACGTCGCCTTCCACATCGAGGCCCAGCATGCCATCCGGGTCGACTGGCTCGTAGCGCCAGCGGGCAAAGAACTGGCCGCCGCTGCCCGCGCCCGTTACGTGAAGGTCCGGGAGAGAGTCCAGGCTGATCACCGAGAAGGGCACCGCTGAACCCGCGCCCACCTGATAGATGCCGAAATTTTCAATCGCCGGGACAGGATACAGCGAAGGCAGTCGGTACACCATGTCGTTCAGTTCTCGACTGAAGTAGGCATGCTGTCGCATGAACGGACGGTAGATGCTCGTCGTCATGCGATCCTCGTCAAAAGTTCGAGCCCGTCCACGATCCAGATCGGCGAGGAGGCTCCGGTTCCAGCTGATCAACGAGTCGTTGCGGGTCGCAGTGCTCGAGGTACGTCCCTGCTCAAGATCCGTCTGGTAGGTCTCGATCAAGCGAACCATGTTCTCCTGCAGCGCTTTCTCGCTGAAGGAGTAGCACCAAGCGTCCCGGTTGGTCTTCAACCCACCCGAGTAGGTAGTGAAGACCTCGGCGATTGGGATGAACGTTTCGAAGTCGTCACGCCGTTGGTTCAGCCAGTCCCCGTGGTCGTTCGGGATAATCTTGGTTGATTCGAGGTTGCGAAC
Organism: Kineosporia sp. NBRC 101731; assembly: GCF_030269305.1. Taxonomy (NCBI): domain Bacteria; kingdom Bacillati; phylum Actinomycetota; class Actinomycetes; order Kineosporiales; family Kineosporiaceae; genus Kineosporia; species Kineosporia sp. NBRC 101731. The sequence continues at coordinate 171,828 of NZ_BSTC01000006.1, forward strand.
ATTCGGGGCCTTTGCGACCAGCGCCAGCTTCTGTTCGGTCGTCAGGTAGTCCGCGACCTCAGCATAGTGAACTTCCGCCGGGCCCGAGTGCTTCGGGTTCTTGACTAAGAGCGTGACCGCGACGGTAGCGCGACTGCCACCGCCGAAAACCTTTCCACCCTCCCGCCGGGACTGCTCGCCAGCGGTCCGCTGGTTGCCGCGGAGGTTGTAGACGTAGATCTTCGAGAACTCCTCGGCCAGAGTGAGTCTCATTCCATCGGCCGTATTCGAATCCAGCCATCCGCCGTTGCTGACGTAGGCAATCACACCGCGGTCCTGAATGCGCAGGCTGGCCCACTTGAGGGCCCGGATGTACGAGTCATAGAGCGAGTTTTTGTTGGTCGCGGTCGAACGGTCGGCGTAGGTTCGGCGAATCTCCCCGTCCAGCGCCGGATACTTCTCGTTGGCATTGTCGTCGTTGGCCGAGTCCTGGCCTGACGAGTAGGGCGGGTTACCGACAATTGCGGTGATCGGCAGGGCCTTGAGTCTTTCGAGGCGCTGATTGTTCTCCGGAAAGACGTTGAGGTCCGGTCGATCGTCCGGTTCCCACGACTGGAAGGTGTCGGTGAGGATGAGCCCCGGGAAGGACTCGGCAGTGTTCGTGAGGTCCTGAAAGGTCGCCTCGATGTTGACGGCGGCAATGTAGTAAGCCAGCAACAAGATCTCGTTCGCGTGCAGTTCGTTGGCGTACTTGCGGGCCAGATCCTCGGGTCGAATCAGGCCCGAGGTCAGCAGCCGCACCACGAACGTGCCAGTACCCGTGAAACCGTCCAGGACGTGGACGTCTTCATCAGTAAGTCCCTGCCCGAACTCGTGTCGCAGCACGTCGTCGGTGGAGCGCAGGATGAAATCTACGATCTCGATGGGCGTGTAGACGATCCCGAGCTTGTCGACGGTCTTTTTGAAGGCGACAGAGAAGAACTTGTCGTACAGTTCGATCAGGATCCGCTGCTTGCCCTCGGCGTTGTCCACACCGGTGACGCGGCGGCGAACCGCACCGTAAAATGCCTCCAGAGTTTCGTTTTCGCTCTCTAGGTTGTGTTCGTCAAGAACGGTGAGCATCGTCTCCATGGTCTGCGCCACAGGGTTCGTGTCGGTGAAACTGTATTCCGCGAAGAGCGCCTCGAAGATGGGGCGGGTCACCAGGTGCTGGGCGAGCATTTCGATTGCCTGATCGGTGGTGATCGCCTCGTTCAGGTTGCCCCGCAGACCAGTCAGGAACTCGTCGAACTCGCGGGCCGCGTTCGACGACGGGTCGCTCAGCAGCCCCCGGATGCGGGTGATGTGTGCCGCCGCAATGTCGGCGACTCCCTTGGCCCAGGTCTCCCAATAACGCCGTTCGCCCACCTTGGCAACGATCTTCGCGTACATCGCGTCACGGAACTGTTCGGCCGGGAACCGGAACATCGTCTGTTCAGCCGTCGACTGGCCAGTGCCGGCTTCGTCGCTGCCTTGTGCCTCGCTGCCCTCGACCGCCGGTTCCGTGCCATCAGAAGCCGAGGTGTCACCGCCCTGAGGGCGTTCGATCTCCGGAGGAGTGGTCACCGGGATGATCTCGATCTTGCTGGGCTTCTTCTTGTTCAACTCGATCTGGTTGATCATGGCTTCGAAGCGGTCGTCATGAGCGCGTAGAGCCTGAAGCACCTGCCAGACAACCTTGTATCGCTCGTTGCTGTCCAGGGCAGATTCGGGGGTCGCACCGCTGGGAACCACAACGGGCAGGATGATGTAGCCGAGTTCCTTGCCCGGGGCCTTCCGCATCACCCGCCCGACAGACTGAACCACGTCCACCTGCGACCCGCGAGGGGTCAGGAAGAGCACCGCGTCCAGAGCGGGCACGTCCACACCTTCTGAAAGGCAGCGGGCGTTCGTGAGGATGCGGCACGTATCGTCTACCGGTTCAGCCTTGAGCCAGGCGAGATGCGCGTTGCGCTCCTGGATTCCCATCGTCCCGTCGACGTGCCGTGCCTCGACGTAGAGGGGCGCCCGGTCGTCGGGCAGGTCGCCCAGCGCCTGCTCGACAACCGCCGGGAACTCCCTGGCAGCTGTTTCTGATTCCTTGATATTCCGAGCGAAGGCAACCGCGGTCCGCATCGGAGAAGGCCTCACCGGGCTATCACCGTCTGTGATCTCGCTCTGCGCGGCCTCGAAGACACTGCTCGGAGAGGATTGCGGGGTGAAATTCTTGGCGAGCCCGTTCCAACAGCCGAGAAGCTTCGCCGTTTCGTCCAGCCTGAGCTCACCGGACTCTGCCATCACCTGCTGAAAGTTCTCGGCGACGTAGTCTTCGTCAACAGCCAGAACCAGCACCTTGTAGTCGGTCAGCAGATCGTTCTCGACCGCCTCGCCGAACCCAAGCCGGTGCAGTTCCGGGCCGAAGATCTGCTCGTCGCCCATGTCAGCGATCACCGCGTCAGCCTCGTCGGCCTTTCGGCGGGCATCCTCGGCGAACAGTTTGGGGGTGGCGGTCATGTAGAGCCGCTTCGCCGCTTTCAACGCTTCCCCGTCGTGGACCTTCATGAAGGCAGAGGTAGGGTCGCCGGCCAAGGTAAAGCCGGCGGTCCGGTGTGCCTCGTCGCAAATCACCAGGTCGAAACTGGCGAGCCCAGCCTCCTGGGCTTGGATGATCACGTCGATTGACTGATAGGTGGCGAAGACAACGGTCATCCGCTCGAGCGCGTGCTTGCCCCTGTTTATCCGGGTCAGCAGAGTAGGTGCACTGGTCGTTGCCGGTTCGGCCAGGTCGATTGTGAGGATGTCGCTGTCGTCCTCGGACATCTGAGTCGTGCGTCCCACACGAACGTCAGAGCAGACCGCGAAGGGACGGATGTCGACGGCAGCGTTCGCTGTCCACTCCCGCAGCGACTGGGACAGTAGCTGGATGGACGGCACCAGGAACAGGACACTGCCGCCCACTCCCACCAGATGCTCGGCGATGCGCAGGCTGGTGAAGGTCTTCCCGGTCCCGCAAGCCATGATCAGTTTCCCGCGGTCATGGACCGCAAGTCCGCCCGAGACCTTGTTGAGTGCTGTTTCCTGATGCTTGCGCAGCGCCTTACGACTGGTCGGGACGACGATCTGCGGGGTCTCCCAAGAGAACTGCCCCCAGTCAATGGCCGCGTCAGCAAGGTAGGAAATATCGATCCGCTGCGCCACCCCGACGAGCGTCTGCTCAGCGTTGCCCGACCAGCCCGCAGAGGTGTCGAAGATCAGTCGGCTCGTGAACTGCTCCACGGCGGAGGCGCTGATGAACGAGTCGATGTCGGACTTCGACACCGTTGAGTCAGCAGCGTAGAACTTGCACTGGATTGCGGTCAGTCCATCATCGTCCCGGTTGACCGCGACCAGATCGACGCCCGTGTCCGGTCGTCCCTTGCGCCCCGGCCAATCGGACCACAGCCAGACGTCCGTGAACTTCTGGGCCCATTCCGGATCGTTCTCTAGGTAGGCCTTGATCAGGCGTTCGAACTTGTCTCCCTTGTCCCGCTCGTCGAGCGCGGTGGCGCGAAGGTTGTCCAGGAGTTCGAAGATGGTCGTCGACACCCCAGCATCCTGCCCGAACTCTGCACCGGTCGGCGACGGGTTGGCGTGATCGCCAGGGGATGTGTCTGACGACGAGATGGCAGTGGTGGAGTCTTCTGGTTGCTCCTTCCACAGGCTGGTTGCCGGTGCGATGATCACGAACGTTTTGCCGGGGCAGGCCGCGGAAGGGCCTGGCTTCGGGGTCGGCCCCAGTGGTGGCCCTTCTCGGCGCGGATGTGGGCCCGTTCCTGTCATTGATCTGCCAGGCCGTCGCCGCGCTGGGAGCAATGCTTAGGGAGGGAGACAGTTGGCTCTAGCATCAGATACATGCCTGAATGCACTGCGCCCGTACGAGGCCACATCAGGGGTGGCGGCGCTGACTGCCCGGTTCACGGACGGGGCGGGGGGTATGACTACGCGCGGACGTCGTCTTACCCCGCGCCAACCTCGGCTCCACGTCGGAGCGGAAATCCGGCGAGCAGCAGCGGGGGCGGGGGACGTCGCAGCGCCCGGCCAGCATGGCAGCCGAGCGGGTCGACCGTCTCATACACGCCGCAGCAGGTGCGCGACCTCGAGCCTGTCCGCGCGGCGACCGTGGAACGAACCCAGGAGCACGACGTGTTCCTTTGCCACGCCTGGCCCGACCGCCAGGCCGCGGCGAAAGATGCCTACAACCTGCTCGTCGGGAAGAACGTCTCGGTGTGGTTCAGCGAGGTGAGCCTTCGGCCTGGTACGGACATGCGAGTGGCGATCGAAAAAGGACTCGTGACTTCGCGTATGGGGATCGTCCTGGTGACGCCTGCCATGCTCGACAAGCTGCGCACCGACCGAAGCATCGCGAACGCTGAGCTCAGCGCTTTATTGCGCCGCAACCTTCTGGTGCCGGTCCTGCACGGTGTGATGTTCGAAGATCTTGACCAGGTGAGCCCCATGCTCGCGTCGCGTGGTGGTTTCAGCACGGCGGAGGAGCCCATTGAGGACGTCATCGTAAAGATCGCTGAGCTCGTCGGAACGCTCGCCGATGAAGAAGCAAACGAACGCCTCTAAAGTGAGCTGTCACAGGCCGGGTGCTCTTCAGATCACGTGCGTGTGACCGGCGGCCTGGGCTGCCAGCCGCACCCATTCAGGCCGGGGTCAGCGATCGGCCAGCACTCCGATGACCTCGTCACGGTAGCTTTCATGGCGCTCACCGGAAGTCGCCGAAGCAGCCAAGTGAATCTCCCAGTTCAGAACCTCGGACGCGGCCCCTGATACCTCTGGGGGTCCTGGGGTCTTCTTAGCGGAGCGGCCGATGGCGTTGCATCCTGACGTGGTGCGCGCGCTGCGGCCTGGTTCGAACGCGAGTATCTGGTCTGACTACTGCGGCGTGCCGTGGTTCGACGGGATTGCTGGTCGGCCCCCGCGCTGGAAGCCTTCGAACCACGGATGGAGCTGGTGAGGTGCCCACGCTCCTGAAGGATGAGGTGCAACTGTTCGACATAGGCGGGGTGCTGGACCAAGGCGTCCTGGTCAGAGACATCTAGGTTCGAGACGAAGTCTGAGATCGGCCCCAACCAACTGCGGCCGAGTTTGACGTTGATGTCGGCGCTGACGGCGAGGCGTTCCGCCTCGGGCAGCACCCGGAATAGATCAACAGCGATCTGCTGTTGCAGACGCTCATGATCAGCCGGCTTGGCCGCTTGCAGGGGGGCGGCAACGGACGTGCTCGGGCTGTTCATCGTTTTCCGCCGCGAGCGCTCTGATCCATCATTATGCGTACGACCGAGCTGCTGAGCTGCGTGGAGCGCGTGGGAGGCCTGCCAGTAGCCTCGATGATTAGGATCGCCCGGTTCGATGTACGGGCCGAGCGGTCGGTAGGGATCTTGGTCAGTGATCTCGTGCTGATCGCGGTAGCCAGCAACCACGGCGATCTGTTCTCGCCAAAGGGCCAGTTGGTGCGGGTCGGCGGGCGCGCCACCGAGGAGCCGGAGCCACTCAGGCTGCATGGCGATGACGTGCTGAGCGAGCTGGCCGACGCGTCGGCGGAGTTGACTGGAGGCCGCCTGGATGTACGGGCCGGGCACGGAGACAGCTGGCGCCCACGGCGGTAGGCCAGCCTCGGCGGGCGTGAGTTGGGTGTTCGTCGTCGCGTATCGGCGCACATGAGCGATCAGATCTCCCAGGTCGGCAGTAGCTCCGAGGCAGTCGCGGGGCAGGATCCGGGTGACGTCAGTTCCCGCGTTCTCCTGAGCTTTCAGCAGCCACGTGAGCCTCGACCATTCTTCGCCAGCGGTCCTGTCCCTCTGCGCCTTTGAGGTGGCTGAGTTGCTCACCGGTGAGGTGACCTGCTTGGGCACGGGGTGGCTGTGGCCGTACTCGCCTAGGCGCCAGGCCAGGACACTGCTGATGCTGCGGGCGCTCGTGATGTCGCGGCGGTTGCTGACCTGCCGGAGGACGTAGGCGGGGTCGTGACCGGCCTCGTGCAGTCGCCTTAAAGCGGCCTGCACTGCGGGCCAGGCCGTTTCGCGGGTGGCTCGCTCCGCCAGGCGGGAGCCGAGCGCTGGGCTGAGGAGTCCGCTGTAAACGGTTCGGCTGGCGACGGCTTCGGTACGTCGGATTGGCGCGAACGGGCTCGGGTCTGCTGGGCGTTTCAGAGCAGCCGCAGGATCGAGGACGGTCCCCGCATCGATGACTCCGGCGATCAGTCGTGAGTACCGCGCCACGTCTTCAGGGGTGGGCTGGGCCAGCGGCGCCGGGGCGTGATGATGGTCGGTCAGGATGGAGATTCGCTCGGCCAGGATCTGGGCTCGGCTCGGTGGGCCCAGGTTCAAAGTCATCTGGGTAAACATGGTTGCCGAAGCGGACGAGGACGAGGCGGACGGTGCCTCGCCAGGCCTGCCGGACGGGCTAGGTTCGGTGACGATGTCCTTCCAGATTGAATCATCAGTGACGGCTTTCAGGATCTCCTTGGGGTTCCATCCGGCCGTGGCCGCATGGTTGAGGGCGTGAGCGATGTCGGGCCAGGCGGGGTCGTTCAGGAGCGGCGACGCGGCCTTCTTCCCGACTATCTGATTGAGGTAGCGCCGGTATTCGGCGGCGTTCGCGCGCTCGACCGCATGTACGTAGCGCGGCATCAGCGTGGCCAGCGACTCGCTTTCCGCTTGGGCATCGCGGATGGCTTGCGTCGCGGAAACCTCGGTCCCTTCTGTGTTCAGTACCGAGTGCAGGACCTCGAGGGCGGCGCGGGCGTTCGGGTCGTGGCCGGTGGCGTCGGTGCGGTGGTCTTCGTCGACCGAGAGCAGATGGTGGGTGGCCACGTAAAGGAAGCTCGCCGCTGCTGCGCGGGTGAGAGCGACGTACAGGTGTTCGCGGAGCATTCCGGCGCTGATCAGAGCGTGCGTGGTCTCGACGGTGGAGCCCTGGGTGCGGTGGACCGTGGACGCGTAGAGCAGTTCGACGTTCTCGCGGACGTACGCGGCCGGCAGTCGTATCTGGCCGCTGTGTTCCAGGAGGCGGACTTCAAGCGAACCATCGTCGTGGCGCTTCAGGACGTGCCAGGCGTCTCCGTTGCGGACGAAGTCCTTGCCCCGATGGGTGGACAGGCGGCGCTGGTTCTGGCGGGTGACGATCCAGTCCCCGGTTCCGGCCAGGTTCCCGTCGTGTAGCTCGATGCCCTCAGCTTCGACTTGCCGGGCCTTGACGCGGTCTGCGCGGGCTCGGGCAGCGAGGGTGGTGACGTCCGCGTTGGTCGCGGCCACCATGACCGAGACCTTTCCGGCCTGAACATCTGCCCACCAGCCTCGGTAGGCGGCGTCGGTCATTGCTTCGACCGAGCCTCCGCGGATCCGTTCATGCTCCTCGTAGAAGCGGAGGGCGGTCGTGTCGCCGGTGCGGATCTGCAGGGTCGCGGCGGCCTCGTCCGGGTCGTGGAAGCGGTGCAGGGTGGACAGTTCCACTGCGCCCGCCTCGGCAGCGATCAGGCGCAGCGCGCCGCCGGACTCCACCGCGGACAACTGCCGGTAGTCACCCAGAAGTCGCACGGATGCGCCATGGTGAGCGGCGATCGCGGTGATCCGGTCCAGGGTGAACGTGCCAGCCATCCCCGCCTCATCCACCAGGATGACGTCCCCTGAGCGGACGGCCAGCGCACGCAAGTCCGGCGGCAGATTCTGGGTGCGGCCGGTCTCGAGGGCATGGCTATGGCGGCCGGACAGGTGCTCGTGCAGGAACTTGTGCACGTTCTCGGCCGGGACGTTCAAGTCGTTGGCGAGTACGGCGGCGGAGGCCGCGGACGTGGCCAGCGGGATGAGTCTGCGCTGCTGCGCTTGCAGGGTGTGCAGGTAAGCGACCATCGCCGTCGTCTTCCCGGTACCGGCCGCGCCAATCCCCACGGACAGGAGGCGCTCGTCGGTCGCGAAGGCGGTCACCATCGCCCGCTGACCGGCATCCAGCGCGCGCCCGTGAACGGCCTCAAATCCGTCCAGTGTGGCGCTCATCCACGCTGAGGAGGGGACGGAATTGGTCTCGGCAGCGGGGCTGGTGGCGGCGTGCACGAGGCGATGTTCAGCGTCCAAGATCGCTTGGTTGGTGTAGCGGCCGGCCCCATGCTGCACGAACACCGACGACCCGTCCGAGCGCTTCAGGTTCTCGGGCTCGGCCAGAAGAACGGGAGCCTCGATGCTGATGCTGTGGCCCGGTGCAATCGCCCGCTCGACCACCGCCGTCACGGCGGCTCGGTGCTCCTTCAAACCAGCAACGGATAACGCGGCCGACTGAACAGGACGGGCGTCGTCGACTTCCCACGCGATGCCTGGAGCGATGCTGGTCAGGTTGATGCCGGTGATCGGTTGGTTCCGGGAGGCAGTGACTTTCACGAGGCGTTCGGCCTCGGCCCGCAGGTTCCACACGGTCCAGATAGAGCGCTTCTCCGCGACGTTCGCCACGACCTGAGCCGCCAAAGCTTGGACGGAGATCGGCTTCACGTTGGCACTAGCGCGGTTCTCTGGGCCCTGGACGACCGCCATGAGTTGGGTGACGGCATCGCGGCCGTGGCGTGTCAGGGCCTGCTCTCGCCAGGTTGCGCGCATCTCGGGCAACGATCGAGGAGCCCGCTTCGCCCGGCGGGTGTCGAGGTTCGCGCGGCGGGACAGTTTGTGCGCCACGGAGGCAGACGGGTCGTGTCCGTGCTCGGAGCGGTAGGCGATGGTCAACTCCTCGTACCGGGCCGCCAGGGCACTGCGGCGGCGGGAGAAGTCCTTGATCAGGGCCGGGTCAATGCCGGCGATCTCGTACACCGGCTGCTTGCCACGGTCTGCCTCTCTCGCCTCGAACCGCACACCGGTTCTGGCCGTCAGGGCGATCTGGAAGGCCGTGTTGTAGTGCTCGGAGGCGGCCACGGTGAGGCGGAACAACGCGCGTCCGTCCAGGGTTCGCCAGATGCCGTCGATGCCCTGGACTTTGTTGCTGATGGCCATATGGGTGTGGGGGTTGGGGTCACTGTCGCGGCTGTCGTAGTGGTCGAAGGAGACGCCGATCAGGCCCTTGGTCTCGATCTGCGCCACCCCGCCGGTGCCCGTCCTGGTGAACGCCGCGTGCTGCTCCAGCATTGCCAGAGTGGCGTCCTTGGCCTCGTGATGCGCTGCGATGACCGCGTCGCGAACCCAAGCTCGTTCGTCCAGAGCCCACAGCAGAGCGGCGGATTTGACCGGGGCGAAGACGAGGTCGTACCCGGCGACGGACCCGCGGTGGCGGCGGGCTTCCTCGACTCGGATCCGCTGGTCCTCGGCCGGAGTCGGTGGGCGTCCGATCTCCTCGATCACGGCCGCCAAGCGTTCCTGGACCCGCTCCTCGAACGGCTCCAGCGGCGTGTACGCGGCGAACGGACGTCCGAGAGTGACGCTGCGCAGAGCCTCGGCGCTGACCTTCTTCAGCTCATCCGGGGCCATGCCGGCGGTGATGCGCTCGCGCTGGTAGGCCCGGATTCGAGCGTCGGCGTCGGGGTGCAGACCCATCCCGAACAGCGCTTGCATCTGCTCGGCCTGCACGATGCGGGCGGGCTGGCCCTCGTCCGGGGCCAGGCCAAGCAGGTGCAGTCCTCGGCCGATCCAGATGCCGGGCGGGTTGCCTTCGGCCGCGTAGTACGCGCTCACGTCCTGGCCCGGTTTGGCCCGCGCATCGACGTGGGCGGTGGCGATGTCCCGCATCAGATACAGGTAGCCGTCTCCAGCGGTCAGCTTCGCAATCGTCATGACCACGGCGGTCAGCCCTTGACCATGTCGTGAGCGCGATGGCCGAAGCCAACGATTGCTCGGTTTTCGAACGGCTTTGGGGACGCTTTCGGGTCTGGTCGTGAGCTCTGGTGGTGGGCCGTGCGGGCAGCGGTCAGGCCTCCGGCCTGACCGTCACGGACTGGCCGTGGGAGCCGCCGAGGCTCACGGGTCAAGAGCGGCCCGAAGGGGCGTCCCGCAGGGACCCGAAGGGCTCTTGAGGCGTGAGAAGCGGCCCCACAAGCTGCGCTGCCCACCACCAGAGCGTCCTTTCGGTCGGCAAGTTCAGTCGCCGGATCCGTCCCTGAACTGCTGTGGACGCTCATGAACTTCACCGACCTCTCCTGATACTCTCCGAACCAGTGCGACTTGAAATGAACTCATTAGCAATTGTTTTCGTGAGCACAGAGTATATGTCGTGCAAGAGGTGTCTCTGGTTTTCCACTTCCACTAGCGTCGAATGCTGTGCGAGCGAGGCATGGGCCTCAACTACCTGACGAGGCGCTCGCCTGGATGGCTGGACATGGCGCTTCGGTCGGTAGGATCTTGCCGAGGATCAAGGTTCTGCGGTGTAGGGGGTTGCAGTGGATTTCCGTCCTGTCGAACGGCCGGCGGATGCCTTTCAGCAGTCGCTGACGGCTGATGAGGTGCGGGCGGTCTTCGCTCACGTCTTCCCTGGCGACGCAGAACCCACTGCCGTGGTCGAGCTGGGCACTGGCCTGTACAACAACGTTTACCGCGTCAAGGTGACCGGGCAGGGCGAACCTCTGATTCTGCGGGCGGCTCCGCCTGCGGAACGTCAGTTCCGTAGCGAGCGTCATCTGATGCGCAACGAGTTCGCCAGCCAGCCCTGGTTGGCGCCCATCGCTCAGTTCATGCCGCAGGTCGTCGCCGCGGACTGGACCGGCTCCGTGATCGAGCGGGACTGGATGATTCAGACCTACCTCGACGGCGTCCCCGCCCCCGACATCCTGAGCACCTACCCACGAGAAACCTTCCCGGGGTACTTCCGGCAGATGGGAGCGATCACCCGCTCGGTGCACGATGTGCGCGGTGATCACTTCGGGCCTGTGGCTGGCCCCGCCTACGGGTCCTGGAGTGACGCGTTGCTGGCGTCGTTCGACTCGATCGCCTTCGACCTCGACACCGCGGGTCTGGACTCAGCCGACCTCCAGAAGGTCATGGCGATCGTGTCCGATGCGCGACCTGTGCTGGACGTGATCACCGACCCGATGCTGCTGACCGGTGATTTGTGGACAATCAACTGCCTCCTGGCGTCCGGAGCGCCGGAGCCGACGATCACCGGCGTCCTGGACTTCGATCGGACCTGGTTCGGTGACCCGGCAGCTGACTGGACCATCCGCATGGCCAAGGCCAAACAGGACGAGCGTCAGGCCTTCTGGGAGACCTACGGCCAGGTGTCAGAGACGCCCGAGGCGCGTTGGCGAGGGCTGGTCTACGAGGCACGTCATCTGGGCGGGATCCGACTGGAACGGCTCCGGCTCGGAAAGGACGATCTCGTCGCCGACAGCTACCCGGCTATGGAAGCAATCCTCAACCAGCTGACGTAGCGAGACCGCTCTCCGGTCGCACCATGACACGGATCTGATCGGCGAGCTTCTCAGCCCGTTCTTCGACCTCGACGGGGTCGGTTCCGGCAACGACGAACTCTGCCACCCGGTCGCGGTTCGATACGGCGGTCGTGACCCGGTCTCCCGGGTTGAAGCGCTGCCGGACATAGGGGACGCCGGGACCGACCGCCGGCAGGCCCTCAACGGCGATGAGGCGGCCAGCTTCGGGCGCTGTGACGGAGCGGACCAGGGCGTGACCGCCTCTGGCCTCCTGAACGGCTGCGGGACGGCCGAGCGCAATGTCGAGCAGCACGGTGTAGATGTCGATGGCCAAGGCGTGGCGAAGCAGGAGCCCGATCTGGCCGGCTGCCAGTCGCGCACCGATCTCGATCACCGTGCATGTTCCGTCGGGGCCGAGGATGAGCTCGGTGTGCGCTGCCCCGTTGCGGATGCCGACCGCACGGATAGCGCGTTCCGCTTCGCGGTCCAGCACTCTCTGCTGGTCGAAAGCCAGGACGGCTGGGACCTGGTGCGCGGTCTCCACCCGGTGGGGGTAGCCGGTCACTGTCTTGCGGGTCACGGTCAGGTGCCGCGCGACGCCATCCTGGACGACGGATTCGACGCTGTACTCACGCCCCATGATCAACGGCTGGATCAGTACGCGCCGATCCTGGTTTCCGTACATACCTCGTGCCGAGCGCGCGGCGTGTACAGCTGCGGGCAAATCAGCGGATGCCGTGACCACAGTGACCCCGGCCGAACCGGCCCCGCTGGCCGGCTTGACGACGCACGGGGTCGCAACCTGCCTCTCACGGAGATCGTGCTGGTCGTGGAGGACGACCGTCGCGGGAACGCGCACCCCGGCCCTGGTCAGTGCGGTGGCCATTGCCTCCTTGTCACGGGCAGCGGGAGCACGGTTCGGATCGTTCCCTGGGAGCCCCAAGGCGGCGCACACCTGCGCGACGACGACGGTGAGGTACTCGTTGAAGGTCAGTACCGCCTCGATTCGGTGTCGGCGGCCGTATTCGACGATCTCGGCAACGGCGCGGTCGGGCTGTGCGAAGTCAACGGCGATGGCCCCGCTCACCCCGACGAGCCGAGCCGCTTGTTCGTGATCGTGACTGGTGGCCGCGTGGACGGTGAACCGACGATCTGCGGCCGCCTTCATCAGTCGCTCGGCGTCTGGGCCCGTGGCGTCGATCAGAAGCACAGCGGGAGCCGTCATCAGATGTAGTCCTCCGGCCCTCCGTCGCGGTGGGTGTCCAGGGTGAAGCAGTGGAAACCGCCGCCGAACAGCCGTCGATGGCGGTGCCGGACCGGGATGACGTCGAAGCCCTCGGTTTCGAGGGCCTTGATGAGGCCGGTGCACTGCTCGTTCGCCAGGACGGTGTGCTCGTTGATCGAGAAGACGTTCAGGTCGATGTACGGGCTGGTCAGGACGAGGTCGTCGTAATCGTCGTAAACCGGGAACGCGCCGTGGTCGGGCTCTGGCGGAACGATGAAGCGCCAGGAGCGGAAGCTCTCGGGCATGAGGTCGCGGATGCCGTGGTGGCGGGCCAGGAAGACCCCGGGGCGCAGGGCGAGGATCATCGAGTCGATGTGGTTGTCGGCCATCCTCCAGACTCGATGGAGTCGGAACCGTTTCCCCAGGTGGGTTCTGAGCCACCGCAGTCCTTGCTCGTGGTTGTCCTGAGCGACGTTGACGATCAGGTCGCGCCCCAGCCGCAGCACCTGGGCACCGTCGAGCATCATCTCGTGACCGACGTCGTACGGTCCGGACCGGGGATCAGCGATGGACTCGGTGGGACCGCCCAACGTGGTCGTGGAGTCGCGGGCATAGAACAGGTCGAAGGATGCGTCGCTGAGCGTCGGCCTCGGCATGACGTTCCACTGTGCGCCGGAGCGCGCGTAGTTCTGGAAGACGCCATGCAGCAGCTGGGTTTCCAGGTAGCGGGATCTAATCGCCGGTGGTGTCTCGATGATCTGCTCGCCGATGACGAGCGTGTTGTCGCGGACGTTGAGCGCCGGTGTCGGAGCGGCCTGCCAGCCCAGGCCCGCGATCGGCGTCGCGTCCTCGGGCAGGGGCAGCGGCCGGTGAACGGTCACGCCCAACGTGGCGAGGGTCTGCGCGAGCTGTTCAACGTCCTCGTGCAGTTCGTCGGCGTAGCGCTGATTGATCTTCCACGTCTCCGCGTTCATGCCGTTCGAGCGCGTGAGCCGAGGGTAGGCCCAGTCGGAACGGAACCCGGTGATGCTCTCGTGATGGAAGAGCTCGAAGGAGAGGTCGCGGTCGTGCCCCATGTAGTTGGCCGCTGACCCGACGATGACCTCGTGCAGCGGGGTGAAGTCGTCGTAACTGTTCAGGCGCATGCTGAACCGGCCCCCTCCGAGACGACGTCCACCGACCCGTCATCAGGTACGAGGTGGACGAGTCGTTCGCTGACCTTGCCACCTTGGCGGGTCCGGAGGAGGAGTACGCCGCTGCCGATGATCTGCACGGTGCGCTGTTCGCTCCAGCCTGAGAAACGCCATTCGCCGTCTGCTCCGGCCGGCACCAGAGCGAGGACGCGATCGTCCACGGTCAGACTCAGGCTCCTCTCGGTGTGCTTGATCTGCGCCAGGACGAGCGGGCCTTCCAGCGAGTCGTCCGACTGGAAGTCGATGAAATGGGTAGGCACGAGGCAGTCGAATGCGGATGAGTGAGGCCAAGCCCGTGGCGTTTTCGAGCTGTGGTGGTTCAGCAGTACTTGGTCGCTGTGGAGCAGATCCTGCCAGGAGTCCGGGAAGAGCCGCGTCAGTTCTGGTGTCAGTAGGACGTCGATGACGGCGTGGACGCGGGTGGTCGTGCTGGTGTTGCGGACGGAGTGCTCGCGGGAGAAGTCGCCGTACCAAAAGGTTCCCGGCTGCCAGCAGTGCTCGACTCCGTCGAGCGTCAGCACCGCTTCGGGTGTCGTGACGATAGGGATGTGCAGGCGCATGAATCCTCGGTCGAGCTGGTACTTCAGATCGCGGTGCGGGGCGATGACGGCTCCCGGTCCCAGGGCCATCAGTCGTGCTGCGTTGCGTGGAGAGGGAATTGATTCCAGCACCTGCGCCAGGTACGGCAACTGTCCGAGCCAGAAGGTCGGCGCGAACGGTTCGCAGCCGGGTCCGCCTGGGTCGGTGCGCTCGGAGTCGCCGCCCGGGCTGTGCAGCGGCAGGATGCGCCAGTCGATGGCGGCCGGTTTGCTGATTCCGTGGACGGTGTGCGAACGCTGAAGGTCCCACGTGTGGCCGGTGACGCCCGAGAGTTCGTCCTGCAGACGGCGTGCATCGAGATCGAGAGTCAGCCGGGTCGCGGCGTAGGTACTCATGAATCCTCCTGATCTGAAGAGGGTTTACGACGAGAAGTTCAGCACAGTGGTTCCCACGTGCTGGCTGGGGTCGATCGCGTCGGCGGGGATCGCTGCGAAGCGTTCGTCGAGGCGCCCGAAGGACTCCTCGTAGCCGACGGCAGGGTCGTAGGCGATGCAGAAGACGAACTGCACCGGCGCTCCTGGTGTCAGCGGAATGGCCGGCATGGACACGATCACTCCGGACCGGGTCACGTCGTCGTAGCGCAGATCCAGGTCGTCCAGCGCAGTCAGGAACGTGTCGAAGCTGGGGACCACCCACGTGGGCGGGACGTGATACTCCACGACGCTGCGCCGAGGCTCGGCGTTCACGTCAACGATCTGGTGGGCGATCGTCTGGTAGATGTGCAGCGACCCGGAGACCTGGGCGTTGACCTCGGTGAACACCACCTGGCCGTCGGGCAGCACCAGCGCATCGGCGCTGAGGTACCCGCGGTAGCCGAAGGCGCGGTACGCCTCGGCCAGGCGAGCGCCGCCGTCCAAGAGTGCGGTTCGGGTCTGCTCGGGCACGTCGGGAGACAGCGGCACGACCTGATGGCTCAGGCGGCGGGCCACGTAGATCAGGTGCCCTGTCTCTGTCGGGTGAGTGCCGTCGTCGGAGGCGTAGTGCTCGGAGTAGACCGCGGATGCGTTCACCGCGAACTCCTCGATGACCACGGGCCAGCGGCCGTTGGTGCTGGCCCAACTCCATCGCTCGCGCCAGTACGCTTCGACACCGCTCGTTCCGGGCGCTAGATGGTGAAGGTGGCGTGCGCCGACGTGGTCCACGAGCAGGCGCGGGTCGCGGACCAGCAACTGGTTGCCGACGCCGGCGCCGTTGTGTGCCTGCTTCACCATGACGGCGCGATCGCCCGACCGTTCCAGCAGTGCGTTCGTGGCGGCCACGGCTTCGACCTGGCTTCGGCAGACCCGGCCGACGGGGATCCGGACTCCAGCTGCGGCGGCCAGTGCTCGAAAGTTGGCCTTGTTGTTGCCGAGCTCGCCTCCTCCCTGAGCGAAGAAGGCAGCGCCGGGAAACTGGGCGCTGATACCGATCGCGTCAGCGAACCGCGCTACCGATGCCGACGGCCACAGAGCAAAGATCTCGTCGACTGTCGCCGTTCCCGATGGCCCCAGCGTGGCCCGGACCTCTGCTATTAGATCGGGGTTTTCGAGAGACATCGGATCGAGGACCTTGTTGCCCCAAGTTCCAGCAGGAGCGACGATGATGGTCAGTTCAGCACGAGGAACGCCGGTATGGACGAGGGCGTACTCGAGGAAACCGGCGTCAGGCTGGCAGCACAGCAGGATCAGGTCTCCCGGGTGAGCGAACCAGAGGACGCGTTGGGTCCAGGCCCTCATGTCCGTGCGTTCGCGGATCGACGGGTCGATGTGGTTGCCGATCAGGATTCTCATGGAGTCCCCAATAGCGCTGAAATCGATTCGAATTGAGATCAGATGCGGAGTGCTGCCGGTAGGACGTCGAAGGCTCGCATCGTTGCTGTTGGACGCCGCTTCCCTGTGCTCACCGGCTCCAAATGGGCTGGATGGTCAGCGAGGGCAGAGATCAGCGCGCGCAATCCCGCGGCAGCGGCGGTCGTCCCGATACAGGCGTGGGTTCCCCAGCCGTACCCGAGGTGAGGATTCGGGGAGCGCTCAGGAAGGATACGGTCCGGCTCCGCGAAGGCATCCGGGTCGCGATTGGCCGCGACGAACAACGGAATAATCTTCTGCCCTGGCGTGATCTGAACTCCACTGATGCGGGCAGAAACCAGCGCGACGCGAGTCGTTCCCTGCACTGGACCGTCGAACCGGACCAGTTCGTCAACGGCGGTGCCCAAGAGACCACCTTCTCGAAGCCCTTCCAGGATCTCAGGGTGAGCGAGAAGGACCCCGATGGAGTTGCCGATGGCCGCGGACATGGTGCTGTATCCACCCTGGAACATCACGCGGGCAGTGTTTTTCACGTACAGCTGGACGAGTTCTTTGTCATCGCTGGTCGCTCGACGAACCTGGGCCAGGAGCCCCGTACCTCGCTGCCCGGCGTACCAGCCATCGACCAGGTCGCTCAGTTCCTGGCGGGCCTTCCGCCCTGGCTCGATCAGAGCGGGGTTCAGTCCGCCGTCCATGCTGCGCATGATGGCGTCCGAAATCTCTGCGAACTCTTGGTACGGAGGGGTCTGCACCCCCAGTAGATCTCCCATCAACGACAGGGACAGGGGCACCGCGAGCTCCGCGATGACGTCGAACTCGTCCCTGTCCGTGAGCTCGTCCAATCGCTGCTTGGCGAACCGGCGCGTGCGCTCCTCCATCGCCGACAAGGGCTGGGCGTGCAGGGCATTCATGAAAAGCGATCGGATGTAACCCTGCTCGGGAGGGTCGAGGGTCTGGACGCTCTGGCTTTCGGCCGGGACGTCTCGTCCGTTGCGACGCGGGTCGCGGGCGAAGGTCTGATGATCGCGAAGGACCCGGACGCAATCCGCGTACCGTGTCAGCACCCAAGACTGCATTCCCTCATGCCAGAAGACCGGAGTTTCGCGTCGCAGGTCGCTCAGGAGCGGGTAGGGGTTCGCCAAGGTGCTGGCGTCCAGCGGGTTGTACCGATCAACGACAAGCACGGCTCGCCTCCCCGTGGATTTGGCTGATGTGGGCGGGGTTTCGCCCGGCCCGGAGATTGAGGCGCTCCGGGCCGGCCGCAGAATCAGTGGTCGTAGGACATCACGAACCTCCTCCCGTCGAAGCAGAATCCTGAGGCGAGCGGCGGTCGAACCGGACACGAACTCGGCTCCGACGACAGCCTCACCAATCAGAGCCGAGTTCGTTTGCGTACCGGTGGCCGAGGAGGGATTCGGCCTCCGGCGACCTCATTGAGAATGCCTGAGAAGGCAGGGACGACGAACCTCGCCGAGGGACGTTTCGGGGACGTCCCGGAACGTCCCCCGGGTTCTCAGTGGCTGAGCGAGTGCAGGTAGTCGATCAAGCTGGAACCTTCCCGGAGGTCGCTGAGCACCAAGGGTGCGCCGGCCGAACGGAGCGTTTCAGCGCTGTCCACGCCGGTCGCGACGGCGATGACGTGAGCCCCAGCATCCTTCGCCGCCTGCACATCACGAGGAGTGTCTCCAATGAGCACGACCGGCGTAGCGAGGGGCAAGCCGTGATGCTGGTGGACCCGTCTCCTCGCAACCTCGACCAGCGCCCCGCGATCTTCGGAATGCTCGCCGTAGGCCCCGCACTCCAGGTCCAGCAGGCCATCGAGCCCGAAGGCCCGAACCTTGACCAGGGCGTTGGCTGCGATGTTGCCCGTCAGGACGGACGAAACGAAGTTCCGTTCCGCAGCCGCGAGCATGAGGACGTCTCGAACACCGGGAAGTACTTCGCCCCTGCGAGCCAGCTCGGCTTCCATGCCGGCCCCAGCAGCCTTCAGGGCAGGAGCCACGACGTTCCAGCCCGGAGGCTCAAGGCCGTGGTCGAGGAACATCTGTCGGCAGATGAGCCTGTCGGTTCGCCCCTCCGTCCGTGCACGGTGAAGAGGTGGTCGGCCGGTGAGGCGGGTGAAGGCATCGGCGTAGATCTGCTTGCTCACGCCGTTGTTCTCGATCAGCGTGTGGTCGATGTCCCAGAGCACGATGAGCGGCACGCTGCCCCAGCGTAGGACGCCAGGGGGCGAAGGCAGAGTGCACCATGGTTGAAATGCGCTCTTGCGCCCGATACCAGACCTCGGGTTTGCTGTGCTGAGTGAACGAGCGATTGCGTTCCGCTCTGGTGCAGCGGGGGCTGACCGTGGCAGAAGTCGCGGCCGAGTGCGGCGTCGATCCCAAGACCGCCAGCCGATGGGTCAGCGGACGTGTGCCCCAACGACGGCACCGCTGGAGCATCGCTCATCTGCTCGGCCTGGACGAGGAGCACCTCTGGCCCGAAGCACCGGACAACGCGGCAGGAGCCTCCACCGCGACGAGCGAGATCGTGGCCGCCTTCGCCAACCGCGCCAGCGTTCCACGTGACCTGTGGCTGGAGCTGCTGCGAGGGGCCTCGAAGCACATCGACGTGCTGGTCTTCTCCGGCACCTTCTTCGCCCAGACCAACCCGCACATCGCCCGCATGCTGCAGGAACGCGCCGAGGCCGGTGCCCGCATCCGGCTGTGCTTCGGAGACCCGGAGGGCCAGGCCGTCCGACTGAGGGGCGAGGAAGAGGGAATCGGTGAGAGCCTGGCCGCCAAGATCCGCGCCTCGCTGACGTACTACCGAACGCTCGTCGGTCGTCCCGGCTGCGAGGTTCACCTCCACGACACCACGCTGTACAACTCGCTCTTCCGGTACGACGACCAACTCCTGGTCAACCCGCACATCTGGGGGCAGCCCGCCAGCGCCAACCCGCTGTTCCAGCTGAGACGGAACGACGGCACCGACGCCGAATGGTTCGACCGGTACGAGCAGAGCTTCGACGCCATCTGGAGCACCACGCGTCCCTGGGCGCCCGAGAAGTAGGAGCACCATCATGGGCAGGACCGAGTACTACTACGACAACACCGCCCCCAAGGCCAACTCCCTGGTGCCGGCCAGCAACCTGCTCGTCGTCAACGAAGCCGGCGAGATCCTCCTGCAGCGACGCCGCGACACCGGCCAGTGGGCGCTCCCCGGTGGCGCGCAGGACATCGGCGAGAGCGCGGCCCAGTGCGCGGTGCGCGAGTGCGAGGAAGAGACCGGCATCATCGCCGAGGTGACCGGCTTCCTCGGGGTCTACTCCAACCCGTCCCACATCGTCGCCTACACCGACGGCGAAGTCCGCCAGCAGTTCGAGGTCGCCTACATCGGCCGCCCGATCGGCGGCGAGCCCACCATCAACGACGAAGCCGACGGCGTGCGCTGGGTCAACCCCGAGAACCTGACCGACCTCGACATCCACCCGAGCATGCACGAGCAGATCGGCCACTACCTGGCCGGCACCTACCCCTACCTCGGGTAAGGCCTCAGAGCACGACGCCCGCGGTTGCGGCGGCCGTCCGGATCCGATCCACACTGGCATGGATCTCCGGCGCGGCCCGGCGGATGAACCGGCCGACGATGCTCTCCTGCCCGTAGCGGGACAAGATCTCGTCAACCCGCTCCTCAGTGCTGGTGGGCAGGCCGTCGGGCGTGGTGGTCATGTCGCAGAACACCAGCGCGTCCACCAGCAACGGCTGGTCGACGAGCGGGAACTCGGAACTGAGCACATCACGCAGGCCACGCTCCTCGGCCTCGAGGAGCGCGTAGGAATGGTTCGCCACAAGACGAACAACCAGCTCATCGACTCCATTTGACTGAAGGAACCGGGCCCCGTCGAGCGGATGAAAGCCGGTGGCTACAAGGTTCGGTGTGTACCCGATGTCGTGCAGCACCGCTGCAGCTTCAAGAACATCGGCCCGATCTTGCAGCAGGGGTCCCAACTGCTGCGCCCGGTCGGCAACTCCCAACGAGTGAGCCCAGCGACGCGGAAGCACTTCTCCTAGCTGACTTTCCGCAAGTGACCGGGCGCTGGCCACCGTGGTCATCATGAAGATCCCCTCCCGATCCTACCGAACTGCGGGTATAGGCGATCAGTCTTCGGTACCCGAGAGGATCTATGTACGATTCTCACTCAATGTCAGGCATATAGTACCGGGAGCTACCACCCAGGCGAATATGTCGACCCGAGCATCACTTCTCATCGCGGGATGGAATGTCGATACCCCAGGGAACAGGGACCGAGTCCGGCGCCGGTGACCAACTCGAGAATGCCGACGGGCGACTAACGTCCGCGCGTCAGCCCTCGTCCTGGGTCGCGCCTCCGGCTCTTACCGGCAGTGTTTCGCCGATCCGTATCTCCGCCGGCGCTATGGACCGTGTGGACCGAAGTTGCGATCTCTACTTGGCCGTCAAGGCACGCCCTGCCCTGTGGTCTCACGTGCCGCCGAGGCTGGAAAAGCAGCCGCTCCCTATCGGTGTCGTCATGGAGGTCTTGGACAAAATCGAGTTCAAGCATCAATCCGTGGAAGTAGCGCTTGCCGAAGTCTTCGAGCGAAAGTCCTTGCACGAAGGCGTGCACGTATTCGTCGCCAGCGCGGTCCAGAAGTACCTCGACGCGACCGGCAGCTCCGAGCAACTGCTGCCTGTGCATGACCAGTGGGTCGTTCAGCACCGCGATGCCGGCGTTAGGGAACTCTGGACCTGGGGCCGTCGCTACCGCTCCCGGGACGGAGGCACGCGGGAAGTCCGGCTCCTCCGGCAGGGGCGGGGTGGCACTCGTCAGCGAAGCGACGGCGAACGAGCAGTAGCCGCGTACACGACCGCCGTCGGCTCGCCCGCTCCTCAGCTCCGGTTCGGCCAGTGGCAGCAGAAATTTGCCGTGCGTGAGGCTGAGAACGTGAGCCAGGTCAAGGTAGTGGAGGTCGATCTGGTCGAGGGCACCCAGCATGTGTGGTTCACCGGATCAGTGGACGATGCGACGACCACGTACGATCATGCAGGGCGCTCTGCCGCTGGCCGACTGGCGTACGGCCACCATCGCGAACCTGGAAAGTGTTTCGACTGTCGGCTGCTCACCTCATGCGACGAGGTCGTTCGGGCCCCTGGCCTCTTGGGAATTCGTTCTCAGGAACGCCTGCGGCAAGTGTCCATCAGCGATCTGCGCTACTACGCCAAGTGCCCAGCTCAGTACTTTCTCAGCAGTGCCGCACATCTTCCTCGTTTCAACGAGTACTCCATGGCAGCCCGGCTCGGGCAGGCCGTTCACGAGTACCTGGAAAACCGCCATCGCGAGGAGAACGGCCCGTGCCTGGCCGCGGACATGCCGACAACCCCAGGCTGGTCGGACGCTCGTTGGGACCTCGACTCACGAGCCGATGAAACCGGGCGGCGCATGCTCAGCCATCATCCCGAGGTCTGCCCCTTGAGGCGGGAAATTTCAGACCTGACTCTCGAGAAGACCTTCATGCTGCACGACACGGTTGCTCAGGTACTCGTGGCGGCCAAGTGCGACCTCGTCTACCAGGACGACGGTTCATGGGTCTGGCGGGAGACAAAGACTACTAGCCGTGAGCAGGCTAGCGACGATGTCATTGCGGAATACCCGCAGGTCGCGCTCGCAGTCGGCATTCTCGGACGGGGGCTGCTCGGCGGTTTTGTTGAAGGATCGAGAGTCGAACTCGAGATCCTCCGTCCAACTCACTCTGACCTCATACCCATCGATCCGGCCGATACCGAGACTTTCGCGCAGGCCGAGGCGGTCATCAGAGACCTGGCAAGCCCTTGGCGAAGTGACTCATCCTTCGCTCCCACTCCGAGCCAAGATTGTCGGACCTGTCCTGTAAGCAAGTGGTGTCCGAGCGCGGAGGTTCCGGATCCGCCGAGCTTGTCCGAGGAGACCACACCCAGTGCCTACCGAAAGCCGAGCACCTGACCTATCCGTCTTCACCGGCGTGATGCTGCTGCACATGGTCGCCACCGCGCTGGTAGAGCTATCGCGGCATAACCGCTCACCCGACCCCGTCTACTCGGACCGGGTTCTGAAGGCATACAACCACCTCGTGCTCCGCTGCCTTCAACAGCGGGTCGCACCTCCCTTCAGCGTCGCGGACATGTCGAGCTGGGCGACCAAGCGCTCCATCGGACAATGGCCCTTCGACCTGCCCGCCGACGCGGAGAAGTTCGATGAGTTCCTCGTCGACCCGGAAACCGGTGTTCCCACACAGCTGTGTCGCGAATGGGAGGTGACCGCTCCTGACACGGCGGCGGAGATTTTCGAGAACGACATCATCCGTGAAGTCTTTGCCACCTGTCAGGCGGCCCGCTCTCCTCGTTCATACACGGCCTTCCGGCGCCTGCTGATCGAGCAGCCAGTCCTGTCCGGCCATGAGAAGGCCACGCTCCTGGGCACAAGGCCCGAACTGGGAGTGGTGATGGAAACGGTCAACCGCTGCTACGAGCCGGCACCGGCCGCCTACCGCGGTGATGATGGCCGGTTCGCCGTCTGCTCCCGCTGCAGCTGCTTGCTGAAACCTTCCGGATCGTCTTGGCGGTGTGAGCTGGACCGTTGTCGGCGAGAGGGGAGCGCAACGCCGGGTCGGCTTCTCGACGGCCGGGAGACCAACGGCATCTACCAGCTGAGGGCACCATTACGAACCTTCATTACCGGACCGGGGATCGCCGAGATCGACTTGGAGAAGAAGCTGATCGCTAAAGGTCTCATCCCCGAGATGTGGCCGGGCTGTGACGCTTACGACCTCAGAATCACTCTCCCTGATCGCCAAGTCTGGGCGATCGATGTCAAGGATCGCGCCAATCCCGCTTTACTGGGCAACACCGCCACTGTGTTCAGGCCCGACCCGCCGTACAACCACGCGTTCCTTGTCGTCCCCCAGTATCGATTCGACGACCGCGACGGCTATCGGATCACTTTCAATCACTACTGCCCACCCGAGGTCAAGGATCGTGTGACTCTCCTCAGCGACAGAGCCTTCCTCAGGAAACTGTCCAACAGGTTGACCCAGTTGAAGAAGATCTCCGAGGGGGGCCTGAGAGATGCGTGACCGCAGCAGCTGGCACCAGGAGCTCTCTGGCGAGCTCAACGAGGTATGGGAAACACGAGCAGGTTTCAACGTCGGAGACATGCTGGACATCGAGCTGGCCCTGTTCCTCGGAATTACCGTCCTCCCGAAGCGGCCGGTCGGCGACTTCTGGACGCTACTCAGCGGCTATCCCTACGAAGAAGTCTTCGGGGATGTTCGTACCGCCGAAGCCCGCATGATGATCCGCCGCGGGCGCCACTTTCTCTGGGACCGGAGCCGCCGTTACGCCTGGCGAAACGCGCTGAGCGCCTATCTCGATGTCGACATACGGCTGCGTCAGTACGCTTTCGACAGCGTCGACGATCTACCACGCAAGCTGCAACCGGCCCGGGCTCACGACCGCGAAACGACCTACCTCCGGCTACTTACCGAAGCACCGCCTGTCGAAAAGCGGAGTCTTCCCATCGCAGGATCAGGCGATCACATCTTCCACGTGCGCGACCAGCGCCACTCAGTTCACATTCCAACTGAGCTGCTCGACATCGAACCACTGGTAGGGCACCCTCTCGACGACATGCCGTTGGGCGGTGGCGAACCGATCACTGTGACCATCGCAGAACTCGAAGATGCCGCCAGCGCAATGGACGAAGCCGAGTCCAAAACTAATGGCAAGAAGAATGATTGGGCTCGAAGGCTCAAGCGAGTCGAGGTTCTCATGCGGGACGAGCAGGCACAGACGTTCCGCTCCCAGCCTCAGCTACGCATCGAGCACCTCATGAACATGGTGGGCATGGTCGGCGCTGGCAAGTCGACAGTTCGCGACATCCTGGCCTACCACCTTGCGAAGCACCCCAAGAGGGAACAGCGGCGCAGGACGACCATCGTCGTAGGGGATGTGGCCGAGGTCCTCACAATTACCGAGCAGTTTCGGCGCCTTGGGGTGAAAGCATCCCCCGTACTGGGGCAATCGACGCTGGAACGAAATATTCATCGCGTCCATAGGCGCAGTGAGTCCCCGACCCAGACCATGCTGAATCACAACAGCCCCGGTTTCGAGCATCTTTCGAGCGCCTGCCCTCTCGATGCCCTACGGGGTTTCGAGGCTCGACGCTCCCTCCCCATCAATGCAGCTCCCTGCACAGGCCTATACACAGCCGAGGCGGTTGAGGAAGAGGAGCAGCGACGCGAGGCTCTCGCGAAGGCTGAGCCGACACCGGGAAGGAAGAGGCGAAGGGTGCGTAAGGCGAAGCGCCACGGCTGCCCGCTGTGGTCCGCGTGCCCACGCCACAGCGCCTCTCGCAGTTTGGTGGAGGCACAGATCTGGGTCGCTACGCCGGCATCTCTTGTGCACAGTCGAGTGCCAAATCACCTGAACGGCGAGAATCTTAGATACCTCGAACTTGCCTGCCGAAGAAGCGATCTCATCATCGTGGATGAAGCAGACCGCGTTCAGATGCAGCTCGATTCAGCTTTCGCACCAGCAGCAACGCTGGTGGCCCGAGGGACTGAGTCATGGCTGGACGAGGTCGGAAAACACAAACTCACGGAGTTGGCCAACCAAGGTCGGTTGCAGCTCTCGAGCGCCGAGATCGATGACTGGACCAACTCGCTCAACACCGTGATCTCGGCAACCGACCGCATCTACTCGATGTTGATCAACAACGGCCCCCTCCGGCGCTGGATAGTCCAGGATTACTTCAGCGCGGTCACCATGCATCAATGGCTCCTCAATGAGTGGTTTCCCGAACAGCGAAAGGCGCGCAAGGAAAGCCATTCCACTGGAGCCGAGGTCGACGAGGTCCCGCAAGGCTCCGATCGGGAACAGCTCCTGCGGGTGGGAAACATCTTGGACCGCTTCCGGGACGCCCCCCTTACGCCACAGCGGGCCAGGGAACCAGACGATACGGACGTGGATCTGGTCAACGCTCTCGTAGCGATGGCGGCCGAGCTTCTGCACATCACCCGTGGCGCTGCCCGGGAATTCCAACGGGAACGGCTTCAGAAGCTTCTCCAAGAACTTGTCCCGGACAACCCTTCTGTCGCGGGCGATCTCGACGCAAACCTGTACCGGTTCGAGTTCACCCTACTTCTCGCGGTCCTCCATGACCGCCTCGACCATGTCACCACGTTCTGGCCCCGAGTCGAGGCTGCGCTCAACCTCGAATCCACCTCGAACGCTCTATCTCGTCGGCCTCCACGCGACTACATGCCGGTGGTCCCCGAATCGCCTATGGGTAACGTCTTGGGTTTCCAGTTCCAGGCCGGCGACCGTAACGAAGAGGGCGACCAGAGCGGCGAGCTTCGCTTCTTCCGGTGTAACGGGGTCGGACGCGAATTACTGCTGGAACTCAACAACATTCCCCGGGTCGACAACCGTCCTGGCCCTAACGTCCTGCTGATGTCGGCCACCAGCTGGGCCGGTACATCGAGCCGTTACCAGATCCACGCCCAAGTCGATGCGATCTTGCGCCCCCATGAGAGCGAAGTGGAGGCTATCAAGGAGAGTACCTTCCAGACTCTCTTCCTGACCAAGCCCGGGAGTTCCACCGCCTTGCGCCTCTCCGGGGCAAGCCCGGAGGAACGTCCCAAGGAGCTGGAACAGATGCTTCACCAGCTCGCTGTTCCCGATCGCAGCTTGGCCGCAACCAAATCGCTTCTGCAACAGGAATTAGACGACATTGAGGACCCTCAACGCCGCCGCATTCTTCTGCTTGTCGGGAGCTATGCAGAGGCTCAGCAGGCCGGGCACTTCCTCAATCGACAGCACGAATGGACCGGCAACGTAACAATTTTGGTGTCGGACGATACGGATCTCGACCATTCATGGTCGAACCTACCGACCGAGACAGGCCAGCTCTATCTCCGCCGAGGCGAACTCACTCAGTTCCCCGACATCGGAGGGCAACTGCTCATCGCTCCGTTGCTGGCAGTGGAGCGAGGCCACAACATCGTCGTGCCCGGTGGAAAGGCAGCCATCGGCAGTGTCTACTTCCTTGCCCGACCGCACCATCGGCCCGATGATATTGCCCTCGCTACCCAGTCGATCAACGACTGGGCTGTCCGACAGGTCCGAGGACCCGAGCGCCACTTTGCCCAATCCGCCCTTGCCACGGCCAGTCCAGACCAAGCCGGCCGCAAGTTCCGTGCCGCCGCGGCCAAGAAGTGGCATCGATTCCTTACTCGTCGGATGTCCTGGACCAGCCTGCCGGACACAGAGAAGTCCGCCTTCACCTGGGATCAGCTCGTCGTCATTTGGCAAGTCATCGGCCGTCTCGTCCGTGGAGGGGTCGCGGCGCGCGTCTACTTTGTCGACGGTGCCTTTTCCCCACGTGAAGCTCGACTTTCCGGGGAAGATACTCCGGCCACCAGCCTCCTACTGAGCATGCTCGAGGAGCTGAAGCCGTACTTCGATCCAGAGTCAACGAAGAGTCCTATCGATCGTTCACTGGTCAACGCCTTGTACGACCCGCTCTACCGCGCACTCAACGACATGGTCTAAGTCCGAAACCTCATCGCTCAGAGAGGCACTCATGCGGTACGACTACACACAGCCCGCAGCGTTCGTCGCGGATCGCGAGCTCGTCCTGCCCCTTCAGACGTTGTCCTTCCCCACTTCTTGGCGTCGGCCGATCCTCGACCTGTTTACCGCGGGCTGGAGCGAAGAGTGGCGTGCACGCGCTAAACAGGTTCCCTTGCAACGGTTGAACGCACTTCTGCGAGCAGCGGCACCGGACCTTGTTTCCACGGCAACCCGCGCTCAGCTTGGCGAGGAACACCCCTGGCTGTTCGCTTCAGCGGCATTCCCTGAACCGGTACTCGCTACTTTCATTAACGCCTGGCTCCATGACCTGCCAAAGAGTGAGGAGGGCAAAGCCCTTGTTCTGCCGACGATAGATCGTCTTAACTCAGCAGGCACACTCCAGTGGGAACCCCGATCGATCAGCCTCACTGAACGCACGCTCTCCGCCGGCGGAACTCCGGTTCCGGAGCGGCATCTCTTCAGTCTGCTCCCTGACTATGCAGCAAGTCTTATCGCCGGATCCGCCTACGAGCATCACAATGGCAGTGTCCAGTTTCACCAGACGGCTCTCAACCCCGCCAATGGGTATGCGGAGCTGATCTCCTGGCCACCCTTGCAGCACCACACTGGGCGAGGCGTTAATCAGACTACTTGGTACTACAGCGCGACAATCAAAATTGGCTTGCGAACAACACCTTTCGATCCGGCGATGAGACTGCACGTGCACACCGGCATTCGTCGTTGGACTCTGGGTGAAGTTCGTACGCGGGGACGCTACGGAGCATCGACCTACATGCTGTCCAGCAACCCGTTCGTCGCCGGAGCTCCGATCCCGCAGAGATTTGCTGTTGCTCAACTGCTCTGGAACAAGCAGTCCAAGGACATGGGCTGGAAGCAGGGAGGGGTTGGACAGATCCTTCCGCGCGTAGGTGCCTTGGAGTATCTCCCCGCTCCCGATCAGCTTGCCCACAAGTCGGAAGCCTGGATCTACGGCCGCGACGGAGTTACTGCTGCGGTCACTTACCACACGACCATGAAGGGGCGGAGTCACCCGGTGGGGCCAGGACTCATGCCCGCGGAGCGCAGCAGGCTCACGTCATGGATCGGGCGCTGCTTGGAACCCAGCTTTAGGCTCGACGAGCCCCTCGTCCGGGTTATGCCAGCTGGTAAAGGAATTCAGTCGTTCACGAAACTCAAGTCGGTACCTAAGACCAAGGCTTCCATGACCGATAGCGAGATTGAGGAGGTGACCTCTCGCCAGGCAGATGTGCGCGCGATGAACGCCACCATCGCACAGGGAAATGCCAGGATGAGGAGGCAGCAACTGGCCGAGGCTGTCGGCGGAACGCTTGGCGTCGTGTTGCTCTTCCAGGGCGAGGGCGACGGCATGCAGAGTCGACTACTCGGCACCGTCCAGAGGCTGTTGGACCTCCCCGCCCGGACCGCCAGCGGGCGCGGCTCCTGGACTTGGTCTGTCGACGGTTTCACGCTCAACGTACACTCGCGACCACTCGGCCAACTGGGTGGTCCGCTCGGCGATGGGACGACTCCCCAAAAGGGCAAGAAGCACGACGAGCAGATCAAGATCCGACGTGGTGTTGTCGCCTCGACTGTTGCTCAGATCGCCGAGGAGGCGGGCGATACGCCCCAGCTCGTTCTCGTCGAGCTTGATGGACGGGACGACTTCGATAAGCGAACGACCGACCCAAAGTTCGCTGTTCGCATCGGCTGTGCCGATGCTGGCATGGTCAGCCAGTTCGTCCAACCGGATAAGGTCGACGAGGAAGATCCGAAAGCCGCCGACGAAAACAACAATCTTCGGGCTGAAGCGGCTTGGTTGGACGGCTTTCGGCAACTGGGTGAGCGATTCATCCCGCGACACCGTCTCGGTGACGAAGTGCCAGAATCTCTCCACCAGTTGGCATTCTGGGTCGTCAAGCGACGCAACGATGACACGAACAGTCATCAGGTCTTTGCCCCAATCGCTGTTCTTATTAAGCCTGACGAGAAGTGCGTAATGGGCAAGACCAGCGACATGGATGAATGGGTTCCTTACCCTGAACTCCTCAAGCGGCTTGCTGGTGCTCATTTTCATGCTGCGCGAGCGAATGAAGACCAACAGAAGGAACAGCTTGCTGCCTTCATTCGCAGAACTTTGACCAGCCTGCGGAGCACCGAAACTTTGGTCGTGACAGAGACACATAACATTCGCTACCGACTGCCGACCATGCTGAACTCGGACATGATTCCGGACCGTCTGCAGCTCGCCGGCCTGAAACCCCAACGGATCACTGCTTTCGGGAAGAAGCTGAGACTCGTCAGGGTCGGTGGTAACGATCGCCTGGAGACGCCGCAAGCGTGGGCCTACGCAGATGAACGCATCGGGATCTCCGACGGGCTCTGGCAAAGGGCAAGCGGAGGAGAGGCTGACGATGGCTCTAGGGTCTTCTACAGCACTGTTGATAAGCCGGGGACTCATAACAAGGTCAGAGTCGACCATTCCAAGCTCACACCGCACTACCAGGAGAAGGCGGAGTCCGGCGTCGACGGTGCTGAGAGTGAGGCCCGAAACCATTTGGATCCCTCTAAAAACGCTTGGAATGCCGAACTTCTCGAGATTGTCGTAGTGGCTAAACCCGATGCCGAGAAGGCCTCTACGTGGGCGACTTTCCTTCATCAGCAACGTCACTGCTCGGACGACTACCGGGAATCTCTTGGTAGGCCACTGATCTTGCATCTGGCTCGGCTGACCAATCAGTACGCGCTGCCTGCGGACGACACAATCGAAGATGATGGAGAGGAAGACGAGGAGGAGTCGGATCCAGAGGTGCAGCTTGAACTGGACATCTGACCTGGCGGAGCGCTAGATGCCAAAGGCCATTCCCAGGAAAGCATTTAGCGGGAGGTAGTTTCTGGCCGCGAGCGGACTAAGTCGCATGGGCGTTCGTGGCCAGACGATACATCTGGTTCTTCGACATACGCGGAAGCTGGTGGTTGTGGCGGATGTCCCATGGCCACCAGCGTCCGCCCAGCATCAGGGATCAAATCGCAAGACCAAGCGTTTCATGGAGCTGCCTAACCTTCGCAACTGTCGCCCGAAGCTGTTCCAGCTCAGCGAGTTCGGCCTCACGCTCCTGGCTAGTCTGGGGCTCGGTCACAGGCCGGGCGCCATGCCGCATGACCGCCAACGCGTCGAGGGCTGTCTCGTCAGCGTTCGGCAGAGTGTGCAGGTACCGCTCGGTCGTGCTGATCGACGCGTGCCCGAGCCGTTCCTTCACCACCTGCAGATCAGCCCCGCCGGCCAACAGCCATGAAGCGTGAGCGTGGCGCAGTCCGTGCGGCGTCACATGAAAGCCGAGCTCGGCCTTGGCGAGCGCCTTCATCCAGATGTTCGTCCGGAACCACCCGCGGCCGATGTGCCCGTCGGTGGCCACCGCCCGCGGCTTCCGCGGAGCATCTTTCCCTCCGGCTCGACGCTGCGCCCGGTACGCCGCGACGGCGTCCTTGCAGTACTGGCATCGGCACTTGCCCGGGCCGTAAGCGGACGTGGTGCCGTGGAGGAAGGTGCGTCCCTGAGCATTCGGCTCGGTCCGCCCGAGGGTCTCGGGATCGGGGAGGACTTCCGGCCGGCTCCGTCGGGCGGTAGTGGCCTCGGGCGCTTCAAAGAGCAGGTCGTCGGCTCCGACCCCTCGCGCCTCGATGTGTAGGGCGATCTTGTCCACGAGGTGCTGGCTGAGCTTGAACGACCGGTACTCCTGGTCCTTCGGGTAAGCCTTGACGATGAAGCGCTGACCGTCGGGCCGGTCCTTGGATGTCAGCTCGGTGACAGCCCGCGAGACGACGAGCATCCTGGTCTGCAGGTCGAGGTCCTTGGGCCGGAGTTCGGTCAGCTCGCCCCAGCGGAGCCCCGACTCGATGTCGGTCTCGACCAGCAGACGCATCGTCTCGCCAGGCAGGGCGAGGTGCACGCGGTCGTACATCTCCGGAGTCAGGATGCGGCGCGGCCGGGTCGGGACCGGCGGGGTCTTCACTCCACGGCCAGGGTGGACCGGAACGATCTGATCGTTGAACGCCGTCGTGAAGATGGCGTCCACGATCACCTTGCACTTGGCGATCGTGGCAGGGGACGCGCCGTAGTCCTGCCCCTGGAGGGTCGTGATCCACGCCCGGAGGTCACTGGAGAGAATCTCCTGCATCCGCATCGTCCCGAGCTCAGGGATCACATAGAGGTCGAGCCGGTTCCGGTAGGTCTCGCGGGTGCTGGCCTCGATGACGTGGTTGGGGAACCACTGGGTCTCGACGTAGGCCTCCAGGGTCTGCCGACCCCGGCGGGGATCGCCGACCTGTGCCGCAGCGGTGCTGTTCTCCGCAGCGTTCCCGGCGCGCTCCGCCGCCCGGTAGGAGGAGAAGGTGCCGGCCACCCGACGGCGGTTCCTCTTATCACGGTAGCGAGCCGTGTAGGTGATCTTCCCGCTCCGGCCGACTCGTTCCTCAACCCACGCCATGCTCATCCCTAAGATCGGCCTGGGGGCAATTTGGGGGCAGACGCTGCCGGACTCCTCCGAATGGGACCGGACGCCTGCGAACCAGAAATGCCCTATGACCTGCACTTTATCAATCTGGATGATCGCGGGCCGAAGAGCTGGAAGACGTCGGAACCGCGTTCACACGGCAGGGGTCACTGGTTCGAACCCAGTATCGCCCACCCGGAAAAACCCCAGGTCAGATTCCTGACCTGGGGTTTTTGATGTTTCAGTCCGGACGGGGCACCAGCCGGCCCAGGAAGGCCAGCACCGCCTCGTTGAACGCGTCGGCCTGCTCGAAGGGCAGGAAGTGCGCGGACTCCGGGACCACGGTCAGCTCGGCCCCCGGAACCCGGGCGGCGACGTCCTCCGCCAGCTGCACCGACACCAGGGTGTCCTTGGCACCGTGCAGCACCAGGGTCGGGCAGGTGATCGTGGCCAGCGCCGGGCCGGCGTCGTACCGCACCCCGGCCAGGCTGAGCTGGCAGAAGCTGTCCGGGTCCTGCGTGGTGAGCCGGAAGAACGTCTTCAGCTTGTCCAGGGCGATCCGGTTGTCGTCGATGTAGCCGGGGGTGAAGAGGTGCTCCAGGCAGGTCTCGAGCAGTTCCTCCATGCCCCGGGTGCGGGCCAGCTCGCGCCAGGCGGCGGTGGTCTGCTGGATCTGCTCGTCGGCCTGGGCGTAGGCCGAGGTCAGGACGAGCCCGGTGACCAGGTCCGGGCGCCGGGCCGCGACCTCGGCGGCCACGGCCGCGCCGAGGGCCACACCGGCCAGGTGCGCCGGTCCGATCCCGGTGCTCTCGAGCAGCTCGATCAGGTCGTCGGCGAGCAGTTGCACCGAGGTGCCGTCCGGGCTGGGCGTGCTGATCCCCGTGCCGCGGGCGTCAAAGGTGATGACGCGGTAGCCGGCCTGCCGGAACGGTGCCACCTGGCGGGCCCAGAAGCTGGAGTCGCCCCCGAGCGGGCTGAGCAGCACGATCACCGGGGCCTGGGCCGGGTCCACCCCGTCGGCCGTCTCCGAGCGCCAGAACAGCTTCGCCCCGTTGATGTCGGCGCGTGGTTGTTTCGGCTTGCCGAAGAGGTGGTCGAGGACCTGGGGCACCAGGGAGCCCGGTGAGTTCTCCAGCCGGCGGATCACCGGTGCCGGGTCGTAGTTGCGCATCCCTCCGGGGATGAAAGTCTTCGCGTAGCGGTACATCACCGGATCGAACTGGGTGGTGTGGGGGATCGACCGCACGTGCCGCCGATCCAGCAGCAGGATCGCGGTCTCGGTGGCCACCAGCGACGCGGCGAGCCCGCAGGCGCACGAGAGCGAGGGGCCGGTGCCGGCCGAGAAGTCGGTGTTCGACTCGGGGCGGGACACGTCGTAGTACTCGATCTGGGCCAGCTCCGGGACGATCCCGCAGGCGTACCGCATCTGCATCTCCAGCGGGTCCATGTCCGGCTCGATCCCGCAGTACTCCTCCAGACCCATCCCCTCCGGGTCGAACACCTGGAGGCAGGCGCTGAACCCGATCGGCGAGCCCATCAGCGTGAACAGCCCGTGCTCGCGGGTCTTCTGGTGCAGCGCGACGTGCGTGGTGATGCTGTAGAAATCGACCGCGTCGATGGCCACGTCGGCACCGCGGAAGAGACCGTCGGCCGTGGTGTCGGTGAAACCCTCGGGAAAGACCTCGATCCGGGCGAGCGGATTGATCCGGTGGATCTCCTCCGCGATCACCTCCACCTTCAGCCGCCCGACCGTCTCGGTGCTCGCCCCGTACTGCCGGTTGATGTTCGCCAGCTCGAACCGGTCGAAGTCGGCCAGCCGGAAC
Source organism: Kineosporia sp. NBRC 101731 (assembly GCF_030269305.1). Classification (NCBI taxonomy): domain Bacteria; kingdom Bacillati; phylum Actinomycetota; class Actinomycetes; order Kineosporiales; family Kineosporiaceae; genus Kineosporia; species Kineosporia sp. NBRC 101731. Next base: position 204,952 of record NZ_BSTC01000006.1, read on the forward strand.
CCACCGACACCCAGCCGGGCGAGCATCACCGCGACGTTGCCGCCGATCCCGCCCAGGCCGGCGATCGCGACGGTGCTCGCGCCCAGCCGCTCCTGCTCACCGCCGGTGAGGATCCCCTGGTTCCGGCTGAACGACCGGGCGTACACGGTGTCTGCGTCCAGATCCTGCAAGTCCTGCCGGTCCTGGACGCCGGTCTCGGGGCGCACGCTCATACTGGTCCTCCTGGCTGGCCGTGATGGACGGGATAGCTGTGGGAGAGAGCGGATGTTCAGCGATCCGGGGAGGCAGTGGCCGCAGCGGCGACGACGCCGGCGTACAACCGCAGTCCGTCGCGGAACGCGTCGAGCGCCACCCGCTCGTTGCTGCCGTGCATGCCGTGGATGTCGGCGGCGGGCAGGGGGAACGGGACCCAGCCGAAGGCGGGCACCCCCGCCGCCCGCCAGAACCGCGCGTCGCTGGCGCCGGGGGAGAGGATCGGCGCGGTCCGGGCCGACGGGTCCAGCTGGTGCAGGGCGCCGGTGAGGAGCTCGAAATCTGCTGTGGTGAAGGATGACTCGTACGGGGCCTTGTGCATGACGGTTCGGATCTGCAGGCGTGGCTCACGGGCCACCTTCTGCAGCCGCTCGACGACGGCTTCGGGAGTGCCGCCCGGGAGCAGCCGCAGGCTCAGCGTCGCCGTGGCGCGTCCCGGGACGACGTTCGCCTTGTACCCGCTGGACAGCACCGTCAGCGCGCAGGTCTGGGTGATCATGGCCGCGATCAGCGGGTTCTTCCGGAGCGGGCCGCCCCCGATCCGCTGCAGCAGGGCCGGCCGGCGCAGGAGCGCGCGGTGCAGGCCCGACTCGGACTCGGCCAGCACCGCGCACAGCCGGGCCGTCGGCTCGGTGATGCGGGCCGGTTCCGGCTGGTCCAGGATGCGCTGCAGGGCGCGTACCAACAACGCCGGGGCCGAGTCCGGATCAGGCATACCGGCGTGGTGAGGGGTTCCGTCGACGCTGAGTTCCAGCTCGAGATAACCCTTCTCGGCCACGGCCAGGGTGTGCAGCGTCCCGCCGCCGGGCACCGCGTCGACGGGGGAGAACGCGCCCTCGCCCAGCACCAGCGAGGTGGCTAGCAGTTCCGGGCGATTCTCCAGGAGCCAGTGAGCTCCGTAGGTGCCCCCGGTCTCCTCGTCCGCCGCGACCACCAGCCGCACCTCACGGGCCAGGGGCACCCGCAGCCGGTGCAGCAGGATCATCGTCGTGAGCTGGGCGATGCCGAGGCCCTTGAGGTCCAGGACCCCGCGGCCGTACAGATACCCGTCGACCACGTCCGCGGCGAACGGGTCGAGGTCCCAGTCACCGCGGACCACCGGCACCACGTCGCTGTGGCTGAGCAGGGTGATCGAGCCGTTCCCGGGCGTGGCCGCGGGCAACCGGGCGATCAGGCTGACCCGGCCGGGCGCGGCCTCGAGGAGTTCGTGCTCGATCCCCTCGGCCTCCAGCAGCCCGGCCAGCCACCCGGCGGCCGGGGACTCGTCGGCCGAGCGGGCCGGATCGGCGCCGTCGAGCGCGTTCGGGTCGTTCACCGTGGGGAAGCGCACATAGGTGCGCAACCGTTCCAGCGCCTCGTCCTGGACCTGGGCCCAGGACACCCCCGCGTCCCACGCCGTGCCGGCGGTCGTCGTCATCGTGCGGCCTCCCGTGGTGTCGTGTCCTGGGCCCGGGGCGCGGTCAGGGAGGCCGTCGCCCGCAGGGTGGCGTACAGGTCGGCGTAGGCCTTTTCGCAGTAGTCCCGGAACGCGTCGAGCGGTTCCGCCCGCATGCGGCCGACCAGGGCGAACGTGTCGCCGGCGGAGTAGCGCAGCCGGCTGTCGCAGTACTCGTTGAGAGCGCGGTTCGAGCTGTACGGCGTCTCGCGGTAGAAGAACTGGGCCTCCTCCCGCAGGATGAAGGTGTCCGGGTCGAACTCGACCTCCGGGTCGAAGCGCTCCACCACCAGCCGGGCGACCTCGCGCTGCTCGTCGTCCGGCGCCGGGCTGTCGGGGGCCGGGTACATGTCACACACGGCCCCGAGAAACGACATGATGTAAGGGCTTTGGGTGATCGCCGTGAGGTAGGCATGCCCGTCGCGGACGTTGCGGTGAATCTCCGGCGTCTCGAGCAGGAAGTCCCAGAGCACGCCGAACAGCACCGGCAGGATTCCCCGCCGCTGCACCGAGGGCATCAGGGCCAGGCTGCCGACATGCAGGATCGAGGCTCCGGACGGCGTGCGGTCGCGGACCACCCCGGCCAGCCCGACCAGGGTGCCCTCCTGCCGCAGCAGAGCCAGGGAGTCGGCGTGGAACAGCGACTCGAGCTTGAACACCTGGTGGAAGTGCTCCAGCTGCTCGGCGGAGTCCCAGCCTCGCGACAGGGCCGCGAGCCGCACCACCTGATCGCGGATCGACTCCAGGAGATCGGTGTGCTGGTGGACGTTCTCGGCGACCAGTTCGATCTCGAGGTCTTCGTGGGACGCGCACATGCCGGCCGGGAACAGCCGGCCCGTCACTGGCGCTTCCCGGTGACCGGCGGCTCGGACCGTTCACCGGGCACCGGGACCGGGAGCGAGATCGGCCCCGGCATGGCGCCCTCGACCACGACCTGATTGCCGTTGATGATCGTCGTCGGCATCCCGATCCAGCTGTTCTCACCGGCGATGTGCGACCAGTCCCGGGTCATCAGCAGGTCGAGGTTGCGAATGCTCTTCACATCGCCCTTGATCGAACCGGTGCGGTTGAAGATCGCCAGGTCGTCGCACTGCTTGACACAGGCCATGCACTCGATGCAGTTACCGGGGTTGACCACCACCATCCGGTGGTCACCGGTGCGCCGCCGGGCGAACACGTCGCTCGGGCAGACGTCCTGGCAGTCCATGCAGTTCGTGCACATCTCCGGATCGATGATGGGACTGAAATCGCTGTGGTAGTCGCCCTTCTTGATCCAGTGGGCGACCGTGCTCTTGTACACCGGGGAGCTGCCGCACCCGTCCATCGCCATCAGCAGCACCACCGCGACCAGGCTGACCAGCCAGAGGGTCATCTCACCGGCCGACCAGCCGCGCCAGAGGCCCAGTGCGACCAGGGGCGTGCCGAGGATCACGGCGATCAGGGCCGTGCGCCGGTAGCGCCTCTCGCTGGGCAGCACGTTCCAGGTGGCGAAGCCGAAGACGTAGACCGTGAGGATCAGGGCCATCAGCCCGAAGACGTAGCGCGGCCAGAAGAGTGCGCCCACCGCGATGGTCAGGGAGTAGGCGCAGGCGGTGCTCAGCGCCTGCTCCATCCGGTCGGCGAAACCGAACTGGACCAGCACCATGTCGTGCGTGCGCCGGCTCCGGTTGGTCAGGTACCGCGGGATGTCGTTCAGGTGCGTCGGCCCCCAGATGATCCGGAAGCCGGTCTGCTCCTTCACGGCGTGCGCGTCCACCCCCGGTGCCGCGTACGGCGGGGCGATGAGCCGCCGGTGGTCGACGACGTCGGCCAGGCCGGCCACGTTCACGGCGTCGATGACGTCGTGCTCGGAGTACTCGTTCATCCCCGCCGCGCACCAGACGTTCGACCCGCGGGAGTTGGCCACGAGCAGCCAGGCGTCGAAACCACGGAGCACCTTGAGCAGCCGGTACACGGTGAGCGTGTAGTTGCCGCTGATCAGGACGGGGGAGTTGCGATCGGGGTGCCCGACCTTCCGCAGGCCGAGCGGGCAGGGGAAGTTGTAGTGCCGGAAGAAGATATGGAAGACCTGCCAGAACCAGAGCTTGATCCGGAACATCATCCCTCGCTCACCATCGGCCGTCGGCTGGCTTCCTGCTGGCGGACGTCGTCGTCCGGACCCGGTTCCTTGATCCCCTGCACCAGCCGGAACGACGTGCCCGGGAACACCGTGCTGGAGACGACCGTGAATCCGGCGTCCGCGATGATCCCGTCCAGGTCACGGATGGGGAACAACGGACGGCGCAGGAAGAGGAACTGGGGGATCCAGAAGATCGTCATCATGAACCGGTAGATGGTGCGGACGACGAGCGTGCGGGGCCAGCACTCGTCACCGATCAGCACCTGGCCACCGGGGCGCAGCATGCGCCGGCAGTCCCGCAGGATGTAGTGCAGGTAGTCGGGCGGGAACTCGCCGAGCACCATGGTCGCGGTGATGACGTCGAACGACTCGTCGGCGAAGTGTTTGTGGGTCTGTGTCACGCTGTCGTGCACCAGATCGAGCCGGTCGGACACGCCGGCCTCACGGGCCCTCCGTCCAGATTCGCCGATCATGTACTCCGCGGCGTCGAGCCCTGTCACCCGGGCGCCCCGCTCGATGCAGCGCATGGCCAGGGTGCCGGTGCCGCAGCCCAGGTCGAGGACGTGGTCACCGTCGTTGACCTGCTCGGCGATCCGGGCTTTCATCCGGTCGATCCGGCCGAACGTCATCAGCCGGACCGCCCAGTCGTAGCGTTCCGGGGCATGCTCGACCCAGACCATCCATCCGTACATCAGCACCATGAGCGTGTCTCCTCACCGAATCGTGGGCCTCATGCGGGGGGCCGGTGGGCTCCCGACGGGTCGCGGCTGGCGTTCAGGAAGCCCGTGACGAACTGGTTCACCAGTTCGGGAGCCTCTTCCTGGGGGAGATGGCCGACGTGCGCGAGCACCTCGCGCCGGGCCCGTGGCGCCTCCCGCACGAAGCGGTCGGCGTCACCGGCGGGCAGGACCGAGTCCTTCTCCCCCCACAGCAGCAGGACCTCCTGGCGCAGCCCGGGAACCCGGGCCGCCAGGGCGTCCTCGTCCAGCCCTCTCAATGTGGCCAGATAGGCGGGAGCGCAGCCCGGATCGGTCAGCAGCGGCTGCTGGTACACCTCCAGCACATCGGTCGTCGCCTGCTCGGGCAGGGCGTACGAGCGGCGCAGCCGGGAGCGCACCAGCCGCCGCCCCAGCCGCGGGGAGCGCAGCACCGGCCCGGCCAGGGCCGAGAGCAGCCCGATCCGCGAGAGTTTCGCGGCGCTGTGCCGCCCGCCCGGGTAACAGACGGGGTTGATCAGCACCAGCCCCTGCACCCGGTCGGGGGCCAGGTCGGCCAGGGTGATGGCGACCGCGGCGCCGAACGAGCTGGCGACCACGGTCACCTCCGGCACCCCGAGCGCGTCGAGCACCGCGATGACCACGGCGGCGTGCCCGGCCAGGGTGTAGTCAGCCCCGGCCGGCTTGCCGGACTGCCCGAAACCCCGCAGATCCATGGCGATCACATCGGCCTGCCGGGCCAGGTGATCGATGTTGTGCCGCCAGGTGAACGACGAGAGCGGGATGCCGTGCAGCAGCAGAACCGGCGGCCCGCTCCCCTTACGGATCACCGTCACCGAGCCGCCGGGTACGTCGACGAGGGAGGCCGCGGCGTAGAACACCGCGACCTCACCCGCCGCGGCGGGGGTCAGGCCGGTGGTGTCCAGCGGAGGGGTCGAGCCGGCGGAACCGTCGTCGTGGGTCATCGGGATCACCCCTCAGTGCACGAGTTCGGAGATGCCGAAACGCACCTCACCGGGGGCGGGCGGGGTGAGGTCGTCCTCGGCGTAGAACTTCTCGTACACGTTGGTCGAGTGCAGCTGGCCCTTGCGGGTGAGGACGATCAGGTCCTCGATGTTCTCCAGCAGCCCCTCGTCGAAGCACTCGGCCATCTCGGTGCCGAACACGCTGTCGATGTCGACCCCGAACCGGTCGATGAAGTCGGTGCGCGAGACCTCACACATCTTCAGCCCCCGGATGACGACCCGGCGCATCTCCTGCTTCTTGGTCAGGTAGGTGGCGAAGTCCAGGGGGATGCGGCCCTGATCGATGAGCTCGTGGTACTGCTTCAGCCCCTTCACGTTCGTGTAGAGCCGGTTGTGCACCACGCTCTTCGAGGAGACCCCGAACCCGAGCATGGGCCACGTCCGCCAGTAGTACTCCAGGAACTTCGAGTAGCCCGGCCCGCGATCCGGATGGAAGTACCCGGTCGAGCTGACCCTCTGGAAACCGTTGCCCTCCAGCTGGTCCAGCGCGTAGGAGTACATGGCCAGCTCCTCGTCGGGAGTCGGCAGGGTGAGCTTGTCGTTGATGATCTGGTGGTGGAAGGCCGTGTTGGGCCAGATCTCCAGCCCGTACGTGGTCAGGCAGCTGGGCTCCAGCTCGATGCCGCGGTCGACGGCCCGCCGCCAGGAGTCCATGGTCAGGTTCGGCAGCGGGAAGATCAGGTCCAGGTTGATGTGGCTGTACCCGGCATCCTTGATGATCTTGTAGGCGCGCTCGGCGGTGGCCACGTCGTGCGAGCGGTTGCAGATCCGCAGCAGCTCGTCGTCGAAGGCCTGGATGCCCAGGCTGATCCGGTTGAACCCGGCCTCCTGGATGGTCTCGACCTTCTCCGCGGTGACCGTCGGCGGGTCGAACTCCAGGCAGATCTCGGCGTCGGCATTGACCTCGAACGTCTCACGGCACGCCGTCAGCAGCCGGGCCAGCTGTTCACCCTCCAGCAGGCCGGGGGTGCCCCCGCCGAAGTAGATGGCGTCGACGTTGAACCGGGGGAACACACCGTGCTGCGGATAGGTGCGGATCTCCTTCTCGAGCGCCTGCACGTACTTCTCCCGGACCTCCGCGCCCCGGTTGATGTACACCGTGTAGTCGCAGAACCCGCACTTCTGCAGGCAGAACGGGACGTGCAGGTAGAGGACCGCGCTCTCCGGGCGGAAGTACTCGTCGTAGTCGACGTACTGGTACTTGAACGGGTAGGTGTGGATGTTCCGACGAATGATCACTCGGGTCCCCTTGATCAGACGGTGGTGTGCTCGACGCCGTTCAGCTGCTGGAAGTACGTGAAGCCGGCCGCCTCGTGGGCGTCGGGCGGCGCGGTCCGGCTGTTCGGCAGCACGGGCCGGCCGCAGGAGACGAACATGTCGGAGAGTTGCGAGCGGTCCGTGCTCCGGTACTCCTCGGAGGAGCGGGCCATCATCCGCAGGACCTCCTCGGCCAGCAGCAGCTGGTAGTTGCAGGACTCCTGGTTCAGCACGTTCAGATCGCCGGTGGCCACGAAGTTCTCCTGCTTGCAGCCCCCGCCGCAGATGTACCGGGCCCAGCAGCCGCTGCACACCGGGTGGTCGTCCACCGGCAGGCGCCACTGCGTCGGCTCCACCGTCAGCCCCTCGGCCCCGTTGCCCACGTCGAACGCCTGGTCACCGACCAGGCGGTGGCAGGGACTGACGGAGCGGTCGGGGGAGTGGGTGAAGTAGGTGCGGCCGCCCGAGCAGAAGGCCAGGGCGAGCTGGCCCTCCATGGCCAGCTGGACCGTGCGCTCGTACTCCAGGACCCCCTTGAACCGGTTGTCCGGGGAGAACAGCCGCGGGTACTCGGCGAGGAAGTCGCGGAACTGCTCGACCATCCCGTCCTGGAGGAAGAAGTTGATGAAGTGCTGTCCGGGCGTGACTGCCGGGGTAGCACAGGACGAGGTGGTCGCCGGGGGTGTCTCCTGGTCATCGGTGCGTTGCCCGGGGAAGGTGGGCATGGTGAGGAACACCGGCGCGCGGCCCGTCGGCGCCGGTTCCGGCGTGGAGGGCGTGGAGGACGTGGAGGGCGTGGAGGACGCGGACGGGTCGTCGTCCACCGGGAAGACACCGGGGTAGATCTGGAAGTAGTCGAAGATGTTGGTGTCGTACAGCTGACGCATGTTGTCGATCAGCGACGGCTCGCGCTGGGCCACGGTCATCCGGGCGACCATGGAAATGGAATCACTCGCGGCCCGCACCTTCTCGGCATTGCTCATGACCCGGTCGTACGATCCGCGGCCGCCCTTGGCCGGCCGGTTCAGGTCTTGTACCTCGCGGCCTCCGTCGATGGAGACCGAGACGATGAACCGGTGCCGCGCGAAGATGTCGAGGATGCCCTTCGGCAGAAGGGTCAGGTTGGTGGAGATGCGGTAGACGAACGTGATGCCGCGTTCGGTCGAGTGCCGGACGGAACGGTCGCAGATCTCCTTGATCACCGCGAAGTTCGCCAGCGGCTCGCCGCCGAAGAACTCGAAGCGCACCGACTGGCTGTCGGTCAGGTTCTCGTCGATGAAGGTGAAGATGTCGTCGACGGAGGTCTGGCCCATGGCGTCGGTGATCCGCCCGTAGTCGCCGCCCTCGGCGAAACAGTAGGTACAGGCCAGATTGCAGACATTGGTCAGGTTGACGTTGACCGCGAGGTCCGCGCCGTCCTCGAAGCTGCTGGTCGCCAGCACGTTCCGGTTGTCCTCGGTGATCTGCCCGAGCTCGCCCAGACGCTCCCACTCCTCGCGCTCGGCCGGCGTCAGCCGGTCGAGACCGCCCCGCAGCCGCTCGCCGGTCTCGCGGGGGACGACGAACGACCGGTGGTTGCCGGTGAGGAACAACAGGCTGGTGTGCTCCTCCAGATCGATGACCCGGTAGTCGGTGTCCGGCCTCACGACGGGCTCGCCTCGGTGATGTCGAGGAACGTGGCGCCGCGGTTGGGGGCCGTGACCGCATAGCTCGGGAACGGGGTGACGTCTTCGTTGAGGGCGCCGGTGGCCACCTCCACGGTGGGGAAGTGAGCCCGGTCGAAGACCTCGTGCAGGCTGCACTTCACGCCCTCCGGCGAGATCGCGACCTGAACGCCGTGTTCGTCGGGGGTGGCCTTGGCCGCGGCGAACCGGTAGCTCTCGCCGGGGGCCAGGGGCAGCGGCGTCCAGGCCGTGCCGGCCGCCGGGTCGCCGAAGCGGCGCTGGTAGACGACCTGGCTCTCGGTGCCCTCGTTGAGCAGCTGGATGTGCAGCGACCGGATATCACCGTGCCACGTGAAGTCGGCCACCTGGTACTGGTCGGGAAGACTGTCCACCGTGGTCGGCCGGGGCGCGGGCGGGAGCAGTTTCATCCCGGTCGGCGCGCCGCACGAGGTGCACTCGGCGGTGGAGTTGACGCCGACCAGCCGGGCGTTCAGCCCGTACCGGGTGACCTGCAGGATGCCGCAGTTCCAGCATGTCGTGTTGGTGGCGTCGTTGTCGTAGACGTTACCGAGATAGACGTTGCGGATACCCATGTCGAGAGCCGTGGCGCGGGCGGACTCCAGCCGGTCGATCGGGGTGCGCCGGCTGTCGGTCATCTTGTAATCGGGGTGGAAGCGGACGAAGTGCACCGGGACGGTCGCGTCGAGCTGCTCACCCACGAAGGTGGAGATCGCCCGGGCGGTGTCGTCGTTGTCGCTGAGGTCGGTGACCATGAGGGTGGACACCTCGACGTGCTTGCCGGCGGCGTAGACCTGTTTGGTGCCCTCCAGAACCGGCTCGATCCAGCCCTTGGTCAGGCGACGGTAGTACTTCGGGTCCATCGACTTCACCGAGATCGAGAAGATGTCGATCACCGGGAGGAGCTCCTCGATCGCCTCCGGCGAGATGAAGAAGGCCGACTTGAAGAGGTTGATCATGCCTTCCTGCCGGGCCAGGGCTGCGGTCTCGGTGACGAACTCGTGCCAGACTACCGGGTCGTTGTAGGTCCACGAGATAACGCGGATTCCGTGGCTTTTGGCGATCTCAACGACCTGCTCGGGGGTGTAGTTCCAGACGTCTCCGTCGGCGACGAAGCGGGCCTGGGAGGTCTTCCAGTTGTGGCAGTAATCGCAGTTCAGCATGCAGCCGATGTTTCCCATGGAGAGGATCGGCTCGCCGGGTGCGTAGTGGAAAACCGCCTCGGTCTCGATGGTCTCTTCGGTGGCGTGCACCGATCGCCCGTAGTTCAGGGTGACCAGCTTGCCGTTCTGATTGGCGCGCACCATGCAGAAACCGTATTTACCGGGCCGGATCTTGCAGTTTCGGGGACTGAGATGGCACCGCACGATGCCATTCTCGAGCTCTTCGGAGAGCTTTGCCGGACGGGGGTTCTCTTGCCACTGAGCCAAGATGATCAGCCTCTCGGTCCATCGATCAGCCACGGCATGGTCACGGGCATCGCCGGCCACTGCCCGGCGATGGACGGCGCGAAGCCGCGGCGCTCAGGTATCTCGAAGATGCTGTGAGGCCGCAAGTTTCGGGCTATTTTCGATGAACGCCGTCGCCACCGGGCCCCTCGGGGGCATACCCCCGCCGCATCACTCCAGGCACCGGCAGACTCCGGCCGCGGTGGTTCCGACCGGAATTCGAAAGCGGTTGAATGGGCTGTAGGCCTTGTGCTGGAGGGCGTTACAGCCGACTGCGTACTAGAGTTGAATGATACAACCACGATATGGGCAGGTCAAGAAGTCCTTTTCGTGGTCTTTACGCTGCCGGAGAGTGCCATTCGAGTGCATTACAGTCGGTTGTTCGTGACGTAGGGCGTGACGCGCAGGGCCGCACCCGCGGCGTCCAGCGCCGCCACGCATTCCTCCTGTGTTGCGGCCAACGCCGTCGCGAGACCGATCCGGCGGTCCAGGCGGGTGTTTCGGGCAGCGTCCACCACGTCACCGGCCTCCACCAGCGGGGTGAGCAGGTCGGTCCCTTCCGGTAAACCCTCCCCGGCGATCGAGATGTCCTTGATCGTCACCGTACCCTCGGGCGGGTAGAAGAACCGGATCCCGGCCCAGCCGGCCGAGCTGGGTGTCACCGGGGCGGGGCGGCCGGTCGCCACGGCGGCGGCCACCAGCCCGGGATCGATCCCGGACGCGAGGCGCCCCAGATAGGGGATGAGGTCGCCGCCGAGCCGTCCGTTGATCTCGATGAGCACGGGACCGCTTGGGGTGAGGCGGAATTCGGTGTGGGTCCAGCCGTCGACGAATCCTACGCCGCGATGGATCCGATCGATCTCCCGGATCAGGCCGGCATCGGCCTGCCAGGGGGAGGGGAACTCGACCAGATGCCCGGTCTCCTCGAACCAGGGGGCGAAACCGGTCTGTTTACGGGTCACGAACAGCGGCGTGGCCCGGCCGCCCTGGACCACGGAGTCCACGCTGATCTCCGGTCCGGTGACGTACTCCTCGATCAGGACCGGTCTCTCGTAGTCCGGCGTGTGCCGGAACGGCATCGCCCGGGTCTGGGGGAAGTGCTCGGCCAGCTCGACCTCGTCGTGCACCAGGACGACGCCCATGCTGCCGCCCAGGGCCCGCGGTTTCACTACCACCGGGTACCCGATCTGCGTGGCCGCGGCGCGGGCCTCGTCCAGGGTGCCGGCGAGCGCGAAGCGGGGTTGCCGGACGCCCAGGCCGGTCAGGGTGGTGCGGGTCTGGAACTTGTCGCGGCAGCGGGCGGCCGCGCCCGGGTCCGCCCCGGGCAGCCCGAGGTCGGCCGAGGCCAGCGCGGTCTGGAGCACATGCTCCTCGTGCCAGGTCATCACCCCGGCGACGGGCCGCCCGGCCGCGATCGTGCGGGTCTGTTCCCTGACCGTCGCGGCGCCGGTGTCGGGCAGGACGGTGCAGTCCTCCAGGTAGGGCTGTTGCCAGCCGGGTTCCCCGGCATCCAGGAGATGAATCCGGTACCGGGCGGCGATCGATCGGAAAAGGTACTCGCGGAAGGGGCGTCCGCCGCTCGCGACCACGATCAGCCACGGCCGCTCGTCCTGCGTTCTCGCCATCGTCTCTCCCCGCTCGTGGTCCGGCCGCACGGGCCTTGGCATCGCTATGTGTCACGCTGCGATCCGCAGCCGGCCCTCCAGCTCGCGCACGGTCTCGTAGTCGGCCTCCACCTGCGCGGCGTCGGGCGAGGACAGCACCACGACCCCGATGTCGAGGCTCTGGAACAGGCCGCGGGTGGTCTCGACCCGGGCGCCGTCCTGGACCCGGAGGCCGCCGGCGTGAAAGCTCTTCAGGTCGCGCAGGCCACTCATCACCCGGGTGTTCCCGAGGATGCCGGTGCCCCGGGCCCGGAGGAAGACGATGCGCATGGGCCGCTGCAGGACATATCCGTCGGGGGCCGGCCCGCCACCGGTGAAGTACCGCACCAGGCGGTCAATCTGGCTGTCGCCGTTGGCGACGCGGCAGAGGTGGGAGTGCTCGCTGCCGTGCGGCCGGGCGGCCACCTCGATCAGCCGGCAGCCCGCCGGTGTGCGCATGACCTCGGCGTGGCCCGGACCGTAGCGATAGCCGAGCGCGTCGAGCACCGAGCGGGTGTACCCGAAGACCTCCTCGGCCTCGGGGGCGTCCGGGGGTAGCCACTCCATGAAGTCGTAGACCGCCATGTAGGGGCCGTTGTCCGCCTTGCGGTAACGCCCGGCCGAGGCGATCGAGTGCCGGCCGTCCAGGCTCACCGTGTCGATCACGTACTCGGGCCCGGTCAGGTGCTCCTGGACCAGAACGGTCTCGTTCACGATGCCGACCTGGTTGACCGTGCCCAGCAGGCCGGTGAACACGGGACGCCAGTCGGTGCCCGCGGCAACCCGGTTCACGCTGTCGGTACCGGCCCCCTCGGGTGGCTTGACGACCAGGTCACTGCCCTCGAGACCGGACGCGGTCCACCATTTCTCGACTTCGTCGATCGAGTTACTGGTGATCTGCCGCGGTACCGCCACCCCGGCCGCGGCGAGTGCGCCCGCCATCCGGCCCTTGTGCCGACGGGCGAAGGCCAGGCGCGGGTCGTGGGCGAGGTCCGGCAGCAGCTCGGCGGCCAGGGTGTCGGCGAGCTCGACGCCGGTGTCACAACCGGCGAGTACGCATCGGGGGCGCCATCTGCGTAACTGGGCCGTCAGGTCGAAATCGTCGCCACTGGAATAGATGTTATCGACGAAGTCGTCCGGCCGGTAGGTACCGGCGAACACCGACGGGGGTTGTGGGGCGGTCAGAACGGCGACCACCGGGACCCCTGCGGCGCGGAATTCGCCGGCCAGGAGAGCTCCGGAGGAGTACGGGTCGACGATGACGGCGGGGCCGCCGGCATCGTCCGGTCCAGGGGATCGGCTCGCGAGCATTCGCTGGTCCTCCTCGGCGAGGCAGGGCGCTGATGCTGATGGATGAGTCCTCAACCAGAACGCAATCTTTGGTGCTTTGAGCAGGAGAATCCTTGACTGGAGCCGAAAAGCATGGCATCACCGGTACGTCCACCTGTCAACCCCCGGTTCCTTTTGGGGAGAGTTCCCGGTGGAGGGGGAGCGGGTGCCGTAGGCTTAGTGTTCGTGCCGGGGGAAAACGATGTCGTCCTGAAGGCGGAACAGGAGTACCTGGCGGTGGCCCGGGGCCACCTGGCCAGGATGCGTGAGAACGTACTGTCCCTGGAGGCGCACGGGGTCGACGGCACGCACTCCCGTCTGCTGGCTTCCGTGCTGCGGCGCCGGGCCGAGCTCCTCCTCGACGACCCTCAGACGCCACTGTTTTTCGGTCGTATCGACACGGCGTCCGGCGAGCACTGGTACGTCGGGCGGCGCCATGTGGCGGATGAGGACGGTGATCCCGTCGTGGTCGACTGGCGCGCCGACGTCTCTCTCGGTTTCTACCGGGCCGGCCGTCGTGAGCCGTTGGGGATCGACCGGCGACGCCGGTTCGGTCTCGACGGTGGCCGGATCACCGGTTTCGAGGACGAGTGGCTGGGCCGGCAGGCGACCGCGGGGTTCCACAGCGCCCTCCTGGAGAAGGAGATCGAGCGGCCCCGGGTCGGCCCGATGCGTGACATCGTCTCGACCATCCAGCCGGAGCAGGACGAGATCGTCCGTTCAGCAGGCGATGTCACCGTGTGCGTTCAGGGGGCCCCGGGTACCGGCAAGACGGCGGTCGGCCTGCACCGGGCCGCCTGGCTGCTGTACACCTACCGCGAGCGGCTGAGTCGCAGTGGCGTCCTGGTGGTCGGCCCGAACAGCGCCTTTCTTGACCATATCAGTGCTGTACTGCCGAGTCTCGGTGAGCTGCAGGTCCGGCAGACCACGATCGAGCGGCTCACCGCCTCCGTGCCGGTGCGCGGCGTCGAGCCGGTCGCCCGGGCCGTGCTCAAGGGCGACGCCCGGATGGCCGAGGTGCTGCGACGCGCGGTCTGGTCGCATGTGGGCAGGGCGACCGAGGCGCTGATCCTGCCCCGGGGCTCACGCCGCTGGCGGCTGCCGGCCTCCCAGATCAACGAGATCGTCGCCGAACTGACCTGCCGGGGCGTGCGTTACGGCTCCGCCCGGCACATGCTCCCGCACCGTCTGGCTCATGCCCTGCTGGCGCTGATGGAAGAGGCCGGCGAGGCACCGGACGACCGGGTCCAGGATGCCGTGGCCCGCTCCCGGGAGGTCCGGCGCTGCGCCGACACCGTCTGGCCGGCCTTGGTGCCACGTAAGGTGTTGCACCAGTTGCTGTCCGACCCCACCGCCCGGGCGGAGTGGGCCGGTGGCGTGCTGACCGGCGCCGAACTGGACACGCTCGGCTGGGAGAAGCCGCCGCGCAGTGCCGGCTCCGCCCGGTGGTCACTGGCCGACAGCGTTCTCCTGGACGAGATCGAGGGCCTGATCGAACGTCTTCCCAGCCTGGGACACGTGGTGGTGGACGAGGCCCAGGACCTGTCACCGATGCAGCTGAGGGCTGTCGGGCGCCGCTGTGAGAACGGCTCGGCGACCGTGCTGGGCGACATCGCCCAGGGCACGACCGCGTGGGCCACCTCCTCCTGGCAGGAGTCGCTGAGCCATCTCGGGCACGGCGACGGCCACATCGAGGAACTCACCCGCGGATTCCGAGTCCCCTCCTCGGTGATCGATTTCGCCGCCCGGCTGTTGCCCCTGATCGCCCCGGGCCTGACGGCACCCGAATCGGTCCGCGACGACCCGGGTGGTCTCGACCTCCTGGCGGTGCTGGACGGCTCCCAGGTGTGGGCCGAGACCGTCGCGGCCCTCCGGCGTGTGGGTGAACGGGCCGGGTCGGTCGGTCTCATCGTCGCCGACGACCAGCTCGATGCGGCCGAGATCGCCCTGGCCGGTCTGTCGCAGGCGTTCGTAACCCTCGGTCCGGGCAGGAATTCCGCCGGGAGTCCGGAACCGGGCCCGGTGGGTGGCGATGATCCGGAGCAGGATGCCCTCCAGGCGCTGGAAGCGCTGGCGGCCGAGTCGCCGCGGCTGAGTCTCGTGCCGGCCTCGGTGGCCAAGGGGCTGGAGTTCGACCACGTGATCGTGGTCGAACCCGCCGGCATCGCCGAGGCCGAGCCGGACCTGCGGACCGGCCTGCGCCGGCTGTACGTCGTCCTGACCCGGGCCGTGAGCACCCTGACCGTCGTCCACCATCGTCCGCTGCCGGAGGCCCTCCAGGGGTGAAGGCCTCCGGCAGCTGATCGGGTAGTGGTCAGGCGGTGGTCAGGCGGTGTCCGCCTGGACCTTCCGGCGCCCGGCGTCGGTGTCCTCGGTGTCCTCGGTGACGGGCTCCTCGACGACCAGGACCGGGTCGTCGCCGGGGGCCCGGCGGGGGAGCCGGAACGCCAGCACCGTGGCCAGGAGGGCGCCCACCGCGGCCACCCACAGCCCGGACGTCATCGCGTCGACGAACGCACTGCGCGCCGCATCGGCGAGACCGGCTCCGGCCGGGCCGAGTTGGTCGGCCGTGCGCAGGGCCCCGGAGATGCCGTCCTGCGCGCGCTCGGCCTGCTCCGGCGTCAGCGCCGCACCGATGGTGTCGAGGTCGAGCCGGGTGTGGTACCCGGTGGCCAGAAGCGTTCCGAGAGCGGCGATCCCGATGGCCACGCCGACCTCGTGGGTGAGGTTGTTGATCGCGGACGCC
Organism: Kineosporia sp. NBRC 101731; assembly: GCF_030269305.1. Classification (NCBI taxonomy): domain Bacteria; kingdom Bacillati; phylum Actinomycetota; class Actinomycetes; order Kineosporiales; family Kineosporiaceae; genus Kineosporia; species Kineosporia sp. NBRC 101731. The sequence goes on from NZ_BSTC01000006.1 coordinate 220,604, forward strand.
ACCCCGGCCCGGTTTTCCGGGAGGCAGGCGATGATCACCCGGGTGGCCTGCGCGGTCCCGAGGCCGATGCCGACCCCGGCGAACACCAGCAGCAGGAACGTCGAGGTGTAGGTCTTGCCGTCGGCCAGCGCGGCCTGCAGACCCAGCCCCACGGTGATCAGGGCCAGCCCGGTGACCGTGACCATGCGCAGTCCCCAGCGGCGGCTGAACCGGGCGCTGGCCGGCGCGCTGATGCCCACGGCGACGGCGAACGGGATCACCGCGACCCCGGCGGTCATGGCCGGCCAGTCCAGGACGAACTGGAGGTACTGCGTGGTGTAGAAGAGCGAGCTCCCCAGGCAGAGGTAGCCGATACCGATGGCGATGACCGCCGCCCCGAGGACCGTGCTGCGGAAGACCCGCAGATCGAGCATCGGGGCCGGGGTGCGGAGTTCATGGGCGACGAAGGCGGCGAGCAGGGCGAACCCGAAGATCAGGGTGGCGATCGTGGTGGTGGACGCCCAGCCGCGGCCCGGCGCGCCGATGACCCCCCACAGGGTGACCCCCAGGCCGGCGGTGGACAGGAGCGCCCCGAACGGGTCGAGCGGCACCGGGTGGTCGGCGCGCGACCGGGGGACGAGCAGGAGGGCCGCCGGGACGACGAGGGCGAGGAAGGGCAGGTTGATCCAGAAGATGGCGCGCCAGCCCAGGTTGTCCACGAGGAATCCGCCGAGGGTGGGCCCGAGGACCGACCCGACACCGGAGGCCCCGGCCCAGACCCCGTAAGCGCGGGCGCGCTCGGACTCGTCGGGGAAGATCGTGGGCAGGATGGAGAGCGTGGCGGGAAGGATCAGGGCGGCGCCGACCCCCAACAGGGCACGGGCCACGACGATCTGGGAGGCGCCGTCGGCCACGGAGGCCACGACGGAGGCCACGCCGAAAACGCCGTAGCCGATCAACATCACCCCCTTGCGGCCGAACCGGTCGCCCAGGGCGCCGGCGGTCATGATCAGCCCGGCGAACACGATCACGTACGAGTTGACGATCCACTGCAGTTGGGCCGACGTCGCGTCGGTGCCGCGGACGATGGCGGGCAGGGCCACGTTCGCCACGCTGGTGTCACACATGACCACGAGCAGGCTGAAGCTGAGGGTGGCCAGGGCCCACCAGCGGTGGGGGGCGCCGCGCGGGGTCGGTGCCGAGGAGCTGGATCCTTCTGACACGGCAGTCCTTCGGTGCAGGGCCCGGGACCGGGATCCCGAGGAGCGGACAGATTTCGCGGAAAATGCACTTCAGAACGCGAGAATGGACGCACGGCAGGGCCGCGCATCGCCCCAGAAATGTGCTGGGTTAGGATGTCGGCCCAGCTTATTCCGTACAGTTGAGCCGTGCAACTATGGTCGCCCGATCGGGCAGGAATCAGGGGAGCGGATGGACGCACAGCAGACGGACGCCGTCGCGGCCCGCCCGGCGGGCGACGCCGTCGTCGTCCACGATCTCCTCAGCCGCCTGGTCCGCGCGTCGTGGCGCATGCAGCTGTCGGTCACCGAGGTGGACGACGAGGGGGACCCACTGACCCTGTCCGAGGGGTTCGCCCTGGTCGAGCTGAACACGGCCGGTGAGATGTCCCAGCAGGACCTGGTCGTGCGACTCGGTCTGGAGAAGAGCTCGGTCAGCCGCCTGGTCGCGGGGCTGCAGCGCCGAGGGCTGGTGTCCCGCGAGCGCCGGCCCTCCAACCAGCGTTTCGTCCGGCTGCTCCTGACCTCGCGCGGGCAGGCCGTGGCGGTGCGGGTGGACGCCACGCACCGGATGCGTCACCAGCGTCTCCTGGGCGGTCTCAGCGAGGTCCAGGTCGAGGCGCTCGCGACCGGGCTGAGCGCGCTGGTGCCCGCGATGGAAGGCGACGCGGGTCCGGGTGCCACGGCCTGACGTGGCTCACCGAAGGGACCACCCCGGGGCCGGGGTCGGGGACGCCGTGATCCGGACGGCGGCCGTGAAGTCGGCGTCCATGGTGGCCTTGCGCCGGGCGATCGACCTGACCTGGCCGTATTCCGGCCGCTGACGGAACTGTCGTCCTGGCCATAGCGAAACGTACTGAGCGTCAGTTCTTCTGGGATGCCCTCGGGCCCGCATCGGCCACCATTGACCGATGTGCGCAGCACTCCGGAAGTCTGCTAGATTTCCGTACGTCGAAGGACGGGAACGGTTCGCCGGTCTGGTTCTTGGGTGCAAGCGGATGTAGCTCAGTTGGTAGAGCGCCACTCTTCCAGGGTGGAGGTCGCGTGTTCGATCCTCGCCGTCCGCTCAACATGCGGGAAGCTCGAAGCCCAGTCTTCGAGCTTCCCGCATTTTGCCGGTCTACCTCAGGGTCTGGCTCTTTTCGTGGGGTTCTCTTCGCTCACCCCAGCGCCAGTACCAGGCCGGCCACGACGAGCACGGCGGCCGTGATCCCGTGAATGCCCAGGGCGGTGGAGAGTTTTCCGCCGTTGGTGACCACGATGACGGCGTCGGCGACCGGGGTGAGGGCCGCGGCGATCAGGCCCCAGCCGAACGGGGTGCTGCCGGTGGCCGCCCAGATCACCAGAAGCACCACGCCGGAGGTGATGTCGCGGGCGCCCTTGATGGCGGTCAGCGCCCGGAGGCTGTCAGCAGGAACGCCGAAGTCGAGTGTCGTCTGCCGGGGCAGGAGGAGGAACCGGGTGCCGATGACGATGATGGCGACGCAACCGAGGATCGCGATCACCAGGGCGGTGACATGCATGAGGGGTCCTTCCCGTAGTTATCTAGCAACGTTATCTAACCATGCTAGATTACGGGTATGTCTCCTCGACCGGCTCCGGACCTGAAGCAGCGGCGTGATCAGGTCATCGAGCTCGCCCGGGCCCTCGCCGAGTCGAAGGGCTGGGGGGCCGTCACGATGCGCCGTCTGGCCGGGGATCTCGGGGTCACCCAGCCGGTGCTCTACTCGGCCTTCGCCTCCCGGCAGGCACTCGTCGACGCCGTGGCGCTCGAAGGATTCGCCGACCTGGCCGCGGCCCTGGCGGCGGTCGACCCCTCGCCCCGGGCGCGGATGCGCGCGTACCTCGACCACGCCGCCGCCCACCCGCGGGTCTACGAGGCGATGTTCTCCCTGCCCTCAGGCCTGCCCTTCGCGGCCGACGACACCCCGGCGCCGCTCCGGCGGGCCTTCTCGGTCATTCGTGAGGCATTTCCGGATGCCGACGGCACCCGGGCGGAGGTCGCCTGGTCGGTCCTTCACGGTCTGGCCACCCTTCACGCCGGCGGACGCCTACGTGAAGGGCAGGTACAGGCCCGGCTCGATCTCGCTCACCGGCTGCTCACGGAGCCGGGAGCGGATTGAGCTGTGGCCCGGCCCCGGCGGACCGGGCCACAGCTCTTCGTCACACCAGGGAGAACTTCTGCGCCGCAGAGCCGTTGCAGTCCCAGATCTGGAGCCGGGTGCCGTTGGCCGTGGCTCCCGACGGGGAGTCGATGCAGCGCCCGGTCGTCGGGTTCTTCATCGAGCCGTCGGACTGCGCCACCCAGTTCTGGTAGCCGCCGCCGTTGCAGTTCGCGAGCTGCAGCTTGGTGCCCGCCGCACTGGCTCCGCCCGCGATGTCCAGGCACTTGCCCAGGGTCTGCAGGGTCTGACCGCCGGCGGTCCAGTGCTGGTCCTTGGCCGCGGACTGGCAGTCCCACAGTTGTACCGCGGTGCCGTCGCCCCCGGTGTCGTCACCGGCCACGTCCACGCACTTGCCACCGGGGCCCTTGATGGTCTTGCCGGTCACCGTGCCGCCGCCGGAAGCGCCCTTGTTGTAGACGGCCACCGAGTCGATGACGAGCTTGCCGCCCGAGACCGTGGAGGCGTTGGGCCCACCACCGAAGGCGTTGGGGAAGCCACCGCCGATCGCCAGGTCGTAGATGATGAAGAACGGGTGATCGATGGCGTCGGCCCAGGTGGTGGCGTCTACCTGGTTGGCCTTGATCGTGTAGAAGTTGTTGCCGTCCAGGTAGAACCGGACCTGCTCGGGTGAGGTCGAGCGGTCGATCTCCACGGCGTAGTTGTGGAACCCGGTCGAGCAGCCCGCACAGGAACGTTCGCCCGAGGTGATCCCCGTCGACTCGTTGCACGGGCCACCCGGGTTGACGCCGCAGTGGATGGCGGAGAACACCGAGGGGCGGCCGTTGATGTTCTCCAGGATGTCGATCTCACCGGACTTCGGCCACGTCACCCCGGAACGCAGCGGGGCGCCGAGCATCCAGAACGCCGGCCAGTAGCCGGCACCGTTGGCGGTGGTCACATCGGGCTGCTGGAGCCGGGACTCGATCCGGACCACACCGCCCGGGGCGGCGCCGAACGTGGCCGCCTGCGTCTCGACGCGGCCCGAGGTCCAGCCGGAGGCCGGGTCTGAGCCGGAGTGGTTCGCCTTCAGTACCAGGTGGCTCTGGCCGTCGTAGTACACGTTCGACGTGCTGTTGGTCATGGTCTCGATCTCGCCGGTGCCGAAGCTGCTGCCCGGGCCGGTGTCGTACTTCCATTTGCTCTGGTCCAGGCCGGTGTTCGCGGCCCCGTCGAAATCGTCGCTCCAGGTGAGCGTGAAGCCGGACGGGGTGGCGGGCACCGTCGCGCTGGCGCTCTGCGACACGGTGAACGCGGCGGCGAGGGCAACGGCCCCGGCGACGGCGACGAGGGGGAGCACTCTCCTCGAGGCGCGGCGTTTCAGGAAACCCAGGGGTGGGCGCATGATCTGATCTCCGGACGTCAGGGGGAACCGGGATGCGCCGCCATTTTCGGGGTGGCGGCGCGTCAGGGTATCCCCGAGCCCGGGCCGTGGGAACGGCCGGAGAATCAGAGGGCATTCATTTGGGGCAGCTTTAGGGTTGGGACAAGGAGCCGAGCCCTTCCACCGCCCGGTCGAGCCACTCGCCCAGGAGTCGCTGCTCGGCGTCACTGAGCATGCCGAGCTGGGGAGCGACCGCGCGGAACGCGACCGTCGTGGCCAGGGGCCCGTTCTCCGGGGGAGCCGGCGCGTCGGTGAGGATCTGCCGCAGCACCGCCTCGTACATGCTCCCGGCGAGACCCTCGTCCCTCTGCTCGGGCGGTGTGGTCAGGAGTAGCTGGATGGTGCCGATCCCGGCCGCCTGAATGATGCCGACGGCCCGGTTCTCGCTGACCCGCAGCCGCCCGGTCAGGGCCACCCGGTGCACCCGTGCCTCCAGGACGCGCCGGCCCGACCGGGCCGACGGCGAATGGAGGACGCGGTCGGGGTCGCTGAGGAGCCGGAACAGGGACGGGTTGGTGAGACCGAAGTCGATCTGGGTCTCCCAGCCGGCCCGAAGATCTTCCAGCGCATCGGTATTGGCCGCCGACACCTCCTCGACACGCGCGGCCTTGGCTGCCACGAAGGTGGCCATGACGTGCTCGGCCACGGCGTCGAGCAGGCCGTCCTTGTCGCCGAAGAGCCGGTAGATCGCGGGAGCCTGCACGCCGGCCTCCTCCGCGACCCCGCGGGTGGTGACTGCCGCGGCGCCGTGCTCGCGCAGGAGGCGTGCGGCCACTTCGACGATCTTGGCGCGGTGGTCGTTACGCCGGCTGGGGGCTTCGGTCACGTACCGATGATAACAACGATAACGACGCCTTGCTATCGACTTGATTCCAGCGTTACTGTCATGTCGCTACCGCTGATATCAACGAAAGGCTGATCATGATCATCGTCACCGGGGCCACCGGCGCCCTGAACGGCTCGACCGTCGACCACCTGCTCGACCGCGTTCCCGCCCAGGAGATCGCCGTGGTGGCCCGCGACGTCACCAAGGCCCAGCGGTTCGCCGAGCGGGGAGTCGCCGTCCGCCCGGGCGACTACCACGAACCGGATTCTTTGCCAGCTGCTTTCGAGGGTGCCGACCAGCTGTTGCTGGTCTCCTCGAGCGACCCGGCCAGCCCCGCCGTCCCTGCGCACCGCGCGGCGATCGAGGCGGCCGTGAGGGTGGGGGTGGGTCGCATCCTGTACACGAGCCACCAGGGCGCCGCGCCGGACAGTCCCTTCGCCCCCGCGCGCGACCATTTCGCCACCGAGCAGATCCTCGCCGACTCGGGGGTCGCCTGGACCTCGCTGCGCAATGGCTTCTACGCCCACAGTCTCGCCTGGCTGCTGGGGCAGTGGCAGGAGACCGGCCGGATCACGGTCCCGGGCGACGGTCCGGTGTCGTGGACCTCGCGTGAGGACGAGGGTGAGGCCGCCGCGGTCATTCTCACCTCGGGCACGGCCTACGACGGCCCGACCACGATCACGGCGAGCGCCGCCCCCACCTTCGAGGAGATCGCGATGATCGCTTCGGAGCTGACCGGCCGGGCCATCGCCTGCGAGGTGATCGACCCGGAGGCGTGGGTCGCCGCCCGGACCGCCGGTGGGCAGCCGGAATTCATGGTGCGGTTCCTGCTCGGCATGTACCAGGCGGCCCAGCAGGGCTTCTTCGCCGGTACCGACCCCCTGCTGAAGACGCTGATCGGCCGGGAGCCGGCGACCGTCCGGGACGCGCTCGCCGGCCTGATGGCCTGAGCCGACCGGGTACTCCTGGCAGAAGGCCGCGGGCCGACCGGCCGCCGGGTCGGCGCCGGGACCGTCAGCGTCCCTGGTCGACCAGCCAGTCCCAGGCGTCGGCCATGCTGCCGTCCAGGTCGCCGTCCGCCACCTCGCTCACCACGGCGTCGGGCACCGGGTACACCGCGTCCTGGTCGCCCGACATCCACAGGGTGACGAAAAAGGCGTTCTCCTTGAGGGTTCGGCGCAGGGCCGAGACCAGTTCGTCGTACTGGCCGTCGGCCAGATCGTTCAGCGCCTCGACCGCCCAGGAGGTGCCGTCGCGGGTGTCGATCCGGGCGTCGAAGGTGGCGTCGGCCCCCGCGTGGACCCCGATCCAGAACGGCTCGGCCCGGGGGTAGGCACCGACCAGGTCGGCGGACGGGAACGCGTAGGCCTCCTCGGACCCGCCCTCGCCGAACGCCTGGAACCGGAACAGCGCCCTGAGCTTGTGCAGGGCCAGGAGCGAGGCCACGGCCCGGACGTGCTCGACCTGGGTCTGCTGCCGCAGGCGGCCCTTCTCCTTGAGTACGGACCAGAAGAAGACCAGCAGGTCGTTCTGCTGCTGGGGCCACCGGGCCGACGGCAGTCCGGCCAGGAGCCCGGCCAGGTCGCCCATCACCGCGACGGGGTCGAGGGGTTCGGGCGCGTCGTCCGGGACCGGCTCGTCCAGCGGGTCCGCGAGTGCGGGCAGCGGGGGAGTCACCGGTTCGCCGGGCGCGCGGCGCAGGTACGACAGGCTGCGCTGGATCATCACATCGGTGATGTCCGTGTCGCCCTCGTCGAGGCCGGCGAACTGCGTGACCTGCTTCATCGACGGCACCCACCAGCTGGTCAGGCGCTCGCCGATCTCGTCGGCGGTGAAGTCGACCGGCAGCACGCTGCGGACGACGGCGAGCAGGCCGGGCTCCTCCTTGTCGAGGAAGTAGAACCAGTAGGGGAACTGGAGATCGAGGTGCTGCACGAAGGTGCGCACCTCGGCGATCTCCCACAGTTCCTGCTCCGTCTCGTCGTATCCGTCGACGGTGATGACGACCGATTCCAGACAGAGCCGGGCGAGCAGAGGACTCCTCAGCATCGGGGTGAGGGCCTGGAGCACGCGGGAGACGTCGCGGGCCCGGACCTGGTCGCGCGTCACCACCACCGACCAGCGTCCCGGGCCGGAGGCGATCATCGAGTCGGCCCGCCGGTCGGAGGATTCGGCCGGCGCCAGGGTCTCGACATCGTGCAGCGCCTCCTGCCCGGCACGCAGCACCGCGGTGCCCAGGATCCGGGCGTCATCCGGCCCCTGGGTCCGCAGTTCGACGAAGTTGCCGGTGGAGCACTCCACGTCGGCCCGGTGGCTGAGGTCGTCCTGGGCCAGCTCGGCGCGGACCACGGTGCGGACCTCGAACGCGGCGGCGATGGTGTTCTGCCGGCGGTCGAAGCAGATGCAGCGCTGCTGGGTGACGACGTGGAAACGGCTTTGCGAGTAGTCCTCCGGGACGATGGCGCGGATCCTCTCACCGGTCCGCAGCAGGGGCTGGACGGCGAGCGCGATCACACCGGCGCCCATCGGATCGAGCGCGCTCCCGATCAGCATGCGCTGTGCCGAGGGCGTCGTGATGCCCGGTCTGACCCCTTCACGTCTACCGTCGTGCGCCATGTCCACACGCGTGAGCTTAAGTTGCGTCTGGGGCATCCAGGAAAAATCCCGGGACCTGCCCGGATTCCGGGCCGGAGATTTCCGTCATTCTTGCGCCTTCGGGCGAGTCATCAGCACGGGCACCAGGCCCACCACGGTGATCACCACGACTGCGGATTGGTTCGACGAGATGACGAAGCGGGCACCGACCTCGGATGTACTCCTCCTGGCCGACCGGGTACGGGCGGCCCAGAGGGGTGACCGGGACGTTCTCGGGGAACTGATCGGGGAGCACCTCGTCATGCTCTACAACGTGGCCGGCCGGGCCCTGCGCGGGCACGCCGACGTGGACGACGTGGTGCAGAACACGCTCATCAGCGTGGTCGAGAACCTGCCGTCGCTGCGGGAGCCCGAGCGTTTCTCCGGATGGGTGCTGGCCATCGCCCGGCGGGAGATCGCCGACCACCTCCGGCGCCGGCGGGTGGCGGCGGAGCGCGGCCAGGTGCTGGACGAGGCCGCACCGGTGGCTGATCCCGGATCGGATTTCACCGAGCTGGCGATTCTGCGGCTGGGCCTGACCGGCCAGCGCCGGCAGGTGGCCCAGGCGTCGGACTGGCTGGACCCGGAGTCCCGGTTCGTGCTGTCGCTGTGGTGGCTCGAGCTGATCGGGCAGATCACCCGGGCCGACCTGAGTACGGCGCTGGGCACGAGCGCGGGCCACGCGGCCGTGCGGGTCCGGCGCATGCGCGAGCAACTGGAGACCTCCCGTGAGATCGTCGGCGCGCTGCAGACCCGGCCGGGATGCCCGGACCTGCCGGCCCGGCTGGACGGCTGGGACGGCGTACCCGGTCCGGTGTGGCGCAAGCGGCTGGCCCGGCATCTGCGGGACTGCCGGTACTGCACGGGTCATCGCCCGGCGCTGGTACCGCCGGAGCGGCTCCTGGCCGGGCTGGTCATGCTTCCCCTCGCGTACTCGCTGACCGGCTTGCCCTCGGTGCCGGCGATCCTGGCCGATTCGTCCATGACCGGGGCAGCATCAACCGGGGCAGCCGGGGGCTGGCTGGGCGGCTCGGTGGTCGGGAAGCTCGTGGCGGTGGTCGCCGGGGCGGCGGTGGTCGCGGGCGGGGCTGCTGTCGTCACGCATCGGGATCCGCCCACCACCGGCCGGCCCGACCGGGTTCCGGTCGCCGTCGCGCCGACCCAGGCGGTCACGCCGACCCAGACGGCCACGCCGGTCACGGCGGCCACATCCATCACGCCCACGACGGCGCAGCCGTCACCCAGCCGCACGACCACGGCTCGTGACCCGCGTCCACCATTACCGCTCTACGGCACCACGGTGGACCGCGCCGAACCGGCACCGCCGGCGAACGTCCGCCCGCAGCCGCTGCCGGTCCGCCCGGAGGGCACCCTCGAGGTCGCGGCCAGCGGCGACCTCGACCCCCGGCCGGACGTGACGTCTCTCGTGCACCGGGGCGAGTGGGTGACCTTCCGCGGACGCGGGTACGTCCGGGTCGAGACCGCGATGGCGATCACCGAGCGCGTCGGCGCCGTGACCATGCCGTCGTGGACCGGGTTGCGGGGCAAGCTGTTCCATGTCGCGTCCGGTCGTGGTTACCGTCTCGACGACCAGATCCCCGACCGGCCGGAGGGTTACACCTGGATGGGTGACCCGGAGCACGGTCAGGCCGTTCTGCCGGCCGGGGCGCAGCAGATGTGGGGCTGGGAGTACTACTACCTGGACGGCGAGGTCACGTTCACGTCCAACGAGGCAGGCGCGGACTACAACCTCTACGTGCACATCGTGGACCGCGCGACGATCGACGACGACCTGCTGACGGCTCCGGACCCGGAACAGGGCCGGGTGCGGTACGGGCTCAACCGCGATGTCGGCACGAACGCCGCGCCGGTGCCCCAGTACGTCACCCGCGCCGACCCGCCCGACCCGGCGACCGTGCCCCGCCGGAGCCGGGTCAGTGGATGAGAGGCCCCGCGACCGGTCCGTCGCGGGGCCCCATCCCTCAGCGCCGGCTCTGACGCTTCGTCTTCGTCAGGGGACGGGTGAACATCAGCGTCCCGAAACCCAGCTGGTCATAGCCGCCGCTGGCCGAGCCGTAGTCACCCCCGCCCCCTTCGGCGCGGATGCTCTTCGCCATCGCGGTGACGTTCGGGGCGGCCAGCCCGCGCCGGTTGACGTAGTGGTGGAAGACCTGTTCCCAGACCGGGCGCACCTCTCCCCGCCCGGCGGGGGAGATCACGCTCTGGGTCCGCCGGGCCCCGGTGACGCCGGTGCCCCACTCGTAGGTGGTGAAGGGCACCTCGTTGCCGAGGTTGTAGCGGGCCACGTACTCCGCCCCCTTGAGGAACCGGTTGTCGTCGAAGCCGTACAGGTCCACGCCCTGGTTCCAGGCCATCTCGCAGATGGCGCCGAGCAGGCCGACGCCCATGATGCTGTGGCCCTGGTCGCGGCCGCTCTCCTGCCACTGCCCGAGCTCACCGTGCAGGAAGGGCACGGCGTGGGGGATCGAGCCGTTGCCGGGCCCGGTCTTCAGATAGGTGACGGCGCGGTCGAACAGGCTCCGGTCGTCGCACAGGATGCCGATCGCCATCACCGAGGCGAGGTTCGACAGGTCCCAGTTGGCCCAGTAATTCGTGATGTAAGCGTCGTTGTGCCTGGTCAGGAACTGGTCGTTCAGCGGGTAGAAGACCTTCGTGAGAAGGCTCTGGGCGCCCGCCAGGTCGAAGCCCTGGTAGCCGCGGAGCAGTTCGGCCGTGTTGGCCAGCTGATAGCCGTAGATCCCGGCCGCGAGGAACCGGTCGGCGTTCCCGGTGACCTGTTTCAGGTTCGACGACCAGGCGTTCAGGATGCCGACGGCGGCCAGGGCGTGCGCCGGGTCGTCGGTGATCCGCCAGCGCAGCGCGTTCTGGTAGGCGGCGTGCACATCGATGAAGAACTGGGCGTAGTTCTGCCCGGCACCGCCACGCACCACGGTCGCCAGCGGCCGGGGCTTCCAGGTCGCGTGCGAGCGGCCGTTGGCGGTCAGGCGCTGCCAGCCGGCGGTGACGACGGCGTCACCGGCCGCGATACTGCTGCGGATCCGGGTGAAGTCGGCCTTCGTGTGCAGCAGACCGGGATGGGCGAACGTCGCGGCTGTCGCCGCTGTCGTGGCCGCCGGCTCTACCGCCGCTGCCGGTCTCACCGCCACGCCGACGGCGGCCGCGGTCCCGAGGGCCCCGGCACCGAGGAGCAGGTTGCGGCGGGTGACGGATACTGATGAACGCATGGAGGTCATCTCTCGCAGGGGGACACGGTCATCAGGAACGACCGTCCGGGTCCCACCGGAATGACAGAAACTGGGAAGCTGTTTTCCGGTAGCGGGACTGAGGGAGAGAAAACCATGGGCACATCACCGATCGCGGTCACGGGATCGACCGGCCGGCTCGGGGGAAGGGTGGCCCGCCACCTCGCCGAAGCCGGCGCCACCCAGCGCCTCCTGGTGCGCGATCCGGGCCGGGCACTCCAACTGCCGGACTCCAGCGTCCACCCGTTCAGCTACACCGACCGGCAGGCGGCGACGAGTGCCCTGGACGGGGTCGCGGTGCTCTTCATGGTCTCGGCGCCCGAGAGCCAGGAGCGACTCGACCTGCACCGCTCGTTCATCGACGCGGCGGCCGCGGCCGGGGTGCCCCACATCGTCTACACCTCGTTCGTCGGCGCGGCCGCCGACGCGACCTTCACCCTGGCCCGTGACCACCACGTCACCGAGGAACACATCAAGGCCAGCGGTATGCGCTGGACCTTCCTGCGCGACAGCTTCTACCTCGACCTGGCCGCGAACCTGGCCGGTGACGACGGGGTGATCCGCGGCCCGGCCGGCCAGGGACGCTGCGCCTTCGTCGCCCACACCGACGTCGCCCGCACCGCCGCCGCCGTCCTGCTCTCCCCGGAACAGCACCAGGACCGGCAGTACGACCTGACCGGGCCGCAGGCCCTGACCCTCGTGGAGGTCGCCGAGACCGTCAGCGCCGCCCGGGGCCGGTCCGTCGTCTTCCACGACGAGACGATCGAGGAGGCCTACGCCTCACGGGCCGGGTACGGGGCGCCGGACTGGCAGCTCGATGCCTGGGTGAGCACCTACACGGCCATCGCCGGCAACGTCATGGCCCCGGTCAGCCCGGCGATCGAGGACATCACCGGCACCGCCCCGATGAGCCTGGCCGAGTACCTGAAGCAGGACTGAGACGCGTCAGCCGTCGGCTGGTGGTACCAGCCGGACCCGTTGCCGCGTGGTCAGACGGGGCACGTGGCGGGTTCCCTCTGGGCCGGCCCGGCGAGTCGCCAGAAACAGCGCGCGGAATGGATCATTCCGTAGACCGGGATCAACGACAGGACGAAACTGAACCAGCTCCGGCTCTCGACCCCGCAGATGACGGCGATGGTCAGGTAGGCGAGGCCACCGATCGTGTCTCTGGTCAGCTGCCCGAGATCGAGCCATTCCCCGAGGTGGCGGGGGCCGATCGTGGCGAGGGCCCAGAGAGCCACCCACAGGAGAACGCAAAGGCCGCGCCGGGCATAGACCTGCGGGGTGATGTCCACGTCGGGTCGGCTCATTTCGGGACGAGGGCCGGGGTGATCAGAGTAAGGGCCTCACCGAGCTTTCGGTGCAGGGGCTCGTGCCGGGTTCATCGCCGCAGGTCACCGGACCGATCGATCAGGTCCGGAACAAGAGCGGCGAAGAGCCTGTCGTAGCAGGCGTCCGGGCAAGGCCGGTCGCCAGATGTGCGCGACCGGCCTTTTCCGGGGGTGGCGACGTCAGCCGGCGGCCGAGGGGGTCGGGGTGATGCCGTGCAGGGCGTCGGTGACGGAGGCCGGGACGGGCTGGTCGAGCATCTCGCAGATGGTCACGTCCTCGGCGGCGAAGGCGACCTGGGCGTAACGGTTCACGCCGTCGTTGGCCTTGGTGTCGCTGGGCTCGGCGGTGGTGTCGCTGACCGCGGTGCGCCGGCCGTCCTCGGTGGCCACGGCGGTGCTGTGGTGGCCCAGGGTGTCGCCACCGTGGCCCCAGACGGTGCCGCACGCGCCGTCGATGCGGAACAGGCCCAGACCGTAGCCGCCCTTGATCGGGTAGTCGGCCGGCACGTCGACCGTCTTCTTCATCTGGTTGAGCTGGTGCTGGGAGAACAGTTTTCCGCTCAGGACACCGGAGAAGAAGCGGGACAGGTCGTTCGCGTCGGACACGATCGCGCCGGCGGCACCGCCCCAGCCACCGATGGGCCAGGTGGACGTATCGACCTTCGTCGGGGTGGCGCCCGAGAAGTTGACCGCGTACCCGTGGGCGTAGCCGGGCCCGGTGTTCGTGGCGCGCGGGTCGGCGTAGTAGGTGTGCCGCAGGCCCAGGGGCTTGGCGATGCGCTGCTGTACCAGGTCGGGCAGGGACTTGCCGGTCTGCTTCTGCAGGATCAGGCCGATCAGCGTGTAGTTGGTGTTGGAGTACGACCAGCTCGTGCCCGGGGCGAAGTTCGGGTCGTGCTTGAACGCGACGTCCAGCAGCTCCTGCTCGGTCCAGACGCGCTGCGGGTCTTCGGTCAGCTGGGCGAAGAAGTCCTCGTCGCCGGTGTAGCTGAACAGGCCGCTGGTGTGGTTGAGCAGCATCCGGACGGTGATGTTCTTCCCGTTCGGCACGACGCCGGGCAGGTACTTCGCGACCGGGGCGTCCAGGCGCAGCTGATGCCGGTCGACCAGCTGCAGGGCCAGGGCCGACATGAAAGTCTTGGTGTTGCTGCCGATCTCGAACTGGTCGCGAGTGGTGAGCGGGCGTCCGGTGGCGATGTCGGCGAGCCCGGCGACCGTGAACGCGGTGCGGTGGCCGTCGTCGATCCGGGCGACGTAGCCGGGGGCGCCGGAGGCCAGCACCTGCTCGGCGACGTCGCGCATCGGGCTCTGGCGGGCCGGGGCCGCAGTGCCGGCCGAGGCTGCGGTTCCGGCCGAAGCTGCGCCCGCCGCGGCGATCGCGCCCGAACCGGCCAGAACAGCGGCACTGAGCGCGACCGCCGTGCGGCGACGCGGGCCGGCGGGCTTCCTGGTGGCGGTGTCTGTCGTCATGCGTCCAGCCTGTCGCGATCGTCCCTGGCGATCATTGCCACAGGCTGCCCACCCGCCCGGGTGCTGGCCGCACCCCGCCTGGTGGTGCAGGCACTACCTGAACCGGTGAAGGCTCAGGTCACAGGCCTGCCCACTTCTGGTGCCCTGCCCCGGTGCAGGTCCAGATCTGCAGGGTGGCGCCATTGGTGGTCGAGCCGTCCCGCACGTCGAGGCACTTGCCGCTGGCCTTGTTCACCAGGTTGTGCTCGGAGTACGTCCACTGCTGGTTACCGGATCCGTAGCAGTCCCACAGTTGCACGGCCGTGCCGTTCGCGGTGCCGTTGTCCGTGACGTCCAGGCACTTGCCGAGCGCGCGCACCGTACCGTCGGCCGGGTGCGTCCACTGCTGGTTGGCGGCCCCGAAGCAGTCCCACATCTGTGGGGTGGCCCCGTCGGCGGTCGAGCTGTCGGCGACGTCGAGACATTTGCCGCCGAGCCCGGTGATCCGGGTGCCCGCGGTGCCGGTGGACGCCGTGGTGGACGCAGTCGCGGACGGGGTGGGTGTCGTTGCCGGGGTGCCACCGGGCCAGGTGAACGTGGCCATCGATCCGGCCGGCAGGCGGTACCCGAAGAGCTTGCCCCGGTAAGAGACCTGGAAGTTCTGCGCGCCACCGGTGTTCACGGCCACCAGTGCGACCGTACCGTCCGGGTTGCGGAAGGCCACGTTCTCGATGCCGCCCTGCTTCTGCGCGGTCGAGGCGATGCGCACGGCACAGGGCTTCACGAACTTGCTCAGGTGACCCAGCACGTAGTACTCGGCGTTGTACGAGAACTTTCCGCCGTCGACGGTGACCACCCCGGTGCAGTTCTGGCAGCTGCCGATCTGCGGACCGTGATCGGCGTCGAGCGCGATGTTCCAGGTGGCGACCGTGCGGGCCCAGTTGCGGGTCGCGCCGATGGCCAGGTTACGACCCTGCCACCACAGGCTGTCGCCGAAGGTCTTGGAGGTGTCGGCAGATTCGGTGCCGGAGCACTCGGTGAAGAAGATGTCTTTCTGCGGTGCGGCGTCGTGCACGGTGCTCTGGCCCGTGGGATCGCCCTCGTAGCAGTGGAATGCCGTGCCGGCCACGTTCGCCCCGGTCGCGGCCAGCACGGCCTCGGGGTAGACCGGGTCGTTCCAGTTGTGGTCGTAGCCGAGGATCTTCGTCGTCAGCCCGGCGGCCGCCAGTCGGGGCGCCAGCGCATTGATCACCGAGGCCTCGAGTGAGGCCGGGATCTTCATGCCCGGGTATCCCGGCGGCTGGAACTCCGGCTCGTTCTGAACACTCAGGTAGGAGAGGGGAACCCCGGCCGCCTGGTACGCCTTCGCGGTCTTGACCAGATAGTCGGCGTAGGCGCCGACGCTGCTCGCGGAAAGGGTTCCCCCGACCAGCTGGGCGGGAGTCTTCATCGAGGCCGGCGCGCTCCACGGCGTTCCCATGTAGGTGATCTCGGGGTTGAGCGTCTTGGCCTGCTTCAGCAGCGGCAGGATGTAGTCCTGGTCGTGCGCGATGGAGAAGCCTTTGCCGTCGTCGTAGGTGTAGAACGACCGGGAGTAGTCGCTCGCGCCGAGCGGCTGGCGCAGGAAGCTCAGGCCGATGCCGGAGTCCGGGTCGAACAGTTTCTTCATGACGGTGTCGCGAGCGGTCGAGGTGAACACGTTGTACGCCGCGGAATCGGTGAACGAGGCCCCGAAACCGACCATGCTCTGATAGGTCGTCTCCGGGTCGACCGTGATGACCGGCCCGGAACCGGCCGTTCCGAAGGGCACCGCCGCCTGCCGGGCCAGCAGGTTCGTCCGGTCGGGGGTGGTCAGCCAGACGTTCGCGTTCACCTCGGCCGCCGACGAGGACAGGCTCATGGTGACGAGATATCCCGTCACGACCGCCGCGACCGTCGTGATGCTGCCCGCGAACAGGCTCCGGCGGTTTCGGCGGCGCCAGGATGCAGCGGATGACACTTCTCGGTTCCCTTCATCGACGGCTTCGTCCCGTCCGCCGATGCTGGCCGCTGCACCGTGGCGGTGCCTTAAAACAGTTTTGGGTCTGGACCAAATCCAGCCCCGGCCGGTCTTCGATCAGTGATCGGGATGGGGTGCGGCCGTCACCGGCGAAAGTGGAAGAGAAATTCAACTTGAGAATCCAGTTTCCACTTAGCTAGGGTCGGGGCATGCCCGAGAGTTCCGCGGTCCTGCGCCGCGATGCCGAGCGCAATCGGCAACTGCTGCTGCGCACCGCCTCTGACCTCATGGCCGAGGCCGGGCTCCAGGTGTCCTACGAGGACATCGCCCGGGCCGCCGGTACCGGGATGGGCACGGTGTACCGCCGTTTTCCGCAACGTCAGGATCTGATCGACGCACTGTTCAGTGAGCACGTCGACATGGTGATGGGGCTGGCGGAGGAGGCTGCGCTCCAGGACGATGCCTGGGCCGGCCTGGTCTGGTTCCTCGAGCGGCAACTGGAACGCGAGGCCGCCCATCGCGGGCTCAGTGAACTTCTGCGGGGCCGGGAGCAGTCGTCCGACCTGGTGGTCCAGACCCGGGCCCGGATGACACCGATCATCACCGACCTGATCGCCCGGGCGGTGCGGGCCGAACAGCTACCCCCGGGGGTGGTTCCGGGTGACTTCGTGGCGGTGCACCTCATGGTCGGCAGCATTCTGGACGCTTCCCGCGCCTTCGACCCCGACCTGTGGCGCCGGGCCCTGCAGATCGGGCTGGCCGGCCTGCGCCATGCCGATCTACCCGACCCGGCCCCCGGCAACGACATCATCGACCGTCTCTACGGCGACTACCGGAAGTGAAGGTCCAGCCCATGTCCGCACTGCCCCAGAACCTGCTCGACGTCCTCTCCGGACCGGCCATCTGCTTCGTCACCACGCTGATGCCGGACGGTGCCCCGCAGATCAGCCAGACCTGGGTGGACACCGACGGCGAGCACCTTCTCGTCAACACGGTGGACACCCATCAGAAGATGCGGAACATCCGGCGTGACCCGCGCGTGGCCATCGGCATCACCGACCCGCAGGCGCCGTCCCGGTCCTGGGCCCTGCGCGGGACCGTGGTCTCCGAGAGCACCGAGGGCGCGGAGGCCCACATCGACAAGCTCGCGCAGAAGTACCTCGGCCGCCCCTATCCCTGGTGGGGTGGCCGCGACCAGCAGCGGGTCCTTCTCACCGTGAAGATCGACAAGGTGCACACCCCCGGCTGAGGGGTCTGGTCTCAGGGCAGGTTGGCCAGGCTGTTGCGGCGTTGCGCCCCGGCGACCAGGTTGACCGCGCCCAGCACCACCGCGCCGGTGCCGGCGAACAGGCCGAGCGTCAGCAGGGGAGTGGTCAGCGACGCGTCGGGGAAGTAGAGCACCCGCCGCAGCAGGGTGGCACCGGCGCCGGGAGGCAGTACCTGACCGAAATCACGCCACGCGACCGGCATCATGGGCAGGGCGGTCGCGGCGCCGCTGATCGGGGTGCCGAGCAGGAAGTACAGCACACCCCCGACACCGGCCCCGGCACTGCCGATGAGGGAGACCAGGGCGCTGACCGAGGCGGTCACGGCAAGATTGATCAGCGCCAGGCAGAGAGCCAGTTTCCAATAGTGGACGTGGTTCCCGACACCGAATGCGTGGGCGAGGGTGGAGATTCCGGCTCCCACCACGAGGGCGTACAGCACCAGGAAGAGCACGGGGAGCTCACCGCGGGCCCAGTTGGCGCGATACCGCGGTACCAGCCGCCCCAGCCCCACGGAGCCGATCGTGCCCACCAGCACGACGACCTGGAGCAGAATGGCCAGGCTGCCGCCCGCGGAGTCGCCGGCGGGAAGCGGGCTGATCTCGCTCACCGTCGTCGGCCCGCCGGAGGTCCCGTCCGACGTACTGAACATCGCGGTGAGGGCCGCGGCGACCTGGGGCGAGGCCGCCGTGGACTTCAGCAGTTCGGTGCTGTCGATGCCCGTGACGACCGCGCCGTAGGTGTCCAGCCGCCGGATGCCCTCGACGGCCTGTGCCCGGCTGCCGTAGGTGACGAGATCGAGCGCGCTGCCCGCCTGTTCGGCCATCGCGGTACGGCCGGACTCCGCCCCCACGTAGCCCAGCGGCAGACGGTGCGGCCGTGGCGCGTGGGAGATGCTCAGCAACGCCGACCCGAGCAGGGTCAGGATGGCGACGCCGAGCGCAGCGATGATCGCGGCGCGGACCCAGAAGTGCATCTCTCGGGTCTTTTCCGCCGCGGGCGGAAGAATCTGCCCGCTGTCCTCGTCCGGAGCGTACTCGCCGGGCTGGGCCACCGTACCCATGAGCTCGCCTTCCTCGGGGATCGGTCAGGACGATGCTGGCAGTCCGGGGGCTGCGCGTCAGTTCGGGCTCACCCGTTGGGCGGCAGGCACCGCGGTATCGCGCCGGTCGCTACTGGCGGTTACTCACAGCTAGCTCCGGCCTCCAGGGTTGTCGTACTTCTCCTGGTCAGTTCCTGTTCAGGTCCTGGTCAAGTCATGATCAGAGCCTTCGTCCACCACGCCGACAGGCGCTCCGTCCTCAGCAGCGATACGTTCCGTGGCGGTGCCTCGTCCGTTCGGGCGGGACCGGGGGCGGCTCGAGACCGCGGGCCCCGCCGATGTGGCACTGAAGCGGGAGCACCGGGAAACCCGGGGTTCGGGCACGAAGGGTCTACCAGTGAGAATTGCGTTGTTGGCCCACCTGCACCATCCGATCGCCGAGCCCTTCGCCGGCGGCATGGAGATGCATACCCACCTGGTGGCTGACGAACTCGTGCGGCGGGGGCACGACGTGACCCTGTTCGCCCGGGAGAACAGCTCGACGTCGGCCCGGCTCGAACCGATCCTCGACGACAGCTTCGTGTACGGGGCGGTGCGGCACAGTCACAGCCGCGACGAGGTGCTGGACACCGCCATGCGCCGCGCCCTGGCCCGGATCGAGGACGGCGGCTTCGACCTCGTCCTCAACAACTCGCTGAGCCCGCTGCCCTACCGCGACCTCGCCGGCCACCCGATGCTCACGGTGCTGCACACCCCACCCACGCTCGAGAAGGTCAACGCCGTCATCGAGGCCCCGGGCTGGGAGCCCGGGCCCCGGCACGCGTTCGTCGCCGTCTCGCGCTTCACCGCGATGGCGTGGCGCTCGCTGCTGCCGGAGGTGGGGGTCGTGCCCAACGGCATCGACCTGGACCAGTGGCGCGCGGTGGCCGGCCAGGAGCGCGGTCTGGCCGTCTGGTCGGCCCGGATCACGCCGGAGAAGGGTCTGCACCTGGCGATCGACGCGGCCCGGGCGGCGGGTATGCACCTGGAGTTCACCGGCATCGTGGGTGACCCGCAGTACTTCGAGGACGAGATCAGGCCGCGCACGGGCCCGGACGTGCGCTACCGCGGCCACCTGACCCACGAGCAGCTGGCCTCCCAGATGTCGAAGGCCGAGGTGTTCCTGGCCACCCCGCTGTGGGACGAGCCGTTCGGCCTGGCGATGGTCGAGGCGATGGCCTGCGGCACCCCGGTGGCGGCGCTGCCCAACGGAGCCTGCCCCGAAGTGGTCCTGCCCTCGGGCGGAGCCGTGGCCGACAAGGCCTCGGTGGACGGCCTGGCCGCCGCGATCGACGTGGCCCGCACGATGAACCGCCGCAAGGTCCGGCGCCACGCGCGGCGTTACGACGCCCGCACCATGATGAATCAGTACGAGGCCCTGATGCTGGAACTGACCGGGACTTCCCAAGCCGTTTCCGCCGTGGAATCCGCTGTGGGCGCCGGCCCCCTGCCCGACGCGCTGAGCGCCTGAGGCGCACCCGTGAGACCGATTCTGTACTACGTCCACCATCAGGGTCTGGGGCACTGGCGACGCGCCCTGGCCGTGGCCGGAATGCTCGAGCGGCCCGTGGTTCTCGCCTCCTCGGGGCCGCCGCCGGGGGAGTTGCCGGCGACGTGCCGCCACCTCCGGCTGCCGCTGGACTGGTCCGATCGCGACTACGGTGACGGGGCGGGGAACGATGCCCATGGTCAACTGCATTGGGCTCCGCTGCACGAAGACGGTCTGCTGCACCGGCATCAGATGCTGCTGGATGCGGTGGCCCGCTACCGCCCGCTCCTCGCGGTGGTCGACGTTTCGGTCGAGGTGACCGTTCTGCTGCGCACCAGTGGGGTTCCGGTGGTGGCGGTGCGTCAGCCCGGACTGCGCGACGACCCCGCGCACGCCCTGGGTTTCGCCCTGGCGGACGAGGTGGTCATGCCGGTGCCGCAGTCCTGGGGGCTGCACACCGGTCGGCCGCGTACGCGGGCGGTCGGGTTGGTGAGCGGCGCTCGCCGGGTGGTGGCCGAGTCCGACGATGGAGGACGCCCGCGGGCGGTGGTCCTCGTGGGTTCGGGTGGTTCGCGGCTGGGTGCGAAGGCGTGTGCGCAGATCGCGGCCGGGCTCCCCGGCCACGATGTGCACGTGCTGGGGCTTTCGGGGCCCACTGCTGCGAATCTGAGCTTTCGGGGCCGGATCGAGGACGTGGGGACGGAGTTGGGCGCGGCCCACGTGGCGATCGGGAACACCGGTCTGGGAACCCTCGGCGATGTGGTGGCAGCCCGGAGACCGTTCGTGGCGCTGCCCGAGGAACGTCCGTTCGGGGAGCAGGAGGCCACCGCCCGGGCCCTGGAGGCAGCGGGGGATGCCGTGGTACTGACCCGGATGCCCGGGCCGACCGGGTGGGCGCAGGCCGTGGCCCGCGCCACCACGCCGCCCGCCCTGGTCGCGGACGGCGCCGAACGATTCGCCCGGCTGCTCGAAGAGCGTTGCCGCACGGTTGATCCGGTGGCGGTGACGGTCGGATGACCGGCCTCGCGGTGGTCACCATCGTGGCCGGACGACGCGGTCACCTGACCCATCTGCTCGAAGGGCTGCAACACCAGACCCGTCCGGCGGACGAGCTGGTGATCGTGCGCATGGACGACGAGACCGTCACTCTGCCCAGCCGCCCGGCGCGGCGGGTGACCGTGGTCGATCTGCCGCCCGAGAACGGGCATCTGCGCCTGGCCGCGGCCCGCAACCTGGGGGTGCGCACGAGCGACGCCCAGCACGTCGTGCTGCTGGACGTCGACTGCATCCCCGGGCGGCGTCTGGTCGAGACCTACGCGGACGCCCTGGAACGGGTGGACGGACTGGTCACCGGGCCGCTGCGGTATCTCGCCGAGGGAGCCGTGCGCAGCGGCTGGAGCGAACCGCACCTGCGCCGTCACTCCGAGCAGCACCCCGCCCGCCCGGCGCCCGAGCCGGGACGGCTGGTGCGCGACGACCGGCACGAACTGGCGTGGACGACGTCCCTGGCCCTGCGACGGGACTCGTTCGACCGGATCGGCGGTTTCGACGAGCGCTTCAGCGGGTACGGCGGCGAGGATACCGATTTCGCGGTCCGGGCCGAGCAGGCCGGACTGGGCGTGTGGTGGAGCGGTGACGCGGTGGCCTACCACCAGCACCACGCGAGCCAGAGCCCACCGTTGCCGCACCTGAACGACATCGTTCGCAATGCAGGTCTTTTCGCCGAGCTGCACGGCTGGTACCCGATGCGCGGGTGGCTGGAGGAGTTCCGCCGGCGTGGCCTGATCGACTTCGACCCCGACGCCGGGCTGCTGCGGGTCCGCTGAACGGGTCGATACCCTCGCGGTATGGACAAGCGCGCAGAACTGGGCACCTTCCTGCGCCGGCGCCGGGAGACGGCGCCGCCCCTGGTCGCGGTCCGGGCCGGTTCACGCCGTCGTACGCCCGGGCTGCGCCGCGAAGAGGTCGCCGAGCTCGCGAACATCTCCACGGTCTACTACGAGCGGCTGGAACAGGCCCGCGGATCGCTGCCGTCCGCCCCGGTGCTGGCCGGTCTGGCTCACGCCCTGCGGCTGGAGGACGACGCCCGCGACCACCTCTACCGCCTGGCCGGGCATGCTCCGCCGGCCCGGCCCCGGACCGGCGAGGACGTCGATCCGGCCCTGGACTACGTGATGGACGCGGTGGCCGGCACCACCCCGGCCTCCATCACCGACGGCCTCGGTGACGTGCTGAAGCAGAACCGGCTCAACCGGGAGCTGCTCGGGGATGTGACCGGCCTGCCGGGCTGGGAGGCGAACCTGACCTGGCGCTGGTTCACCTCACCGGCCTGGCGCGACCTGATGGAACCCCGCGACCAGCACGAGGCCTCCGGTCTGGCCTACGCCGCCGACCTGCGGGCCGGCCTGGCCCGGCGGGAGCCGGACGCCCGGGCCGCGGCCCTGCTGGCCGACCTGCTCGCCACCAGCGAGGAATTCGTCGAGGCGTGGGACCGGCACGTGGTGTCGGCGCTGCACTGTGCGGCCAAGGTGATCGAGCACCCGGAGGTCGGGCGGATCGACCTGGAGTGTTCCGTCATCACCAGTCCGACCTCGTCGCAACGCCTTCTGCTTCTGAAGCCCACACCCGGCACCCCGAGCGCCGGGCGGATCGCCCGGCTGGCAGCCCCGTACAACTAGTGCGTGGTTAGGCTTCGGCCGGCTTCCTAGGGTGGGCGCATGCGAAACGTCATTCTCGTTCACGGGCTCTGGCACGGCAGCTGGTGCTGGAGCCTCGTCGCCGAGCACCTGGCCGCCCGGGCCGTTCCCTCGATCGCCGTCGACCTCGACGGGCACGGCCTGAACTGCAGGTCCCCGAAATCCCGCTGGGCCCGGCCCTTTGATGCCACGGCGTTCGCCACGGAGCCCTCACCGGTCGCCGCCGTGACCGCGTCGTCCGCCGCGGCCGCGCTGGTGGCGCAGATCCGCCGGATCGGGGGCGGGGAGCCGTGTGTCGTGGTCGCCCACAGCATGGGCGGGATCGTCGCGACCCTGGCGGCCGAGCTGGAACCCACCCTGTTCTCGCACCTGGTCTACGTCACGGCCTTCGCGCCCGTCAGTGGTCTCCCGGGGGCCGCCTACATCGCCTTTCCCGAGAACGCCGGGGAAACGGTGGGGCCGCTGCTGCGCGGAGACCTGTTCGCCACCGGGGCACTGCGCCTGGATCCCGCGGACCCCGAGCTGAGCGGTGCCGTACGCGAAACGTTCTACGGTGACGTGGAACCCGCCACCGCACAGGCGGCCCTGGCGCTGATCACCCCCGACGGCCCGGCCGGGATCGCCGGCGAGACCTTCACCGTGACCCGGGAACGCTACGGATCGGTGCCGCACACCTACGTCGTCTGCACCCAGGACACCGCGATCCGGCCCGATCTCCAGCGCCGCTTCGCCCGCGAGATCGATGCTGTCTCCTCCACCCCCACCACCGTCGTGGAGTTCGACAGCTCGCACTCGCCGTTCATGTCGATGCCGGAACCGCTCTCGGAGGTCATCGCCGCTCTCTGGTGACGCCCGTCACCAATTCTTGAAACTCACATGGATGTGAGGTTCTAGCGTGGTCGTATGACCAGTCCACGAACCATCATCATCACCGGGGCCAGCGACGGGATCGGGGCTGCCGCGGCCCGGCAGCTGGCGGCGAAGGGGGAGCGGGTCGTGATCGTCGGACGCTCTCCGGGCAAGACCCGCGAGGTGGCGCAGGCGGCGGGCGGTGCGCCCTACCACCTGGCCGATTTCACCGATCTGTCCCAGGTGCGCCGGCTCGCCGCCGAACTGCTCGACACCTACCCACGCATCGACGTCCTGGCCAACAACGCGGGCAACAACTTCCGGCACGAGACCACCCGGGACGGGTTCGAGAAGTCGATGCAGGTCAATCATCTGGCCCCGTTCCTCCTGACGACCCTGCTGCTGGACCGCCTCGTCGCCTCCCGGGCCGCCGTGCTCCAGACCGCGAGCGAGGCCGCGCGCATCTACGGGAACCTGGATCTGGGCGACCTAGCCAACGAGAAGAAGTGGACGGCCGACAAGGCCTACGGCGACAGCAAACTGGCCAACATCCTGTTCACCCGGGAGCTGCACCGCCGCTATCACGACCAGGGCATCAGCACGGTCAGCTTCCACCCGGGCAACGTGGCCACGAACATGGGCCAGGACACCAGCAGCCCGACGCGGTTCATCTGGCGCACGAAGATCGGCCAGGTGCTCGTGCTGAGCAAGCCCGAGGTGGGCGGCCGGACGCTGGTGCGGTACATCGACGGTACGCCGGGCATCACCTGGGAATCGGGCGCCTACTACGTGGTCGACAAGGCACCGAGGAAGACGCATCCGCAGATCCACGACGCCCGGCTGGCCCGGGACCTGTGGGAGCGCAGCGAGCAGCTCCTGGCTCAGGCCTGATTCTGCTGAGCCTGATTCTTCCGCAGCTCTTCCTCGAGCACGGTCAGGGCCCGGGTGGCCGTGTCACCGTGGGCGGGGATGTACTGCAGCACCATCCACTCGTCCTCCTTGTTCCACAGCCCCAGGCCCTTCACCCCGCGGTGCTCGAACCGGTCGATGTGGATCCAGGCGATCCGGCGGCTGCCCAGGTCGTTGCGGTTAACGAGCTGGTAGCCGTCGCTGTACACACCGTTGCCCAGGGCCCGGACGGTGACGGCGAGCCAGAAGGCCGTGAGAATCGCGGCGACGACCGCGGCCGGGACGTAGCCCTCGGTCAGGAGGGCGATGACACCCAGCACTCCGATGACGGAGATGGTTCCGTAGACCATGGCCACCCGGCGCGGCGCCGGAACGATTCTCTTGCCCGTGTTACTCATGCCCCAGATCTTGCCGAACCGCCGGGTGGAGGGCCGAGCCGGGTCGGTCCGGCGGCGTGTCAGGCCAGCGCGGTGACGATTGCGCCGGTGATCACGCTGCAGGCGATGAAGTACGGGGCATTGAGCGCGGTGTAGCGGAACGGGTGGGGAAAGTTCGGGTTGATCGCGATGTTCAGGGTCTGGGCCGCTAGATACCCGACGCCGACCACGAGGCCGAACAGCAGGCCGGTGCCGATCTCGGTGATCCGCAGGCTGTTCAGCAGGACCGAACTGGTGAGCACGACCAGGAGGGTGGAGACGAACTGCCCGGCGAAGGCCGATGCGGGCGGCTGCCAGGCCGGCTCGTTCTCACGGCCCATCACGGCGGCGTACGGCTTGGCCACGACGACGGTGAAGTAGAGGCCGCCGAGCAGGGTGCAGGCCACGGTGGCCACGATGACGGCGATCGGGTTGATGCCGAAGTCCAGCGACACGAGTACTCCTGAGATCTGAAGGCCGGCGGTTCTGCCGGTGCGACGACAATCTCAGGGGTAGCGGTCAGATTCTGTCCTCTATGTGGTCCTGTCGGGGGAGCAGGAAGACCGCTGACACCAGGATGAGACCGCCCATGATCGCCGAGGCCGGGCCCGGGCGGACGAGATCCGCCAGCGGGCCGGCGATCAGGGGGCCGAGGCCCTGCCCGGTCATCATCCCGACGCCCAGCAGCCCGAAGCCCAGGGCCTCGCGCCCGGTGGGCAGCGCCTCCCGGAACCGGCCCTGCCCACCGATCTCGAAGGCGAGGCCGATGCTCGCCACGGCGATGAGTGCGGCCGCAAACGGGGCCGGGGGACTGGCCACGAGCGGGAGCAGGGCCGCACCCAGAAGAAGAAGCAGCCCGGGCACGAGTTTTTCGCGCGTGGGCGGACCGGCCAGCCGGCCCACCGCGGCCGCTCCCACCATCGCGCCGAGCGGCGCCGCGGCCATCAGGGCCGACGCCGCCAGGCCACCCGCCCCGGAGCCGGCCGCGTAGGGCACGGCCAGCGACTCGACCCCGGCGAGGAGGGCGAACGGCACCCACCAGAGCAGCAGGAGGGACCGGATCGTGCTCAGTGAGAACAGTTCCCGGTACCCGCGCACGGTGTCCCCGGGGGCCCAGCGGGTGTGGCCTCGCGCCGGTACCGACGGCAGGCCGACGGTGCTCAGCAGGGCCGCGCCCGCCTGTATCGCAGCGGCCAGCAGCAGGACCCAGGTGGTGCCGAGCGTCTGCAGCACGACACCACCCACGGCCAGCCCGAGCAGCTGGGCGACCATCGACGTGATCGTGAACAGCGACTGGCCGAGCACGTAACGGTCGCCGGTGAGGAGTTCGGTCACCACGCCGGACTGCGCGGAGCTGAAGAGGGGATGGACCAGCGCAACGGTCGTCACCACCACGAAACCGGCTGCCGCACCTGAATGACTGGTGGACGAGAGGGCCAGCAGGGCGCTGCCGCTCGCCCGGACCAGGCCACCGGTGGCGATCAGGGGCCGGGCCGGGAGGCGGTCGGCCAGGGACGGGAGCAGCAGCCCACCGACGACACCGGGCAGGAACCCGGCGGCGAAGGCGGCGGACGACCAGGTGGACGAGCCGGTCGCGTCGAAGACGAGCACCGAGAAGGCCAGGATCTGCAGCGAGATGCCGAGCACCGTCAGGGTGGTCGCACCGAACAGGGCGGCAAAACCCGGTACGGCGAACACCTCCCGATAGGTGGTGCGGGTGTCAGTGCTCATGACGATCAATCTGGCACCGGTGTGGGGGCCGGGCTAATGTTTCGGATATGAGCGAAACATCGCTGCGCATCACGGTGGACGCCGACGACATCGCGTCGTCCCGGTTCGCCGTCTCCCCGGCCGGGGAGACCGTGCACCTGGTCGCGATGCTCGCCCGGCGGCGCACCGGGCACCCGCCCCTGCTGCGGCGTTTCGCCCGTCGGTGGGGCACGATCCGGAACGATCCGGGGGTGCGTGCCCTGGCCTCGCTGCAGCGGCAGCACGAGGGCGTCGACTTCACCTCGCCGCCTCCGGCGGGGATGGGGCAGACGATTCAGGACGATCTCGCGGCGGTGCGGTCGGGGTCCGTCGGGGCGGCCCGCGAGGAGATGGCCCAGATCCTCGGGCCTCCTGGTCCGGAGACAGGGGACGATGCGGTGGCCTCGGTTCTCGGTGCCCCCGATGTGCTCGACCAGTTGGCCGACGCGGTCGAACGGGCCTGGGACGTGCTGCTGCGCCCCGAATGGCCGCGCCTGCTCGCGGTGTTACAGCGTGACGTGCAGCACCGGGCCGGGCGGCTCGTGGCCCTCGGCTGGGCCGCCGGCCTGGAGGGCGTTCATCCGCGGCTCGGCTGGCACGGCGGTCAGATCCGCCTGTCGGGACGCCCGGACGAGACGGTCTCGCTCGCCGGGCGCGGCCTGCTCTTCGTACCCTCCGTGTTCCTCACCCAGGGCCTGGCCCTCAGCCTGCACGACCCGCGGCAGCCGATGATCCGCTACTCCTGCCGGGGCACGGCAACGCTCTGGGAGAGCCGGCCGCTCCGTTCACCAGCCCTGGCGCCCCTGATCGGCGGTACCCGCGCGCGGCTCCTGGAGACCCTGGCCGACCCGGGTTCCACCACCCAGATCGCCGGCGTGCTCCAGGCGTCCCTCGGGGCCACGGGCGGTCATCTTCGAGTGCTTCTGGACGCGGGTCTCGTCACTCGTGAGCGGGTGGGCCGGTCGGTGGTGTACCGGCGCACGGAACTGGGCGACAGCCTGGCCGGGAGCAATCGAGAGTCATAGAACTCCGGGGAGTGGGGGCACCTCCCGGCCGAAGGCGGGGGGATTTGCATGATCACGAACGAAGACGTTCGTGGGCGCGGGCGGCAGTGGCGTGGAAAACGGCCGGGTCGTTCAGGGCCCGGGCCAGGATCAGGGCTCCTTGCAGGGTGGCCACCGTGTCGGCGGCGAGTTCGCGGTCACCGGTCGCCGCCTCCAGGGCGTCGAGCCATTCGCTGAAGTAGGCGGTGATCACCTCGGCGAAGCGGTCGCGTTCCTGGCCGAGGGCGAAGGCGGCGAAGAGGCAGACCAGGTGGCGGGAGGCGAAATAGGTCTCGACGGCGGTGAACATGGCCGCCAGGCGCTGATCGGCGGGGCCGTCGGCGCGTAGCGGCCCGTAGACCTCCCGGCGGAACCAGTCGCCGACCTCGTCGAGCACGGCGCGGGCCATGTCCTCCTTCCCGCCCGGGAAGAAGTGGTAAAGGCTGCCCTTGCCCAGCCCGGTCTGTGCGGTGATCGCGGTCAGGCTGGCGCCCTCGTAGCCGTGGAGGCGGAAGGTCGTGGCGAGAGCCAGGACGGCGTCGGCCCGGTCGGCCTGAACGCGCGCCATCTACAGGCCCAGGTCGCTGAGGCCGGGGTGGTCGTCGGGCCGGGAGCCGGAGTGGTCCCAGTGGAAGAGCCGGTCGGTCTCGGCGATGGCCACGTCGTTGATGCTCGCGTGCCGTTCGGCCATGAGGCCCTCGGCGTCGAAGTGCCAGTTCTCGTTGCCGTAGGAGCGGAACCACTGGCCCTCGCCGGAGCGCCACTCGTAGGCGAAGCGCACCGCGATGCGATCGCCGGTGAAGGCCCACAACTCCTTGATCAGCCGGTACTCGTGCTCGCGCTCCCACTTGGCGGTCAGGAACGTGACGATCTCCGGACGGCCGGTGAGGAACTGCGAGCGGTTCCGCCAGCGACTGTGGGGGGTGTAGGCCAGGCTGACCCGCTCGGGATCGCGGCTGTTCCAGGCGTCCTCGGCCAGGCGGACCTTGGTGACCGCGGTGTCGGCGGTGAAGGGTGGGAACGGCGGGCGGGGCATGGTTTCTCCTCAGCAGCAGATGACTGTACCGAACGGTACAGTGATCGGGGCGAAGAAAAAAGGCCGGGAGCCCGACGTGGGCTCCCGGCCTTTCGACCCGGATCAGATCACGGCTGCTCAGCGGCCGTTGCCGCCACCGCCGGCGTTACCGCCACCGTTGCCACCGGTGTTGCCGCCCGTACCCGTGCCGCCGCCGGCGTTGCCCCGGCCCCCACCGGTGGTGCCGCCCTTGTCGGTCTTCGGCTTCTGGATCTGGGGTTCCGCACCGACCAGGCTGCTGTCGGCGCTCGGGAACCGCTCGACCTTCTTGCCCTGGAGCGCGGTCGTCATGATCGACTTCCAGATCGGCCCACCGATGGAACCACCGTAGACGTTCGCCCAGTAGTGGCCGTTGACGGTGACGCCCAGCATGGGCTTGCGCTGCCCGTTGACCGTCTGCGGGCCGACCCACACGGCGGTCGCCAGCTGCGGGGTGTACCCGGCGAACCAGGTGTCCTGCGAGTTGTTGGTCGTACCGGTCTTGGCCGAGGCCGGCTGCCCGTTGGGGAGCCCGCCCAGGTGGGACGCGGTACCGGTGGTGAAGGCCCGGCTCAGGCCCAGCGTGACCGTGTTGGCGATGTTGGCCGGGATGGTCTGCTTGCAGTCCTTCTTGGGGATCTTCAGGGCCTTGCCGTTGCGGTCCTTGATCGAGGTGACCGCCCGCGGCTTGCAGTACTTACCGCTCGCGGCGAACGTCGCGTAGGCGTTGGCCATGGTCAGCGGCGACTGGTTGGCGACACCCAGCACGACCGAGGGGATGCAGTAGGGGATCTTCGTCGTCAGGTGCTTCTTCTCGGATCCGTCGCACCCGTCGTCCTGCGGTGCGGCCAGGTGCATGCCCAGAGCAGCGGCCATGTCCGACACGTCGCACAGGTCGAGCTGCTGTTCCATCCGGATGTAGGCGCCGTTGATGGACTTCGCCGTCGCGTTCCAGACCGTCAGGCTGCCCTTCGCGCCACCGTCACCGGAGTTGACAAAGTTCCAAATATTCGTGGACCGGAGGTTCGAGCCGCAGCTCTTGAATGAACTCTGGGCGATCGAGCCCGGCGACCCGTCGATCACCGAGTTGAGCTTGCGCCCCGACTTCAGCCAGGTGGCGAGCACGACCGGCTTGAACGTCGAGCCGGTGAGGAAGCCGGAAGATCCGCCGTACTGGTAGTCGGTCGAGTAGTTGACCGTGGTGTTCTTCCGCCCCTCGTTCACGTTGTAGTACTTGTTCTGGGTCATCGAGAGGATGTTGCCGGTGCCCGGCTCGACGGTGACCGCCGCCGTGGCGACGTTGCTCGGGTCGCTCGGCGGGATCGCGTTCTTGGCCGCGTTCCAGCTGGTCTTCAGCAGCTTCGGGCTGAGCGTGGTCTGGATCGTGTAGCCACCCCACTTGAGGGCCTTCTGCCGATCTTCCACGGTCTTGCCGAGCGACTTGAAGTCATTGCTCTTGGTGATGATGTTGTAGACGTAGTCGCAGAAGTAGGCCCGCAGCCCGGCGTTCGCGCAGCCCTGGTAGATCGGCGTGATCTTCGGCCGGAGCTTGGTCTCGATCGCCTTGTCGCGCGTCTCCTCGTCGATCATCTTCTGCGCGAACATCTTGTTCAGCACGGTGTTCCGACGGGTCTCGGCGGCCTTGAGCTTGCTCTTGTCGGAGATGTCGAACTGGGTCGGCGACTGGATCATGCCGGCGAGCATCGCGGCCTGCGGCAGGGTCAGCTTCTTGGCCGAGGTGTTGAAGTAGTAGTGCGAGGCCGCCTCGATGCCGTACACCTGCCCGGAGCCGAACCAGGCGATGTTCAGGTAGTCCTGGAGGATCTCCTTCTTGTCCTTGCGCTGCTCCAGGGCCGAGGCGAGCCGGATCTCCTTGAGCTTGCGGGCGTTCGTCTGCACCGCGGCGGCGTCGACCCCCTCGGCGTTGCCGGCGAGGTAGGCCTGCTGCTGCAGCATGTTCTTGACCAGCTGCTGGGTCAGCGTGGAGGCACCCTGCGCGACACCACCGTTGATCTCGTTCACCAGCAGGGCGCGGATCAGGCCCTGCGGGTCGACACCGCCGTGCTCGTAGAAGCGCTCGTCCTCGATCGCGACGATCGCGTTCTGCATGAACGGCGAGATGTCGTCGAGTTTCACGAGTTCACGGTTCTGGTCGAAGAAGGTCGCGAGCACGGACCCGTCCGCCGCCAGAACGGTGGTGTTGGCCGCCATCGGCGTCTCTTGCAGGTCGCTGGGCAGCTCCTGGAAGGACTTGATGGCGCCGGTGGTGGCCATGCCCGAGGCGCCGATCGCCGGTACCGCTAGTCCGGCCGCGAGAATTCCCGCTACGAGACTGGTTACCACGAAGGCGCCCAACAGGCCCAGAACGTTCCGTGGGACAGGAGTCGGCGACATACGGCACACATTACGGGGCCCTAGCACTTTCATACCAAATCGCTAGTTCAGCAGGCTAAGTCGGCCGTCCGTGGATGAGATGGACCCTGCGTCATGGCCGATGACACTGCGCTGAAGGTGCGGCCCCGCACCCATCCGGCTCTCGATCATCGTGTGGCGCGCGGGGATCATGAGCATTGTCGAGCTGACCAGGTCATCGGTCGCCACCACGGTCGGGGACCGGGAGATGCAGCCGTCGTGCCCGGTGATTCCTGGGCCTCGGGATCAGGGTGAAAACGCTTGCCGGGGCCGTCATCAGAAGAGGCTACGGGCGGCGAAGATCACCCTCGGGAGCACGGTGCGGGCGCCTGGGTCTGCCGCCCGCTCGCCCGCCCCGCCGGCGGAGCGGGCCCGGTGGTTCGGCGTCGGGGGTGGAGTAGTGGTGAGCGAGGGCCCGCCTGCCGACATGCAAAACGTTATGACCGCATTCAGGATGGTCTGCGTGGCTGACCCGAGCGGATGGCCACCGAACAGAAGGAGCACAAGAAGGAACAGCCTCAACCGGATGCTCAGAAGTGCTCCAGCAAGATCCCCATCAGAGCGGTGAGCTGATCGCGCTGCTGCGGGTCCAGGCGGTCCATCGACGGTGACAGTTCCCGCCTGATCTTCGCGTAGACG
Source organism: Kineosporia sp. NBRC 101731 (assembly GCF_030269305.1). Lineage (NCBI taxonomy): Bacteria > Bacillati > Actinomycetota > Actinomycetes > Kineosporiales > Kineosporiaceae > Kineosporia > Kineosporia sp. NBRC 101731. The sequence goes on from NZ_BSTC01000006.1 coordinate 252,471, forward strand.
ATCTCGGCCAGTTCCAGGCCGGCTTCCGTCGTGAACACCTCGATCACCCGGCGGTCGCCCGGGCTCTTCTCCCGCGCGAGCAGCCCGCGCTTCTCGGCCCGGTCGATCAGTCCGGACAGGGTGGACTTGTCCAGGCCCAGGAATGCCGCCAGGTCGCTCATGCGGGCCCGGCGGTCGCGCAGGATGCCGAGCACCCGCAGCTGTGTCAGGGACAGATCGTGCTCGGCACCGACCCGGGTGAGCACGGCGGTGACGCGGAACGTGTTCTGGACCAGCGCGTCGAGCAGGGGGTCTTCGGGGGTCACGCAGCCAGGCTACTTGACATGGTTTGGATGACCAACCAATATGAAGTTGTTGGCAACACAAACCATTGTTACGAGGAGCCCCGTCATGCAGGCAGCTGTCATCACCGACCTCGCCCTCCCCCCGGTCTACCGCGAGCACGCCGACCCCGTTGTCACGGACGAGAACGAGATGCTGGTGGACGTGCTGGCGGCCGGGTTGCACCACCTCACCCGGTCGCGGGCGAACGGCTCGCACTACAGCAGCTCGGGGGTGCTCCCGATGGTGCCCGGGATGGACGGCGTGGTGCGGGACGCGTCGGGCCGGCTGCGGTACGTGGTGCTGGACGACTCGGCCTTCGGTACCTTCGCCGACCGCACCGTGATCGACGCGCGCCGCAGTGTCGTGCTGCCGGACGACGTCGACCCGGCGCGGATCGCGGCCGCGATGAACCCGGGCATGTCGTCGTGGGTCGCCCTGCGCCGTCGTATCGCCTTCGAGAAGGGCCAGCGGGTGCTGGTTCTCGGGGCCACCGGGAACTCCGGGCGGCTGGCGGTGCAGATCGCCCGGCTGTTCGGCGCGTCGCAGGTGATCGCGGCCGGGCGGGACCGGACCCGCCTGCAGGAGCTGCGCGCGCTGGGGGCCGACGAGGTCATCACCTTCGACGAGGTGGGCAAGGCCGCCGATGTCGACGTGGTGCTCGACTACCTCTGGGGTGATGTCACCGCGGGACTGATGGTGCCGATGCTCCGGTCCCGCGCGGACCGCAGCGCGCCGCTGACCTGGATCCAGATCGGGTCGATGGCGGGGCCGGACGCGGCCGTTCCCGCCGCCGCGCTGCGGCAGGCCCGGCTCCAGATCGTCGGCAGCGGCATCGGATCGGTGCCCGCCCGGGACATCCTCGCGGAACTGCCGGCGTTGGCTGCGGCGGTCACCGACGGGTCGCTCCAGGTCCAGGCTCGCGCGGTGCCGCTCGCCGAGGTCGCCGGTCACTGGGAGGCGACGACCGGCGAGCGGGTGGTATTCGTGCCCTGATCATGGCTGCCCGGGGTGGACCGGGTAGAGTCCGTGCGATGGGGGAGACCAAACCGCATGTCGTCCTTGACAATCCACTGAACGAGTGGGTGGTCGGCGAGGTGCTGCCCGGTCGGCGGATCGTCGACTCGCAGCCCTTGGTCGGTGGAGTCGACCGCGAAATGGTCTGCCTGACCGTTGATTCGGGGGAGCGGTACGTGGTGCGCCGGTACCGGCACCGCAATTCCTGCGCCCTGGAGCAGTCTCTGTTGGTCCACCTGGCCGGTCGGGTTCCGGTCGTCGAGGTGGTCGGTGCCGACCCCACCGGTGAGGCCTCCGGCGAGCCGACCCTGGTTTACCGATATGTCGACGGTCGCCCCCTCGACCTCGTCCTCCATGACCAAAACCGTTCCAGTGCGGACGAGATGGAGCAATTGGGGCGGGCTGTCGGCGAGGCTCTGGCCGGTGTCGGTCAGTTCTCCTTCGCTCAACCCGGGGTATTTCGTGAGGGTTCGCTCGAACCGGACGGCAGGGACGCTCTCATCGACCCTCTGGACGTCATGGACCGGGCCCTGTCCGCCGGGTACTCCTCGCGTGTGCTCGACGGGCACCAGCGGCGTGGTCTGCTGGCGCTCGCGCTGCGTTCCACTCACTGGGTCGACGCGGTCGCCGGGGCCCGGCATCTGGTGCACGGCAACTTCAGTCCGAAGAACATCCTGGTGCGTCAGGTGCGCGGGCGCTGGGAGGTCGCTGCCGTGCTCGACTGGGAGTTCGCTTTCAGCGGCTCACCTCTCACCGATGTGGGGAACATGCTCCGCTTCGCGGAGGACGGCCCGCGGGAGTACGGAGCCGGGTTTGCCGACGGCTACACCGGCGCCGGTGGCGAACTGCCCGAGAACTGGCTTGAGATCGCCCGGGCACTCGACCTTTTCGCCCTGGCCGACATCCTGGCCCATCCACCGGAGGGCGACCTGTTCTCGCGCGTGGCCCTGGTCGTGACCCGGCGCCTGGCCGACGTGTCCTTCTGACAGACTGACCGTAGGAGCGCTTTCTCAGGCCCGTACCGGTTCGAGCTGTCGTACCAGGGAGGCCACGGCCGCCCGCCCGGCCCGGTTGGCGCCGACGGTGGACTGGGAGGGCCCGAAACCGATCAGGTGCAGGCCCGGTTCGCCCACGACCGAGGTGCCGTCGAGCTGGATTCCACCGTTCTCGTTACGCACGCCCAGGGGATCGAGGTGGCTGAGGGCGGGCCGGAAACCCGTCGCCCAGACGATCACGTCGACGGGGGTGAACGAGCCGTCCGCCTCGCGCACGCCGCCGGGCTCGATCGCGGTGAACATCGGGCGGCGTACCAGCACACCCCGGTCGCGGGCCGCGACGGCGTACGGGGCCCAGATCAGGCCGGTGTACGACACGACGCTGCCGGTGGGCCGGCCCGCCTCGACATCGGCGACGACCCGGGCGATCGTCTCGCGCCCGGCGACCTCCGGCTCGAAATTGCCCTCCCGGAAGATGGGTTCGCGGCGGGTGAACCAGAAGGTGGTGGCGTCGCGGGAGATCTCCTCCAACAGCTCGACCGCCGAGATACCACCGCCGACCACGGCCACCCGCTGCCCGGAGAACTCCGCGGCCGACACGTAGTCGCGAGTGTGCAGCTGGCGTCCGGTGAAGGTCTCCTGACCCGGGTAGTGCGGGAGCACCGGGTTGGTCCAGGTACCGGTGGCGTTGACGACCGCCTCGGCGAGCCAGGTGCCACGGCTGGTTTCGACCTCGAACCCCGGCGGGGTGCGGTGTACCGCCGTGACCGGGACGGGGCGCAGGATCGGAAGGTCGTTCTCCTGCTCGAACCCGGCGAAGTAGCGGGGGACCGCCGTCCGGCTCGGCTCGTGGGGATCGACGGGCGGGCTCGGACGGCCGGGGAGGTCGAAGATCCCGTTGACCGTGGTCATCGTCAGGGATTCCCAGCGCTGTTGCCAGGCCCCGCCCGGTGCGGTGGCCGCGTCGAGCACGACGAAGGTGCGGCGGGTTCCGGACGGTTGCTCGAGCGCGGACCGGAATCCCCGCCGCTTCAGGTGGTAGGCCGCCGAGAGCCCGGCCTGACCCGCTCCGATGACCACCACGGTCGCCCGCTGCATGACGTGACTCCTCCGACGTACCTGGTCAGGGGAAGCCCAGGGCCGGGAAGGGTATTCCGCCGGACGGCCCGGCTGTGACCGGGATCTCCACGGCCGGGCCGGGCCTGCTCCCGACGAGCTCAGAGCGGATCGGTGAGGCGGTGCAGGAAGCGCTGCGTGCGCTCGGCCTTCGGGTGGTCGAGCACCTCGGCCGGGGTGCCGCGCTCGGCCACCACCCCGCCGTCGAGGAACAGCACCTGGTCGGCGACCTGCCGGGCGAACCGGATCTCGTGCGTCACCACGACCATGGTCCAGCCGTCGGCGGCCAGGTCTTTCATCACCGCGAGCACCTCGCCCACGAGCTCGGGATCGAGGGCCGAGGTGGGCTCGTCGAACAGCATGAGCCGCGGCTTGATGGCCAGGGCCCGGGCGATACCGACGCGTTGCTGCTGACCTCCGGACAGTTCGAACGGGAACTGCTCGGCCTTCTCGGCCAGCCCGACCCGCCGCAGCAGTTCCAGTGCCTCGGCGTTGACCTCGGCCGCCGGGCGCTTCTGCACGACGAGCGGGCCCTCGGTGACGTTGCGCAGCACGCTCAGGTGCGGGAACAGGTTGTGACTCTGGAACACCATCCCGCTCTGCGCGCGGAGTTCCGTGATCTGACGGCGATCGGTTCTCGCACCGAAGTCGACGCTGACGTCACCGATGCGCACCGTGCCCGTGTCGGGGATCTCGAGCGCGTTGAGCGAGCGCAGCACCGTGGTCTTGCCGGAGCCGGACGGGCCGATGAGTACAGTGACCGAGCCGGTGGGCACGGTCAGGTCGACACCGCGCAGCACGTGGTTGTCGCCGAAGGACTTGTGGAGACCGTTGACTTCGAGCAGGTTTTCCGTCATGAGGCCACATACCGATCGAGTCGCGTCTCCAGGCGGGACTGGGCGAAGGACAGCACCAGGCAGACCACCCAGTAGTAGGCGGCGGCCACCATGTAGAGCGTGAAGAACTCGAAGGTGGGGCCGGCCAGTTCCTGGGCCTTTCGGAAGGTCTCGGAGACCAGGATGGTGGAGGCCAGGGAGGTGTCTTTCACCAGCGAGATGAGTGTGTTCGACAGCGGCGGCACGGACACCCGGGCGGCCTGCGGCAGGATGATCCGGCGCAGGGTGGTCGGGTAGTTCATGCCGACGGTCTGGGCCGCCTCCCATTGCCCGCGCGGCACCGAGATGATGGCCGCGCGGATGATCTCCGAGGCGTACCCGCCGACGTTCAGGGTGAACGCCAGGACGGCGCTCGGCCACGGATCGATCGTGGCACCGAGCGAGGGCAGACCGTAGAAGATGATGAACAGCTGTACCAGCAGCGGCGTTCCGCGGATCACCGAGACGTAGAACCGGGCGATCGCGGAGACCGGCCAGATCGGCGACAGCCGCATCAGCGCCACGACCAGGGCCAGCAGCAGCCCGAGCACGAAGCTGATCGCCGTGAGGGGGATGGTCCCCTTGACCATCCCCTCCAGCAGCGGCCGCAGCGAGCTACGGATCAGCTCGACGGTCGACTGGTCCATGAGGGATCAGCTCGCGGACGGGCTCGGGGAGGCGCTGCTCGCGCTGTCCGGGTCGCCGCCGGAGACGTCTTTACCGAAGTACTTCTCGGAGAGCTCGGCCAGCGTGCCGTCGGCGCGCAGTTCGTCGAGCGCCGTGTCGAACTCGGCGGGCAGGTCGCTGTCCTTACGGAACGCGAACGCCTGCTGCGTGGGGTCGCCGATCTCTCCGGCGATCTTGATGTCCTGGTCGCCGCTCTCGGTCAGGTAGTTGAGCACGGCCAGGCTGTCGTTGAGCGTGACGTCGACCCGCTTCTGCTTGAGCAGCGGGATGGCCTGGCTGAAGCCCTCGACGGCCTCGACCTTGGCCCCGGCGTCCTCGGCGGCCGTGCCGAAGCTGCTCGTCGGCGACTGCGCGGCGGTCTTGCCCTTGAGGTCGGCCGCGGTGGTGATCGAGGTCTCGTCCGCGCGGGTGACGATGACGCCGACCGAATCGGTGTAGGTCTGCGAGAAGCTGTACTTGGCCTTGCGCTCGTCGTTGACGGTGACCTGGTTGGCCACCACGTCGTAGCGCTTGGCCTCCAGGCCGGCGAAGATCGAGTCCCAGGAGGTCTCGGAGAACTCCACCTCGCGGCCGAGCTTGGCGGCGACGGCCTCGACCACCTCGACGTCGTAGCCGGTGAGCTTGTTGCCGTTCTTCGCGTCGTGGTAGGTGAAGGGCGCGTAGACGCCCTCGGTGGCCACCTTCAGTGGGTCCTTGCTGCCGCCGCCGGTACCGCCCGAGCTGTCCGAGTCGCCACCACAGGCGGCCAGGCCCAGCGTCATGAGCGCGGCCGCGGAGACGGCGAGGAACTTCTTGCTGATCATCGGACAAACCCTTCTTAGTCGACAGGGAAGGTTAGGGTGCCATTCCTGTCGAACGCATGTGAACCCGTCTGAGGTTAACCAGAGGTTGCGCTGTCTGCTTGGGCAGGGTCAAACCACTGCTTGGGGACGTCGTTCCTGGAAAGTGCGCCGGTAACCGGCGGGGGACGTTGCGAACCGGGCCGCGAAATTCTGGCGTAATGTCACCGGGCTCCCGAATCCGCACTCCTGGGCGATGCGGTCGACGGGCCAATCGCTGGTCTCCAGGAGGCGCCGGGCCTCGTCGAGCCGCTGGTCGGTCACCCAGCGGGCGGGGGTGCTGCCGGTCGCCTCGCGGAAGCGGCGCACGAAATTGCGGCGGCTCATCGTGGCCCGGGCCGCCAGATCCTCCAGGGCCAAGGGCTGGTCCAGATGCTCCAGGGCCCAGGCGAGCACGTCGGCGATCGGGGCGTCGCTGCGCGCGTCCACCAGCGGCCGCTCGATGTACTGGGCCTGGCCCCCCTCGCGGTGCGGGGCGACGACCAGGCTGCGGGCCACCCGGTTCGCGGCGGTGACCCCCAGATGCTGACGGACGACGTGGAGACACGCGTCGATCCCGGACGCGGTGCCGGCGGACGTGAGCACGTCGCCGTGATCCACGTAGAGCACCGAGCTGTCCACCGTGATCTCGGGGTGGCGGGCTGCCAGTTCCTCGGTGGCGCTCCAGTGCGTCACCGCGGTGCGGTGCCGCAGAAGGCCGGCCGCGGCCACCGGGAACGCGCCCAGGCAGAGGCCGATCACCATGCTGCCCGCGGCGTGGGCGTCCTGGACGGCCCGGACCAGACCGTCGTCCGGTGCCTCCAGGCTGTCCCGCCACGAGGGGACGACCACGATGTCCGCCCCCTCCGTCGTCGAGGGGCCGCCCAGGCCCGCGATCGTGTACCCCTCGGCCGTGACGATCGAGGGACCCGACGTCGTCCACACGTGCGTCGACCACTGCGCGAGCCCGAGCTTGGCGACCTCGCCGAACACCAGCTGGGGGGCGGCCAGGTGGAACATCGTGATGCCGTCGAAGGCGTGAACGGCGATGCGCATGCTTCATCCCTCCGTCGGCTCGGGGATCCCGGAGGTTGGCCTGAACTCATCGCTATTATGCATCCGGGCCACTCGTGCCGTCGCCGTCGGGCGCGGATGCTTCAGGGGTCAGCCTTTTCCGCCTCAGGAAGGAACCCCGATGACCACTCGTGCACTCGTCGTCGTCGACGTCCAGCAGGAGTACTTCGACGGTCCGCTGGAGATCCAGTACCCGCCCCGCGACGAGGCGCTCGCGCAGATCCTGCGGGCGATCACCGTCGCCCGGGAGGCCGGCCTGCCGGTCGTCTACGTGCAGCACACCGCCCCGGCCGGCTCGCCGGTGTTCGCCGAGGGTTCGGCCGGGTGGCAGCTGCACCCACAGATCGAGGCCTCCGCCGGCGACTCCCCGCGGATCTCCAAGGTCAACGGAAGTGTTTACGCCGGAACGGATCTCGCTGCCCGGCTGCGGGCCGAGGGCGTGGACACGGTCACCCTGGTCGGCTTCATGACCCACAACTGCGACCTGGCCTCGTCGGTCGAGTCCGAGGGGCTGGGTTTCGCCGCGGAGATCCTGATCGACGCCTCGGGCACCACGCACCTGGCCAACGGGGCCGGGCACGTGGCGGCGAGCGACCTGCACGCCACCCTGATGACGGTGCTCAACGCCAACTTCGCGGCAGTGGGCACGGTGGAGCAGTGGACGTCTGCCGTCGCCTCCGGAACTGCGTTGCCGAAGGACGACCTGGTGTCGTCGGCCCTCGCAGGCCGGCAGAAGTTCAGCTCCTGATGTCCGGTTTCGGGGGTGGTGCGGTGCTGCCCCGGGGCAGGAACTCGGTGTCCGGGGGCGGGTCGTCCGTGGGGTGACCGGCCGTGCTGTTCCCGGCCGGCTGCCCGATGCGGGCCAGCAGCGATTCCAGCAGCTGACGCCCGTGGGTGGCGTAGTCGACCTTCACGGTGGTGAGGGGCGGGCGCAGGAAGCCGCTCTCCGGGATCCCGTCGAAACCGGTGACGCTCATCCGGCTGGGGACGTCGATGCCGTGCTCGTCCAGGGCCAGCAGGGCGCCCAGGGCCATCTGGTCGTTACCGCAGATCAGAGCGGTGATCCCGGCCAGCTCGTGCGGGCCCAGGGCCCGCACGGCCCGGGCCCCGGACGCGGCCGACCAGTCACCGGTCAGTTCCGCGACCAGTTCGAGGCCGTGCCGGGCCAGCGCCCCGCGCACGGCCTCGCTGCGGCGCCGGGCCGCCAGCCAGGTGGGAGAGCCGCCCAGGTAGGCGATGCGGGTGTGACCCAGCCCGGCGAGATGGTCGATCACCAGGTCCATCCCGCGCTCGCTGAGCGTCGTGCCCCGGGCCGGCTCGGGTTCCAGCTCCATCACCAGGGGCACGCTCAGAGAGCTCACGTCGACGCCCTTGCGCTGGTCGAGCAGCCGGTCCACCGGCGCGAAGACCAGGATCCCGGCGACATCCGCGCGATCCAGCAGGGTCAGCGCCCGCCGGATCGCACCGTCGTCGGTCTGGTCGTCGCGCGGATCGTGCAGGGGCAGGCTGAGGATCTCCAGCAGGTACCCGGCCTCGGCCGCGCGCAGGCTCGCACCCTGCACGGTCTTGCTCGGGCCCACCTCCAGCAGTTCGAACACCAGGGCCCCGATCCGGTTGGCACTGCTCGTGGCCAGGGCCCGGGCCGCGTTGTTCGGCCGGTACCGCAGCGTCTCGATCGCCGCCGACACCCGGGCATGCGTCTCCGGCCGGAACTTGCCCTGCCCCCGCAGCACCATCGCCACCGTCTGGTGCGAGACACCGGCCTCCCGGGCGACGTCGTAGATGGTGGGGCGCTTGGCCTGGCCAGGCTGATTGGCCTGGCCAGGCTGATTGGCCTGGCCAGGCTGGTCAGAGCTCACAGGTGCTCATCCGGGAACAACTGCCCATCCGGGAACAACTGCTCATCCGAGGACGGCGCTGCCGTTCTCCGCGGCGACCCGCTCGCCCCCGGGCAGGGCCAGGCCCCAGCCGTTCGCGATGCTGGACTCCGCCACGATCCGCCCGCCGTCACGACGCACGGAGAACTCTGCCGATCCGGCGCCCTCACCATGACCGGTGAGGATATCCACCCGACGTTCCCACGCGTCCTCTGCTGATGGGTTGGAGGGATTGACCACCAGGGTGAGCCCGTCGAGGTGATCGGTGTCGGGACGGTCCTCGCGCGCACCCAGGGGCACCACCGCACCGGGCCGCACCAGCAGCGGAAGCGAGTCGACGTCGTGGTGCTCCTTCACCCAGCGCCCACCCGTCACGGTCTCACCGGTGAGCAGGCGTACCCAGTCGCCTTCGGGCAGGTAGTACTCCACCTCGCCGTCGGGGGAGAAGACCGGCGCGACCAGCAGATCGGGGCCCAGCAGGTACTGCCGGTCCAGGTAGGCCACCGCCGGATCATCGGGGAACTCCAGGATCATCGGCCGCATCACCGGCGTCCCCCGCTCGTGGGCCTCCCGGCCGGCCTTCAGCAGGTACGGGGCCAGACGAGCCTTGAGCTGCCCGAACTTCCGCGCCACCGCGACCGCGCCGAGGTCGCTGCTGTCGTCGTCGTCCACCAGCCACGGCACCCGGTACGAGTTGTTGCCGTGGAAGCGGCTATGACTGGAGAGCATGCCGAACGCCGTCCACCGCTTGAACAGTGCCGTGTCGGGCGTCCCCTCGAACCCACCGATGTCGTGACTCCAGAAACCGAACCCGGACAGCCCGAGACTCAGGCCCCCGCGTAGCGTCTCGGCCATCGACACGTACGACGCCGTGCTGTCTCCACCCCAGTGCACCGGGAACTGCTGACCGCCCGTGGTCGCCGAGCGCGCGAACACGATCGCCTCGTCGTGGCCCCGGACCTCTTCCACCACCTCGAAGACCGCACGGTTGTAGAGGTGCGTGTAGAGGTTGTGCATCCGCTCGGGGTCGGCACCGTTGTGGTAGACGACGTCGGTGGGCACGCGCTCGCCGAAGTCGGTCTTGAAGCAGTCGACGCCCTCGGACAGGAGACGTCGCAGGTGTCCCTGGTACCACGCGACAGCATCCGGGTTGGTGAAGTCGACCAGGCCCATCCCGGCCTGCCAGAGGTCGGTCTGGTACGTGCCTCCCCCCGGCTTCTGCAGCAGGTATCCCTTCTCGCTCGCCTCGTCGAAGATGGCCGCGCGCTGGCCGATGTACGGATTGATCCAGACGCACACCCGCAGATCCTTCTCCCGCAGGCGCTTGAGCATGCCGACCGGGTCGGGGAACACCCGCGGATCCCAGGTGAAGTCGCACCAGCTGTACTCGCGCATCCAGAAGCAGTCGAAATGGAAGACGCTGAGCGGAATACCGCGCTCGGCCATACCGTCCACGAAGTGGTTGACGGTCTCCTCGCCGTAGTCGGTGGTGAAACTCGTGGACAGCCAGGTGCCGTAGCTCCAGGCCGGCACCTGCGCCGGGCGGCCGGTGAGCCGGGTGTACCGGTCGAGCACGTCCTTCGGCTGGGGCCCGCCGATCACCAGGTACTCCAGCGTCTCGCCGGGGACCGAGAATTGCACCCGCTCGACCGCTTCCGACCCGATCTCGAGCGATACCGGGCCGGCGTCGTTCACCAGCACCCCGTAACCGCGGCTGCTCAGGTAGAACGGCACGTTCTTGTAGGCCTGCTCACTGGAGGTCCCGCCGTCGGCATTCCAGATGTCCACCGACTGACCGTTCTTCACCAGCGGTCCGAAGCGCTCGCCGAGCCCGTAGACGGTCTCGCCGACGCCGAGGGTCAGCTGCTCGTGCAGGTACGTCGTGCCGTTGTCGAGCATCAGCCCGAGGGAGCGCAGGCCGCTGCTCGCCAGGGTCTTCCCGTCCTGCACGAAACTCAGGTTCCAGGGGGCGCCCAGGTCGATCCGGGCCTCCAGGGCTCCCGAGCGCAGCACCCCGGTCGTGCCGTCGAAACTGGCCGTACCGTTGCCTTCGGACGTGTTGAGCTCGAACCGCTCCGGCTCCTTGCTGCCCTTGTGGTGTTCGACACGCACCTTGACCACACCGGGGGCCGGAGCCGTCAGGGTCACCGTGAGCGTCGCCGCGTTGAGCGTGTCACCTCGGTGGGTAACGACTTTCGTGGCGGCAACGACAATCAGGCGGTCTGCGGTGCTCTCGATGTCGAACACCTCACGGGCGTACAGGGCCTCGACCCCGTCCCGCATGCGCCAGTAACCATCACTGAATTTCATCGGCGGGTCAGCACCTTTCGTCTCACTTGATGGCACCCGCGGTGAGTCCGCGGGTCAGGGTGCGCTGGAAGACGAGGAAGAAGATCAGGGTGGGCAGAACGCCGAGCAGGGCCGAGGCGCTGATCGTGGTGACGTTCATGATGCGTTCTCCCTGAAGTGTCGCGATGCCCACCTGAACGGTCTGGTTGTCGGCACTGACCAGGAAGGACAGGGGGATCAGGAACTCGTTCCAGGTCCAGATGAAGAAGAACACGGCCAGGACGGCGAGGGTCGGGCGGCAGACGGGAACCACGACGCGCCAGAGAATCTGCCGCCGGTTGGCCCCGTCGAGCGCCGCCGCTTCCAGGAGCTCCCGGGGGAAGGCCCCGAAGACACTGGCCAGCAGGTACGTCCCGAACGCGCCGTGGACGACGACGAAGACGACGACGACCGACCAGATGGTGTCGTACAGGCCGATGTTCTTGAACATGATGTACAGCGGGTAGAGCAGCGCCTCCTGCGGCACGATCGTCGCCAGGAGGAACGCCACGAGCACCCACATCCGGCCCCGCACCCGCCCGATGCCCAGGGCGTAGGCGTTCAGCACCGAGACCAGCACGCCGAACACCGCCACCAGGCCGGAGATCAGGACGCTGTTCCAGACCTTGCGGGGGAAGTCGACGGCCTCCCAGAAGGTCTTGATGCCGTCCAGGTAGATCCCACTGGGCAGTCCCAGCGGGCCGTGGGCGGAGAAGTCCTCGGGTGACTTCACGGCGTTGAGCAGGACCAGGAGCAGGGGCGCTCCCATGATCACGCCCACGAGCACGGTGACGGCCAGGGCCAGCCATTCGAAGCCGGTCCGGCGCCGCGGTCCGTTCTGCCGGGCGGGCTCAGGGGCGGGGTTTTCCTCGTCCACCATTCGTTGCTGTTCGTTCTCGGACTGGCCGACCGTCATTGTTCCTCCTGATCGGCCAGCCGGAACTGGGCGCGGACGAAGAAGATGGCGACGGCGAGCACCACCACGGTGAGCGCCGTCGCGATCGTGGCGCCGTAGCCGACCCGCTGGGCGGTGAAGAACTCGGTGTAGGAGTAGTAGCTCGGCACGATCGTCGAGCTGCCCGGGCCGCCTCTCGTCAGCGCGTAGACCGGGCCGAAGACCTTGAGGGCGGCCACCGTGCAGGTGAGCACCACGACGAAGATCTCCGGGCGGATGCCGGCCAGGGTGATGGCGCGGAACCGCTGGAACCAGTTGGCGCCGTCGAGTTCCGCGGCCTCGTAGAGCTGAGGGTCGATTCTCTGCAACGCCGACATGAAGACCACGACGGGGTAACCGATCTGGATCCAGACCAGGACCGCTGCGATCGAGAGCAGCGCCGTGTCGGGACTTCCCAGCCAGTTGTGCTGGAACCCACCCAGGCCGACCGCTTTCAGCAGGTCGTTCAGGGCACCGTCCTCGGGGCGCAGGATCCACCCGACCACGATCGCCGCGATCGCGATCGGGAGGATCTGCGGGAGGTAGTAGACCGCCCGCAGCAGACCCATGATCTTGCCGTTGAACCGGCGCCCCACCAGGTCGAACAGCAGCGAGGCGAGGAACAGCCCGAACGCGGTCGGCAGGATCACCATGGCCACGACCATCACGATGCTGTGCTGGAACGACGCCCAGAAGTCGGCGTCCTGGAACAGTTCTTTCCAGTTGTCCAGGCCGATCCAGATGGGCGGCTTGATCCCGCGGTAGCGGGTGAAACTCAGGTACACGTTCCAGGCCAGCGGCACGATGATGATGACCGTGAGCAGGATCGCTCCCGGGATCAGGTAGAGCCAGTAGCCTTTACGGCTTTCCGACCTCACCCGTCGATCTCCTTGACACCCTTGTCGTAGTCGGTCTGGAGCTGGTCCAGCACGGCGTCGACCGGCTTGGAGCCGTTCACCAGCTCCTGCAGGCTGGAGTTGAGGTCGGCGTAGAAGGTCGGGGCGGGCCAGTCCGGGTAGAAGGCCAGGCCGTCCTGGTCGTTCAGGGTGGTGAAGTTGGTGATCAGGTCCTTGGACTTCTCATCGGTGATCGCGTCAGGTTCGGCGGCCACCGGGATACCGCCGCTGTTGCCCAGGAGGTTCTGGATCTCCGGCGACATGGTGATGTCCATGAACTTGTAGGCCAGGTCCTTGGCGTCCGAGTTCTCCGGCACCACCCACAGGTTGCCGGACGAGCCGGGGGAGAGCTTGGCGCCGGGGAAGAGGAAGGTGCCCCAGTCGAACTTGTTGGAGGTGGTGAAGTTTCCGTACCACCAGCTACCGGAGAAGAAGATCGGGTTGGTGCCGGCGATGAACGCGTCCCCGGCGTCCTGGGCCTTCTGCCCGGTGGAGTTCTTCGAGATGTAGCCCTTGTCGACCCATTCCTTCAGGGTGTTCGCGGCGGCGGTCCAGTTCGCGTCGTGGAAGTCGGCGGGAGCTGTGTAGGTCTGGTAGTCGGTGACCCACTTCCGGTCCGCGTTCATCAGGGCGAGCTGGTACAGCAACTGACCGAGCGGGTACTCCTGGGCGGACTCGGCGAGCGGGGTGATGCCCTGGTCCTTGAACGTCTGGAGCACCTGGGTGAACTCGTCGAGGGTGGTCGGCACCTCGAGGTCGTACTTCTTGAAAAGATCCTTGTTGTAGTACACCTGGACGTACTCGCCGTAGTTCGGGATGCCGTACCAGTTACCCGAGCCCATCACGCCGGTATCGCTGTACCGCGCCGTGGTCTGCAGGGACGAGGAGAGCTTGTCGGCCCAGCCGTACGCCTCCACCGCGGGCCCGATGTCGGTCAGCAGGCCCTGGCTCGAGAGCAGGCCCGATGTGGCGTTGCCCTTGTTGTACTCCATCACGTCGGGCGCGGAGTCCGAGTTCAGCACCTGGCTGGCGGACTGGTTGATCTGCTCGAAGCTCTTGAGCTGGAAGTCGACCTTGGCCCCGGTCTCCTCGGTGAACTTCTTCATCGCTTCTTCCCAGGCGATGCCCATCGCACTGGTCTTGTCCTCGTACGTCCACACCGTGAGGGTCTGCCCCTCACCCTTCGGGGCGGTGTCGATGTCGCTGCTGCCGGCGGCGTCGCTCCCGCCGCTGCAGGCGGTCACCAGCAGGGTTGCCGCGAGTGCCATTGCACTCCCGACGACGATCCGTCGTTGTCCCACGGGCGCTACCTCCTTGAGGAGGAGTGGGCGCGCCAGCCGCATCCACTCCGATGCCTGGCCTGCGTGTTCGTGCAGGTTTACCGGTAACGGAAGTTAGCGGTAAACCTCACGTCAAAGCGACAGATACCTCTCGTCTGGCGACGAACGGTCGTTCAGGTGGTGGCGTAGCGGGCCCTCATGGTTCTGGCGGCCTCGACCACGGCCTCGTCCATCGCCTCGTCCGAAGGGCTGTAGTCGAGCAGCAGCATGCGCGGCCAGAGAACGAAGTCGGCGATCATGCCCAGGAACTGCGTTGCGGCGAGTGAGGCGTCGGAGAGTTCCACGTTCCCGGAATCCCTCTCGGCCTCGAGGTAGCTGCGCACCGAGTCGAAGAACGGCATCTTGCCCAGGCGGAAGTGGGTCTGGCCCAGTTCGGGGAAGCGGGGGGCCTCGGCGATGACGATACGGAACAGATCGGCCATACCCGGGCGGGTGAGGAGGGCGACGTAGCGTCGCCCGACAGTCTCCAGGCCGGCCGTGAGGTCACCGGTGGAGGGCTGATCGTGGTCGCCCTCGTGCTGCGGTCGCCAGTAGTCCGTGACGATCGCGTCGAACAGCGCGGCCTTGGTCGGGAACTGCTTGAACAGTGTCGCCTTGGAGACGTCGGCAGCGATGGCGACCTTGGCCAGGGAGGTGCCGGCGTAGCCCGACCGGAGGAAGAGGCCGGTTGCCGCACCGATGATCGCGGCGCGCTTCTGGGCGGCCATGGCCTGGTGGTACGTGGAGATCTCCGGAGACACGTCGTCCATCATGCCGCCCTGCCCGGATGGTGAGCTACTTGACTCACTATGGGTCTCTGTCTACGTTGTGAGGCGAGTCGCTCGGCTCGCTATTTGATCGAAGGATGCTCATGAGGACTGTTCTGATCACCGGCGGCACCGGGGGTATGGGGTCCAGTCATGTACGGGCCTTTCATGCACAAGGGGACGCCGTGGTCGTCGCGGGTCTCAATGCGGCGGTGGGTGAGGCGATGGTCGGGGAGCTGGGGGAGAGGTCGCTCTTCGTCCGGCTCGATGTCACGGACGAGGACGACTGGAGAGCGGCGGTGCACGCCGCGCAGGAACGGTTCGGTCCGGTCTCGGTGCTGATCAACAACGCGGGCGTGCAGAATCCGGCCGTGCTGCTCGAGGACACCGAACCCGGCCTCTGGGAGCGGACGTTCGCGGTCAACGTCACCGGGCAGTATCTGGGCATCCGGGCGGTGACAGCCTCCATGCGGCGCGCCGGTGGCGGGGTGATCATCAATGTCGGGTCGTCGATGGCCTACGGCGGGACGGCCCACTTCGCTTCGTATGTGGCCAGTAAATGGGCGGTTCGGGGACTGACGCGCTCTGCGGCCCTGGAGCTCGCGAAGGATGGGATCCGGGTGCTGGCGATTCACCCGGGCGTCATCTCCACACCTCTCGTGCACGAGTCGCCGGCTGACGGACACCCGGCACTCGTCGATGTCTTCTCGCCCGAGCCGTTCGCCGTGCCGCGGCTGGGTCGGCCGGAGGAGGTGAGCGATCTGTTGCTTCATCTGACCTCCTCACGGGCGGCGTTCATGACCGGTTCGGACGTGGTGATCGACGGTGGCCTGTTGCTGGGGCCTGCTGCCTGAGTGGTGCGGTGAGGGCTCACCGGACCGTGATGTCACGGTTGTCGGGGCGGCTCGGTGGTGGTCCGGTAGTGCGCCACCGGTCGCGTGGCCGGTACCGTCCGTCGGGCTGGTGAACGGGGAATCATCAGGTAGGCACGGGGCCTTGCCGGGCCTTCGATCTGGCTGTGCGTCGTGGGACTTCGGAACCGGGAGTCCGTCATCGAGGCGGCAAGGCCCGGAAGCTCTCAGAACGGCGGTTCGGGGTAGTCGGGAAGATGGCCGCTGGCCGTCCCCCACGGTCTGCGCTTGCCACGGAGGGGCGCAGAACTATCTGGGGAAGAAGATTTCTCGCTGTGGCCATCGCGTCTTCTTCGTGCCCGTGCGATCTCGTCGTTGACTTGTTCGATGTCGCGTTGCCAGCGTCTGAGGCGGTCAGCGGTGCGCTGGGCTGCAGACCAAGTGTCGTTCGGGATGGATGTTGCCGGCCTGATGGGGAACTCCCTCTCGGACAACGTCGCGGACAGGGGCAAGGTCCATCCCGGACTGCCAGGAAGTACCGGCGGAGGAGACGCGTGAACTCTGCCCTCGGGGGTGACCCAGAGAACAGTCCCGGCCGGAAGGCGTTCGTTGGACCGGCTGAAGCGGGTGCTCCAGCCGGCGCTGGTCTTGAGATTGTGGTGAGTTCTGCAAGCTGGGTGCAGATTACAGGGACAGGTGACGCCTCCTTCATTGAATGGAACGAGATGGTCCAGGTCGCAACGGTTTGAGGGCACGCTGCAGCCGGGGAACGTGCAGGTCTGATAGCGGGCATTGATCTGATCGGTGAGAACCCTTCCCGGATGGTAGCGATGGGCCTGCGGCGTGGAATGGTCCCGGCCGTAACTGCACCCGGGCCCGGGGTCCGCTGATGAGTCAGGTTTCCCATCGCTTCCCGTCGCCGTGCCTGGAACTGGAAGCAAGGTGATGTCCCTTGCGGAGGCGGCGATCCGGCGGGCCAACCCGGCGGGCACAGCCCCGTAGCCCTGCAACAGGCCCGGGACGTTGTCGAGTCCGAGAAGCGTGGCGTCTGTGATCGTGATGACCAGGTGAGGGCCATGGCCCTTTTTCCTCGGAAGGCTGGGTAGCTCCCACCAGGCCGGGATCCGGCCCTGGGGGAGAGCGGAGAGTCCGAATCCGGCGTAGGACTCGGATCGTGCCTGGGCAGCGGCGTCGGTGAGATCTTCGCGGGCTCGATGACTGCAGCCAGGGCAAACGGCTGGTTCCACAGGCCCATCAGAAGATCCCGTGGACCTGGTGACCGCAGCGGCAAGACGGTCGGGATCCCCTCGGCGGGCATTCCGGGCAGCATCCTCGGACGGCTCGGACGGCTCGGACGGCTCGGACGGCTCGGACGGCTCGGAGGGCTCGGAGGGCTCATGTGCGCCGGCTCCGGTCGCAGCGTGGTTCCTACTGACGTCCGCCGGTTCCGGTTCGCCGTCGTCCGCACGCCGGTCCGTCTCGTCGTCTGTCTGCTCCCGGCGGGTGTCGTGGGCGAGAGGAATATCGAGGCCTTCGGCCAGGGCCTGGACGATGGCGGCCAGAGCGTCGGCCCGGCGCTGATCATGTGTGCGCGGATCGGTTCGCCCCTCGGCCAGGAGCCGGTCGCGGCAGGCATCGGCCATGGCGTCGAGCACACCGTCGAGGAGCTGACCGTCGTCGGCGGCCAGAATGGCGTGCACGGCGGTCATTCCGTCGGGCAGCAGCTCTGTCCAGACACCTCGAGCCTGGCGTGCCTGAGCATGCCGTTCATTGGCACCGTCGGGAGCAAGGCCGAGCAGGAGCTGGTCGATGAGAACTTGCAGCGCGTGGTAGGGGGTGGAGGGCGCCTGCTCGGCCAGTGCCACCTGGAACAGCATCCACTGCGGGCAACCGGGCCCGAACCATTCGGGCTTGTGCGGTGGGCGGTGCAGACGGTCGTTGATCAACCTGGCCCTGTCCCAGTCCAGGCGACCGGCTTCGAACAGGGCGGCGATCATCGGAAGGTCGCGGGGCAATTCGACCGAGGTACGGGCCAGACCCCAGGCACTGTTGCGCGAAAGCGTCAGCTCGGGAGCGAGCTGCGCCGATACGAGTGAACCGGACCCGATCTGTGAAGCCGTGCTGGGACCGAACGCATCGGTGAGCGCGTCGTCTTCAATTGTGGGCCTCTTGCTGTTCCGGGTGGACCGCGGACTGCGCTGCACCGGCTGGGTGTGCTCGACCAGTTCTCTCACGCAGCCGAGCTGCCAGGCCTTCAGCTGCCGCAGCAGGAGCTCGCTGTCGACGATGCCCTGTAGGAGTGCGCCGTTCGATGACCTGTCGGCATCCAGAACCCGGGCCAGGGCGTCGGGCGAGACGAAAGCCTCTGTGGACATGAGCCCTTCGCCGAGCATGCTCATGAGTGAAACCCCCGTCTCGCCCGAATCGTCGCGGTCCCCACCGCCTAGAACCGATACTAGATGCCCCTACCGACAATCTTCCCCGGAGCCGGCGTCCTCTGCCGAAATCCCCTGATCAGTGGCGCATCACTGTTTCTTGTAGCGTCGTTCGAAGCGGGCGATGCGGCCCTCGGTGTCGGCGGTGCGGGCGCGTCCGGTCCAGAACGGATGGCTGGCACTGGAGATCTCCACGTCGACGACCGGGTACTCGTGGCCGTCCTCCCACTGGATCGTGCCCCGGGAGGCGACGGTCGAGCGGGTGAGGAATGCGGTGCCGGAGCTACGGTCGCGAAACACGACCGGGCGATACTCAGGGTGGATGCCAGGTTTCACGTCAGCCCTGCCGTCCTTTCCATCGTGGGTTCTTCTTGTTGATGACGAAGACCTGTCCGCGTCGGCGTACGACGATCGAACCGGGCTTCTCCTTGAGCGACTTCAGTGAGGCGCGTACCTTCATGAACTCTCCTTAGGGGTCTTTCAGGCGCTGAGGTCGTCGATGTCCATCTCGTCGTGATCCCCGAGCCAGGGGCCAAAACCGTCGTCCGTCCCGAGCCAGCGACCTAGTCCGCGCTCCATCTCCTGGTCGGTCAGGAGGGCCCGGTGGAAGGCCCTGAAGACCGAATCCCTTTGCGGCCCGATGCCGGTGACGCGCAACCGGGTGGTCCGAACCTCACCCGACCAGGTGCCGGCTGTGCCGATGCTGAGCTGGCCGCCGGCACCGTCCCAGATCCCGACGACCGAAGGTCGCCCCGGCAGCCAGAAGGTTCCCCTCGCTCTCATCGGCCCATCACCCAGACCTGGTAATTCGGCGTGCAGGCGGTCCGGGTGGAAGGGCTTATGGGAGTGCAGGTCCAGTGACCAGATCTCCTGGGTGTCGGTCGAGCGGAGGGCTGGAAGGTGGGTCGGGTCGCCTCGGGGGTCGTCCGGAGAGCGGTGGACGCTGACCAGAGACCTCGTATCAATCTCCGTGATAGCGCTTCTCGGTAGATCAGGACTGGTCAGATGGTCGATCAGATCGCGTTCCCGACGTCCGGCAGGAGCATCGAACAGGACGACGTCCGCGTATTCCAGTTGGGCGGCGAGAGCCTCGCCCACCGATCTGCGATCGTCCGTGTGGAGTTCCAGACCGCGTTCGGCGAGTAGGTCGTCACCGAAGAGATCGTCGAAAAGGCCGACAGGAGAGACGGCCGCGATCACGGCCGCAGCCCTCGCACCGGGCAGCAGGCCGGCGCCCGGCCAGGGCTGGACGGCGTGGATCAGAGGATGGGGCTCGGTGCTGACCGGTAGGCCGACGATGATCTGGGTGGGTGGCTGCGGGGACCCGAGCAGCCCACGGAGCACCGGCAGAAGATCTTCGCGCAGTGCACACGACAGACAGCCGTGGTCCATCGGTTGTGTGTGCCTGTCCCGGACGCCGGACCAGTCGTGCACCACCCGGTGCAGATAGCCGTCCGGGGTGATGTCGTGGTGGACGGCCACCGCTTCCGGAAGGTCGAGAAGCAGGGTGGCGATGGCGCTGTCGCGCAGGACGGGATCGATCGAGGTGACGGTCAGGACGGGGACGTCGGGCATGCGGTCACCTTAGATGTATTGAGAATCGTTTTCAATAAGCTAACCTGGCGCCGTTTCATTCCCGGCCCTTCTGGAGGCAGGCTTGTCCCGCGTTTGCATGGTCACCGGTGCCGTTCCCGGCTTCGGTCACGCCATCTCCCACTCCCACCGGCGTAACAAGCGGCGCTTCGACCTCAACATTCAGTCCAAGCGGTACTGGGTGCCGTCCCTGGGCCGGAGCGTGACGCTGACCGTCAGCGCACGGGGCATCAAGACCATCGACCAGCGCGGCATCGATGCCGTGGTGCGGGCGATCCGGGCGCGCGGGGTGAGGCTCTGATGGCGAAGAAGAGCAAGATCGCCCGTGATGAGCAGCGTCGTGAGGTTGTCGCCCGGTATGCCGAACGTCGTCTCGAGCTCAAGCGGCTGAGCGTGGATCCGCAGGTGTCCGAGGCCGAGCGGGCCGGGGCGATGGCGGCCCTGCACCGGCTGCCCCGTCATGCGTCCCCGACCCGGCTGCGCAACCGCGACCTGGTGGACGGGCGTCCGCGCGGGTATCTGGGGCGGTTCGGGCTCTCCCGGGTGCGTTTCCGGGAGATGGCCCACCGTGGCGAACTGCCGGGAGTGACGAAGTCGAGCTGGTGAACAGGGGAGGGCGGGCCGTGCCGTCGTTCGGCACGGTGCTGCCCTCCTGGTGCGCTCGGCGGAAATGGGTGGGGGGGACGACCTCACAATCGGGGGGTGCCGGAGCGTTTACCTGGTGACGGGGCAGGTGGTCGGCAGGGGAGGGGAACCGTGGGCGGGGACAGGCGGGTCTATACGCTGCTCGGTGCCGATGGTCGGCTCTACTCTTCGGATGTTCCGGGGCTGCTCGGCGGTCATCGGCGGTTGAAGGTCTACGGCCGTCTGGACTGTCCGTCGGCATTGAGGGCGATCGGTCAGTGCCGGGTGGGACAGACGGGCGGCTACCTGAAGTACCGGGTGTTCTTCGCGTCCGAGACCGTCGCTATCGCTGCTGGGTACCGGCCCTGTGGCGCTTGTCTGCCCGTGAAGTACCAGGCCTGGCGTGAGGCGCGGTCGGCGGGGGATCGAGCGCAAGGGGGACGCGTGTGGGAGGAGCAGTTGGGGGAACCGGTCGTGGAGGGGCGGCCGGTCGGGAAGCTGTCGGACGAGACACAACCGGACGAGACGCAATCGGTCGGGAAGCGGTCGGTCGGGGAACGATCGGTGGGGGAAGATCGGGTGGGGAAAGATCCGGCCGGGGGAGAACGTCAGGAGAGGCCTGAATGAGCACGCTGTTCGGTGACGAGTTGTTCGAGCGTCCACGGCGCGAGCTGGCGCCCGGCGCCTACTGGGTGCCGGGGTGGCTCACGCTCGAGCAGCAGGCCTGGATCGTGGCCCGGTTCCGCGAATGGGCCGACGGTCCGGTGCCTCTCCGGGGCGCAGTTGTCAACGGGCACGAGATGAGTGTGAAAACCGTCTGCCTGGGCTGGCACTGGCGTCCGTACCAGTACACCCGGGAGGCCGTCGATGTGAACGGCAACCGGGTGCTCGATTTTCCCGACTGGATGGTCCGTCTCGGGCGACGGGCAATCGCCGAGGCAACGGGTGATTCGCCGGCCGGAGAGGCGTACACGCCCGACACTGCGCTCGTGAACTATTACGACCAGCAGGCCCGGATGGGCATGCACCAGGACCGGGACGAGGCGGTTCTGGATCCGGTGGTGTCCTTGTCCATCGGGGACACGTGCCGTTTCCGGTTCGGTAACACCGAGAACCGGGGGCGGCCCTACGAGGACATCGATCTGGCCTCGGGAGACCTGTTCGTGTTCGGAGGCCCGTCGAGGCTGGCCCATCACGGCATTCCGAAGGTTTATCCGGGCACGGCTCCGGACGGGTGCGGTCTGGATGGTGGGCGTATCAACATCACGATGCGGGTCACCGGGCTGCCGGGCTGAGAAGCCCGCGCGTCGGTGACGGCAGGCATGCGGCCCAGCTGGCGACGGGCCGGCGTTCATCGCCCGCAGTCCACCGGGATGGGGCCTTGGACGAGGCTCCGCATGAGGGTTCCGGAAGGGATACCTCGGAAGAAGGAGCTCTGGACGGAGAGTCCCTGGATGGAGGAGTCCTGGATCGAAGAACACGGTGTACCGACGATCGAGGCGGTTCTGTTCGACCTGGACGGCACACTGCTCGACCATGAGAGCGCCGCGAGCGCTGCCCTGGCGCAGACGTGCGGGCTGGGGCCGGACGATCCGGCACTGCCGGAGTTACTGCAGGTCTGGCGTGAACTGGAGGCTTCGGTCTTCGGCCGTTTCCTGGCCGGGGAGCTCACCTTCACGGAGCAGCGCCGGGTGCGGGTCGCCGCGCTGGCCCGGCACCGTGGGCTCGGAAGCTGGACGGACGAGCAGACCGATGCCTGGTTCGCCGGTTACCTGCAGGCCTACGAAGCGGGATGGCGAGCCTACGACGATGTCGCCGAGGTCGTCGACCGGTTGGTGGCCCGGGGGCTGAAACTGGGCGTCGTCACGAACGGACAGGGCGACCAGCAACGACGCAAGCTCGCGGCGATCGGCTGGGACACCCTGACCGACGTGGTGCTGGTGTCGGGCGAGGTGGGCGTGTCCAAACCGGATCCGGCCATCTTCGCCCTGGCCTGTCACAGGCTGGATCTGCCGGCGGAACGGGTGCTCTGCGTGGGGGATCGGCTCGACCTGGACGCGGCCGCCGCACGCGATGCGGGGCTGACCGGAGTTTGGCTGGATCGGGCGGGTGAGGGGGAAGAGCCCGGGCCGGGAGCCGGGCCGGGCGTGCCGGTGATCCGGGGGCTGGGCGAACTGCCGGACCTGATGCTCCTCAGACCGCCCAGCCGGTGGCTGCCGCCCATGACTCGGCCCGGTCGGTGATGGCGGCGATCAGGGTGCCCTTGGCCCTGGCATACGCGTTCGCGTCCGGCCAGTCGCGAAGGGCCAGCTGCCGTTTGAGGTGGGCGTAGGCGTCGCGGTCGGACTGGTCCTGGCGTAGCCAGTCACGGAAGAGGAGGTGTCGGCGTTCCCACTCGCTACCGGCCGAGCAGACGTGAACGTGGACGGTGAGCTCGGGAGTCCGGACCATGCGATGGTCCGGCTCCCGTACCCGCAGCTGATAGCCGGCGGACTCCAGAGCGGGCAGGTAGTCGTTCTCGTCGTCGGCGTCGACCACGCTCAGATCGATGTCGATGATCGGCTTGGCGGTCAGGCCGGGAATCGAGGTGGAGCCGACATGGTCGATGCGCGAGGCTCTTCCACCCAGAGCGGCCGCGATCTTGTCACGCTCATGCTCGAACATCGAGGGCCAGGAGTCGCTGTATCCGACGAGGACGATGTCGCGCTTCTCCGGGCCACCGATGAGCTCAAACGTCACATGAACAGTATGCCGCGAAGACCTTCCCCGTGGATGGCCAGGGTGGGGATAGCGGTGTCGAATCGCGGGAGTATGGGCTGTTTGGCGACGAGAGGATTGGTGTCTCTTGGGGGGATTTGGGAGAGATCGGCGGTGATGGGCACCCAGGGCTTCAGCGGGCCATCTCCAACCGCAGGGTGAACACGCTCCCGGTGGGCTGGTTGTCGTGCTGCCCGACGGCCCCACCGTTCGCCTCGGCCAGGCTCGCCACGATGTGCAGTCCCAGGCCGTGCCCGGCCGTGCCGCCCGCCCCGGCGTCGGCCGCGCGGGTGAAGCGTTCGAACAGGTGCTCCCGCACGTCCGCCGGTACGCCGGGTCCGTCGTCGTGCACACCGATGGTGGCGAAGCCGGCCTCCGTGGTGACGGCGACCGCCGTCGCCCCACCGCCGTACTTCACGGCGTTGGTCAGGAAATTGGTGATGATCTGCTGCAGGTGCTGGGGATTCACCAGCACCTGCACGTGCTCGGGGCAGGACACCGCCACCGTCTGGTCGGCGGACTCGACCACCTCCTGCAAGGCCCCGCGCAACGACACGACCTCGCGGTGGGCCTGCAACTTGCTGGTGTCCCGGCTGCACATGGCCAGGACGTTGAGGCGCAACTGGTCGATGCGCTGGGCCGCCCTGACGATCTTCGCCGCAGTCCCGGGCACGTCCGCCGACGGGGCGGCGTCTCCCAGGATCTCCCCGTAACCGAGGATCGTGCTCAGCGGTGTGCCGATGTCGTGCGAGAGCATGCCCATCAGGTCGAGCTTGAGCTGGTTGGCGTCTTCCAGCTCGGAATTCGTTTCCACCAGCTGGTGATTGCGCCGGGCCAGGGTGGCCAGGGCCTCGTCCCGTTCGCGCTGGATCACGAGCTGGTCGCTGATGTCCTGCACGAACCCGATGAGGTGCAGGGGCTGTCCGTCCGCCTGCCGCACGAGCCGCACCCCGACCTGGGCATCCACCGCGTGCCCGTCGCGGTGCACCAGCTTCTTCGTGTGCTCGTACGAGTCGTAGTCGCCGGAGTAGAGCCCGGCCAGCTGCCGGGCCGCACGGGACCGGTCGTCGGGGTGGGTGAAGGAGGAGTTGACCATGCCGATCATCTCGTCGGCGCCGTAACCGAGCATCCGTGCGAAGGCGTCGTTCACCCGGATGAACCGGCCGTCCAGCCCGATGATCGTCTGCCCGATCGTGGCCTGGTGGAACTGCACCCGGAACTGCCGTTCGCTCGCGCCGAGTCGTTCCTCGGCCTGGCGGCGCTCGGTGATGTCGGTGTTGGTCTCGATCACCTCGTGGCCGGTGCCGTCGGCGGTGGAGCGCACCACGTGCTGGCTGAGCGCGACCACGACGGCGCCGTCCGCACGCCGGTGCCGGAGCTCGCCCTGCCAGCGGCCGGTAGCCATCAGCTCCGTCTCGATCTCCGGAAGTCCCTTGGGAAAGCCGGTGTTCAACAGTCGGTGGATGTTCCGGCCGATCACCGCCTGGGCCGGCCAACCGTACATCTCCTCGGCGCCACGGTTCCAGGACCGGATGGTGCCGTCCTGGTCGCGCACGACGATCGCCGCCGGAGCGGCGTCGATCAGCTCGGCCTGACGGCGCATCTCCTCCTCGCCCGCCCGGCGGGCGCTGATGTCATGGACGAACGCGTGGCAGACCGGGCGGAGGCCGGTGCGGGTCACCTGGGCGGAGACCTCCACGGGAAACGTGCGCCCGTGCCGGTCGATGGCGGGCAGTTCGGTCCGTTCCCGCAGCGTGGGACTGCCCTTCCCGTCGTCGTACCCCGGGAAGAGAGCGTCCGCGTAGGCGTCCTGAGACCCCGACGGCACGATCAGCCCGGCCAGCCGGCTTCCTACGGCGATCTCCCGCTCGAACCCGAAGAGTCTTTCCGCACCTGGGTTCCACTCCAGGACGACGCCGTCGGCGTCCACCGACAGGTAGGCGTCGTTGGTCGCGGTGAGGATGGCCCCGAACGTGGCCGAGGCCTCCCGAGCCTCCCGGGCCGCCTGTTCCAGGGCGATCTCCGAGGCCACCGCCGCGGCGAGGTCCTCGAGGATGTCCAGTTCCTGCTGCGTCCACTCGCGGGGGTGGCCGTCGATCGCGCAGAACGAGCCGTAGGTACCCGAATCCAGCCGGATCGGCATGCCCGCATAGCTGACCACCCCGATGTCGGCCACCGCCCCGTTGCCGGCCAGGACATCGTCCTCCCGGGCATCGGTCACGACCAGCGGAGCGTCGGTGTCCACCACGTGCTGGCAGAACGAGTGCGTGAGCGGCGTCTCGCCCGCGTCCGCCCAGGGCTGGGACAGGCCGAGCTGACTGACGAACACCTGACGCTCACCCGTGACCAGGGAGACCAGGATGACGGGGGTATCGAGCAGGCGTGCCGCCAGGCGGGTGAGACGTTCCAGACCCGCGACGGGAGGGCGATGCAGCAGCCCGGTGGCCTCGACCGCGCGAATTCGCTGCGGGTCGTAGACCGGGCTGTTCTCGAACACCGGACGGGCCGCGACCATTGTTTCCCGTCGGCGGATCCCGGGAGGCCCTTGAGCGGGTCCGGAACCGCGAGACCGCCGGACGAGTGATGCCCGTGCGATCCCGCGCCCCCGCCCTATGCTCGACCGCGAGAAGCCACAAGAACCACGAGATGCAGAACGGCTCGGACGACGGCGAACGGGACGGCGGACTGATGGCACTGCTGGACGACACCTCCTGGCACGGCAAGATCTGGACCGGTGGCTGGACCGACGGCTCCGGTGGCGTCTACGACTGCGTGGAACCCGCCACCGGCGAGAAGGTCGCACAGGTCGGCCGGGCCACCCCCGGTGACGTGACCGATGCCGCGACAAGAGCGGCCGCGGCGCAGAAAGACTGGGCCGCGCGCCCGTTCGAGGAGCGCGCCGCCGTGCTGCGCCGGGCCGGGGACCTGCTCACGCAGAACGCGGACGAGATCAAGGGCTGGCTGGCGCGCGAGGCCGGCACCGTCCCGCCGTTCGGCGACTTCCAGGTCCACACCAGCGCGCAGGAGTGTTACGAGGCGTCCGCCCTCCCGAGCCACCCGTACGGGGAACTGCTCCGGACCGGCTCGCCGCGGCTGAGTTTCGCGCGCCGGCTGCCCGTCGGGGTGGTCGGGGTGATCGCACCGTTCAACGTGCCGACCATCCTGGCGATCCGCGCCGTGGCCCCCGCACTCGCACTCGGCAACGCCGTCGTGCTGAAGCCGGACCCGCGCACCGCCGTCGTCGGAGGCACCCTGTTCGCCGAGGTGTTCGCCCGGGCCGGGGTTCCCGAGGGCGTCTTCCAGGTGCTGCCGGGAGGGGCGGACGTGGGCGAGGCCCTGATCGTCGCCCCCGAGGTCCGGGTGATCGCGTTCACCGGTTCCACGAAGGCGGGCAGGGCTGTCGGGGCGATCGCCGGGCAGCATCTCAAGCGGGCCCACCTGGAGCTGGGCGGTAACTCGGCGCTGGTGGTCATGCCGGACGTCGACGTGGACAAGGCCGCGGCGGTCGGGGCCTGGGGCTCGTTCCTGAACTCCGGCCAGATCTGCATGGCGACCAGCCGTCACCTGGTCCACGAGTCGATCGTCGACGCCTACGCCGCATCACTCGCCGCGAGGGTGGAGAAACTACCGGTGGGTGACCCTTTCCGCGAGCAGGTGGCGCTGGGCCCGCTGATCGACGCCGGGCAGCGCGACCGGGTGCACGACCTGGTCACCTCCAGCGTCGCGGCCGGGGCGACGTTGCTGACCGGTGGCACCTACGACGAGCTCTTCTACCGCCCGACGGTGCTCGGCCGGGTGCCCCAACAGGCTCCGGCCTATCAGCAGGAGATCTTCGGCCCGGTCGCACCGGTCACGGCCTTCGGGTCGGTGGACTAGGTGGTGGCCCTCGCCTCCGGGTCCGAGTACGGCCTGTCGCTGGGCATTCTCACGAAGGACGTGTACGCCGGGCTGGCGTTCGCGCAGCGCGTTCCGGCCGGGCTCGTGCACATCAACGACCAGACGGTGAACGACGAGGCCGTCGCCCCCTTCGGTGGGGTCGGGGCATCCGGCAACGGTTCCCGAGCGGGTGGCCCGGCGGCGAACATCGAGGCGTTCACCGAGACCCAGTGGGTCACGCTGCGCGGTGACCTTCCGGTGTACCCCTTCTGAGAGCAGGCTTCCCGGTGAGGGCAAGGGCTTTGAGCTGCTTGAGGACGCCGGTGCTCACGGCACCGGGTCGAGGGTCCCGTGCGGGGTGGCCCGGTTGCACCGGCCGATCCGGCCCGCTGTCAGGCGGCTGCCGGTGAGCAGACCGTACCGGCTCACCGCCAGATAGCCGTACCGGCTGCAGGTGGGCACCTGGCGGCAACGGGTCGGCAGCCGGGGTGAGAGGAAACGCTGGTACCCCCGGATCAGGAGCAGCCCGGCGCGGGCCGCCACGCCCGGCCGCGGACGGGGTCGTGTCTGCGGTACCTGAAGGGCGATGAGGGCGAGCACGCTGCCGCCCCGCAGCAGGCCACAGTCCGGCAGGTTGCAGTCCGGACTGTCACAGCCCGACCACTCGAACAGGCTGAAGCAGTCGCTCGCCCAGCCGCAGGGGGCCGTGCAGGTATCGGCGCAGTCGCAGCCCTCGCCGACCCGCCGCGACCAGCGTCTCCAGAAACCCTCGGACTCCTGATTCGACCGCGGTGACTCATGTGACTCGTGCGACCGATTCGATGGATGCGGCGACCCGTACATCCAGCGGATTCTGGCAGCCCGGAAGTCGTTCGAAACAGCCCGGAAGGTGAAGGATCACCGTGTTCTGAGCCACTCGCCCAGGTCTGCCCCGGCCCTCTCCAGCAACGGCTCGGCGTCCCGCATGGCGACCTCGGCGGAACCGGCCAGCTCGACCAGTGCCGTGACCGACCGCACGCCCAACTCCTGCAGTCCCGTCCGGCTCGCCACCCGTCCCGCCACGATCGCCGCGGGCACCCCGGCGGCCCGGGCCCGTCGCAGCACCTCGGCCGGCGCCTTGCCCTGCAGACTCTGCTCGTCCCAGGAACCCTCGCCGGTCACCACCAGCTGGGACGCCGCCAGGTCCGCGTCGAAACCGATCGCGTCCAGCACGTACGGGGCACCCGGTGTGAGCCGCCCGCCCAGGCCCCCGAGAATCCCCGCCCCGACACCACCCGCCGCGCCGGTACCGGGAATCTCCGGGGAGAAGCCGGGCCCCAGGAGTCTCGCCCAGCGCTCCAGCGCGGCGTCGACCAGCACGATGGTGGACGCGTCGAGCCCCTTCTGTGGTCCGTAGACGTGGGCTGCGCCCTGGGTTCCGGTGAGGGGATTGCGGACGTCGGTCACGGCGACGATGTCGACCCCGCCCAGGCGACGGTCCAGACCGGAGAGGTCCAGGTGCTCCACCCTCAGCAGGCCGGAGGCGTCGGGCGTCACCGGTCGGCCGTCCCGATCGGTGGCCACCGCACCCAGGGCCGTCAGCAGACCGAGCCCGCCGTCGGTCGAGGCGCTGCCACCGATCGCGACGTGGACGCGCCGCGCGCCCAGGTCGAGCGCGGCCCGGACCGCGAGTCCGAGCCCCCAGCTGGAGGCGTGCAGCCCGTCCAGCCGGCCCTCCGGCAGCTGCACCAGGCCGCAGATCTCGGCCAGCTCGACGAACGCCTCGTCGTCCCGCTGCCCGATGACCGACCGCCGGGGCACCCGCGTCGGCCCGGCGACCTCGACGTCCACCGCCTCGAACCCGTTCTCCAGCAACACCGCAAGGGTGCCGTCGCCTCCGTCGGCCACCCCCCGCGTCCGTACCTCGATCCCCGGGGCAACGGTGTGCAGGCCGCGCGCGATCGCCGCGTTGGCGGTCGCCGCGTCCAGCGTTCCCTTGAACTTGTCCGTAGCGACCAGCACGCACCGCACGGCCGGGAAATCGATCACCGAGAGTACCTCCGACGTCCTTGTGGGTTAATGATCGGCGAAATCGCTAACACTCGGCGTTCGCAGGCCTCATAGTCAACGGTCGTGACATCGACAAGTGCACATCACCGGATCCCAGCACTCGACGGCCTGCGCGGCCTCGCGGTGCTGATGGTGGTGGTCTCCCACGTCAGCAGCTACCGCGCCGAGCTGCTCGGGCCCGCCGGCGTAGCGATCTTCTTCGTCCTGTCCGGCTTCCTCATCACCAGCCTGCTGCTGGCCGAGCGGGATCGGTTCGGCCGGGTCAACATGACGGACTTCTACATCCGGCGCGGCCTGCGGCTCTTCCCCGCTCTCGCGCTGCTGGTGGTCCTGACACCCCTGGTGCTCTGGCTGGCCCACGACCCACGACTGCACGACATCCTGCCCGGCCTCCTCAGCACGGTGTTCTACATCCAGGACTTCGAGAGCGCGACCGGCCACGTCTCGGTGCTCGCCCATGCGTGGAGCCTGTCGGTCGAGGAGCAGTTCTACTTCGTCTGGCCGCTGCTGCTCGGCCTGATCATCGGCCGCGCGCGCGGGGACCGCCGCCGGATCACCGCGATCGTGCGCAACATCTGGATCGTCGCGCTGATCTGGCACGTCGTGTCGATCGCCGTGCTGAGCTACGACTGGACCTACTACTCGCCCGACAGCAACGCGATCTTCCTGTTCACCGGCTGCCTCCTGGCCACGTCCGTGCGCTCGCAGGCCCGGCTGCGAGTGCCCACCCCGGCCGCAGCCGGCGGCCTGGTCGTGGTCTGCCTGGTGCCGCTGTTCCTGACCCGGCTGCCCGAGGCCGACTGGCGCGAGGCCACCCTGCTGATGTTCCCGGTGGTGCTGGTCAGCGCTCTGCTGGTGCTCGGCGCGGCCACCCTCACGGTGCTCGCCAACCCGGTGCTGCGCTGGTTCGGCACCCTCTCCTACGGGCTCTACCTCTGGAACTGGGTGTTCATCAGTCTGGAACCGCACGGACGCGCCCTGACCGGCAAGGAACGCGCGATCGCGGCCGTCGCGGCGGTCGTCGCCGCGGCCGCCTCGTGGTACCTGTTCGAGAAGCCGATCCTGCGACTGAAGTCGAGGTTCCAGCGGGTGTCCACGCTCCCGGCGGCCTCCGCGCTGGCGGACGACGAGCCGGTACGGACGACGACACCCGGCCGTTCGGTCGTGCCCGGGGGCCGCACCGAGCCGGCGCAGCCCTCCGTACAGGCGGCCCCGCCCGTGCGTCAGGTGCTGCCGCCGGTCTCCGCGACGTCCGACACCGTGCCGATCGCGATCGTGACGGCAGCCCGGCAGCAGGGGCGCCACACCCGCTGAGTCACCGGGACCGGCTCAGCTACTGGGGCTCGCTGCCCTCGGCGTAGCAGAGGGCGTAGGCGGCGTCGGCCTGCTCGGTCAGGTCACTGACCTTGGTCAGCAACTCGGTCACCTTCTTGCCGTCTTCCTCGGTGCTGACCGTGAGGTCCTGCGCCTGCGCGTTCGCGGCGTCGACCTGCGCCGAGAGATCGCGGTACTCCTCGCAGGCCTGGCCCTTGGCGGCCTCGGCGCTCTCACCGCTCGTGCTGCTCTCGCTGCTACCGGTCGGGGCCGGGCTGCTGTCGGAACCCCCACCGCTGCAGGCCGCGAGCAGCAGGGCGGTACCGAGAGCGGCCAGGGCGGGAGCTACGTGTCGTCGGGAGTGCACGACCACGAGCATGGACGCCGACCAGGCGCAGGTGAAGTGGCTTGGGAGACGCTTAACCGCCCGCACCGAGAAGCTTGACCCAGCGACCGACCCAGCGACCGACCCAGCGACCAGGTCAGAGACTGACGAACCGCTTCCCGAAGATCGGGTCCGGGTTGGCCCGGGCCTGGTAGACGGCCACCGGGGTGGCCAGGCCGAGCCAGGCCGCCTGGGGAAGCAGGGCCGCCGCAGCCGCCCGGTCGTGCCGGGCCAGCAGGGGCAGGGCCGCTGCGGTGACGGCCGCGTCGGTGGCGGTCCAGGCAGCGGCGAGCACGGGGCTGCGGCGCCGGAAGTAGGCGTAGGAGAAACTCACGTACACGGCGGCGTCGACCGCGGCCAGAGCGAGCAGACGACCCCGGTCGGGGCCCGGAACCGTCCGCGCCGCCCGCAGGGTGGCCACCGACCAGCCCAGCTTGGCGATCGCCCAGGCCGGCCCGAATGCCACGGGCGGTGGGGCGTAGGGCGCCTGGCGCAGGGATCGGTAGTAGGCCGGGTCGTCGGGACGGCCCGCCGCGGTGCCGGCGAGCATCAGCCCGGCGGTCAGGGCGACGGGGCGCACGGACGCCCGCAGGGCCGTGGACAGTCTGGTTCGGACGCTCACCGGTCCAGCTTCGGCGACGGCGGCTCCTCGCGCACCTCGGAGGACACGGCAGAGGGTATGGCGGAGGGCGCCTCGGAGGGGCGCTCGAACAGTGCCGTGACCAGGAAGTCCAGGCCGAACCAGGAGGATTCGCCGGACTGGGCCAGCATCGGGCGGATCTCGACCTCGGTGAGGTCCTGGAACAGCCAGCGCAGGTCGTCCGGGGAGAAGGCCAGACCACCGGCCAGTGACTGCGACCGGTACAGCTCGGCGTCCGGCTCGTCCGAGCCCATCCGGCCGGCGGCGAAACAGGAGACACCGAAGTGACCGCCCGGTGCCAGCAGCCGCTCGAGCAGTGCCCGGTAGCTCACCCGGCGGTGCGGCGGCAGGTGGTGCAGACAGCCGGAGTCGTAGATCAGGTCGTACGGTCCGCCCAGCTCGCCCCCCGCCTCCTGGAAGGCGTCGCCGACGACGAAGTTCACCGCCAGCCCCTGTTTCTGCGCACGTTCCCGGGCCCAGGCCACGGCTTTGTCGGACAGGTCGATCGCGTCGACCGTGAAACCCCGCGAGGCCAGGAACAGCGCGTTGCGTCCCGGTCCGGCGCCGAGGTCGAGTGCCCGGCCCGGCCGGATCCGGCCGGCCTCCAGATGGGCCACCAGGTTCTCGTCCGGCTTGTTCTCGAAGAACGGTACGGACCGGTCCCGACCGGTGTAGAAGCCGTCCCACCAGGCCCCGCCCGCACCGTCGCTCCAGCGATCCGCCGAGGTGGGAAACATGCTGTCCAGCAACCGTAAGGCGTCTTCCACGGTGCGCACGTCCCGCCGGCCCGGCCCGCGATGCGCTCGCAACCCCTGTCCCATTCGCGACAATCTACCGTCGGCCTACCGTCGGCCTACCGTCGGCCGCAGACCCTCAGGGCACCATCCACGACAGCACCGGTGAGGCCTGCAGCACGACGAGAAGACACATCACCGGCAGGAGGATCACCGTCGCCTTCAGCACCGCCCGGAACAGCTCGCCCTCCCGCCCGGCCAGCCCGACGGCGGCCGCGCCGATGGCCAGGTTCTGCGGGCTGACCATCTTGCCCAGCACCCCGCCCGACCCGTTCGATGCGGCCAGCAGCAGGGGATCGAGCCCGGTCTCGGCCGCCGCACTCACCTGAAGGGCCCCGAACAGCGAGTTCGACGAGGTGTCCGAACCGGTCACGGCCGTGCCGAACCAGCCCAGCAGCGGCGACAGCAGCGCGAAGAACGAGCCGGCACCGGCCAGCCAGACACCCAGCGTGGTGGTCATGCCCGACGTGTTCATCACGTAGGCGATGCCCAGCACCGCCACCACGGTCAGGATCGCGGTGCGCAGTTGCACCAGCACCGCGCCGTAGGCCCGTCCCCATGCGGCCAGGGGCAGGCGCAGCAGCAGGCCGGTCAGCACCCCGGTCAGCAGCAGCACCGTCCCACCCGTCCCCAGCCACTCGAATTTGAAGGTGGTGAGCGCCAGTTCGCTGCCGTCGGCCTTCACCACGTCGAGCCCGGGCCAGCCGAACCGGGCCGAGGGCCGCAACAGGGTCTCCTTCACCGCCGGGATCGCGACGATGCTGAAGAGCGCGATCACGATCAGGTAGGGCGCGAAGGCCAGCCATCGGTCGTGGCGCTCGGGGTTCTCGAGAGTTTTCACTGAGGACGTCGGTGAGACCGCCGATGTCTCCTCACCTTCCCTCCTCCCGGGAGGACCGGAAGGTGCGACGGAACCGGAAGGCTCAGGGGCGTCCACCATGGGCGCCGGTGACCACCCCCGCAGGAACACCAGCACGGCTCCCGCCGAGACCAGGGCCGCGGCGATGTCGCTGAGCTCGACCGGCCCGTAGTTGGACACAGCGAATTGGGCGAGGGCGAACGACACCCCGCAGACCGCGGCCACCGGCCAGACGTCCCGCAGGCCCCGCCGCCCGTCGAGCAGGTAGAGCAGCAGGAACGGCACGATCAGCGCGAGGAACGGCACCTGCCGCCCGGTCATGGCGCTGATGTCGCGCAGGGGCAGCCCCGACACCTGGGCCAGCGTGATCACCGGCGTGGCGACCGCGCCGTACGCCACCGGGGCGGTGTTCGCGACCAGGGCCGTGGTGGCGGCCTTCAGCGGGCTCAGCCCGATCGCCACCAGCATCACCGAGCAGATCGCCACCGGCGCCCCGAACCCGGCCAGGGCCTCGAGCAGGGCCCCGAAGCAGAACGCGATGATCACGCCCTGGATCCGCACGTCCGGGCTGATGCCGGTGAACGTGCGCTGCAGGACGTCGAAATGGCCCGACCGGCGCGTCAGCTCGTACACCCAGAGGGCGTTGATCACGATCCACATCACCGGGAACAGGCCGAACGCGGCCCCTTCCGTCGCCGCTAGGAGCGCCTGACCGGCGGGCATGGACCAGACGAGCACGGCCACGACGAGCGAGAGCGTCAAACCGGTGAGGGCGGCCAGCCAGGCCCGCACCCGGAACACCCCGAGCATGACGAAGAGGACCACGAGCGGGATCGCCGCGAACAGGGCCGACCAGGCGAGGCTGCCGGCCAGGGGATCGAGTTCCTGTCGGTACATGAGCATGTCTCCACCACGACGCACGACGATGTGACGGTCCGGGAGTGCTCCCGACATCGTGCGCCCGGTGGGCCGAGGACGGCACCTCTAGGTGCTGGTGTAGGCGCCGTCCAGGCAGATCAGCGGTGGGCGGCGGTTCCCGGCAGCACCGGCGGGGCTGGTGAAGATCTCGTCCTTCGCCGCGCTGTTACGCGGAACCTGTTGACAGTAAAAAAATTTCACGAACCCTCGAGGAGGCGGTGAAGATCGTGACATAGCATGCGCGGCATGACCGGGGATGAATCGATCGCACCGTCGACCGCACGCCGTCTACTCGCCGAACTGGCGCGCACCCAGCGGGACGGGCGGCTCCCGAGCGTGGTCGCCGGGGTCACCCGGGGCGGGAACCTGGTCTGGTCGGGTGCCCGCGGAACGGTGGACGGCGCGCAGCCCGGCCCTTTCACGCAGTACCGGATCGGATCGATCACCAAGACGATGACGGCCGTGGCCGTGCTCCGGCTGCGGGACGAGGGCCTGCTCGGTCTCGACGACCCGATCGAGAAGCACGTTCCCGGGCTGCCGTTCGGCGAGCGCACCGTCGGGCAGCTGCTGGCGCACGAGTCCGGGTTGCGGGCCGAGTTGCCGGGGGACTGGTGGGAGCGTGTACCGGGCGTCGGCTGGTCCGACCTCGCGGCGCGGTTGCGGCGTGACGACGTGCTGTACCCGGCCGGGCGCCGGTTCCACTACTCCAACCTGGGGTACGCGGTGCTGGGTGAGGTGGTTGCGCGGCTGCGGGGGTGCGCGTGGTTCGACGTCCTGCAGGCGGAGGTGCTGAACCCGCTGGGCATGCTCCGCACGTCGTACTTCGCCGAACCGGGCGCGGCGCGGGGGTGGGCCGTGCATCCGTGGGCAGACCTGCTGCTGCCCGAGCCCACCGAGGACTCCGGCGCTGGGGCCGCGGCCGGGCAACTCTGGTCCACGGTCGCCGACCTCGGCCGGTTCGCCGGGTTCCTGCTCGGGTCCCGCGGCGGTGCGGGCGTTCTCGCCACCTCGACCGTCGCGGAGATGGCCGAGGTGACGGGGGTGGAGGCCGGCCGGGGGCGCCGCGGATACGGTCTGGGAGTCTTCAGCTACGAAATCGACGGGGGCGCGGTCGTGATCGGCCACGGCGGCTCGATGCCGGGCTTCGTGGCCGGGCTGTTCGCCGAGCCGGCGCAGCAGACCGGCGCGGTGGTGCTGGCCAACGCCACCAACGGCAACAGCAACGACCTGGCCATGGCGATGCTCCGGATCATGCGGGACCACGAACCCTACGTCGGGCCCAGCTGGAAGCCCCTGGAGAAGGTGGACGAGGACGCCCTGGCCCTGACCGGCACCTGGTACTGGGGCCCGAGCGGCACCGGGCTCCGGCTCACCGCCGACGGTGACCTGGTCGCGACCGGGCTGGGGAACGGCGCGCGCAGCGGGCGCTTCCGGCGTGACGTGCAGGGCCGATGGGTCGGGCTGGAGGGTTATCACGCGGGTGAGACGCTCCGGCCCGTGCGCGATGCGCAGGGGCGCGTGGTCTCCCTCGACATCGGCACGTTCGCCTTCACCCGCACGCCCTACGACCCCACCGCCCCGGTGCCGGGAGGCGTGGACCGGGAGGGCTGGCGTCCTTACTCCTGATGCTCCTGATATTCCATGATCGCCCAGCCGTGCGCCTCGACCTGGGTGCCGGGTTCGTCGGGGGAACTGCCCAGCAGTCGCGTGAGCGGCCCGCCGAGGTCGAAGCCGTACGGCTGGTCCGAGATGTTCAGCAGCACGGCCAGTCCCGGTCCGCCCTCGGGATTCGTCACCCGGTAGGCAAAGACCTCGTTGGCCAGGTGCACCTGGCTGGAGATGCCGTGGGTCAGCCAGGGGTGCCGCCGGCGCAGGCCGATCAGGTCCTGGTGCAGGCGGTAGATGGGCCGGCCGAGATCCGACAGCTCGTCCGGGTTCTCGGGGAATTCCGGGCGGATCTCGGCGTCGCCGTCCACCCGCTCGTACTTGACGCCCCGGAACGCCTGCTCGTCCCCGGCGTACACACTCGGCACCCCGGCGACCGTGAACAGTACGGCCAGGGCGTGGCCCAGGTGCCGGGGGTCGTCGAGGCGGCTGGCCAGACGGGTGACGTCGTGGTTGCCCAGGAAGGTCTGCGGCACGAAGGCCGAGCTGAAGGTGTTGTGCCGGTCGAGGGTCCAGGCCAGTTCCCACAGGTTGGTGTCGTTGAGGCTGCTCCAGACCGACTTCCACAGCTCGTACTGGGTCAGCGAGTCCAGCCCGCCGTCGGCCACCAGCGCCGGGTAGTCGCCGTGGATGACCTCGCCGAGGAACCAGGCGTCGGGATGGGTGGAACGGACCTCGCCGATCACGTCGTGCCAGAACGCCGACGGCACCGCGTAGGCCGCGTCCAGCCGCCAGCCGTTCGCGCCGCGGTCGAGCCAGTACCGCATCGCGTCGATGGTGTACTGCCGCACCGCCGGACTCTCGTGGTTGAGCGCGACCAGCCCGCCGTGGCCCTCGAAGTCACGGTAGGTGAGTTCCCCGGAGGCGCTGAAGTCGACGTGGAACCAGCCGGTGTACTCCGAGTCCGCGCCCTTCTCGAGCACGTCCCGAAACTGCGGGAAGTCGCGCCCGACGTGGTTGAACACACCGTCCAGCAACAGCATCACGCCGTGCTCCCGGCAGTCCTCCACCAGGGCGTCCCAGGTGCTCCCGTCACCGAGGCGGGGATCGAGGCGGAAGTGGTCGACCGTGTCGTAGCCATGGGTCTGGCTGGCGAAGACGGGCCCGAGCAGCAGGCCGTTGGCGCCGAGCTCGATGACGTATCCCAGCCAGTGGTGCAGCCGGGCGAGCCGCGGCACCGGCTCTTCGGAGGTCGATTCCGGGGCCGTCGCCGGCGCCCCGGTGAAGGAGAGCGGATGGAGCTGCCACCAGATGACGTGATCCGACCAGACGGACATCGGGCCTCTTCCTCGTAGAAACGCGAACGGCGCCGGGCTCCCTCGGAAGCGTCGGCGCCGTCTGTGGGTGCGGAGACTCAGACCTGTGCGGAAGGTCAGACCTGGGCGCGGGTCTTGATCGCCTCGGTGATCCGCTCGATCGCGTCGTCGATCGGCACGCCGTTGTCCTGCGAGCCGTCACGGAAGCGGAACGACACGGCGCCCTTGGCCACGTCGTCGTCGCCCACGATCAGCATGAAGGGCACCTTCTGCTTGGTGTGGGTGCGGATCTTCTTGGGCATACGGTCGTCCGAGTCGTCGACCTCCACCCGCACGCCGGCCGTGCGCAGCTTCGCGGCGACGTCGTTCAGGTAGGGCACGTGGTCGTCGGTGACCGGGATGCCGACGGCCTGCACCGGGGCGAGCCACGGGGGGAACGCACCGGCGTAGTGCTCGACCAGGACACCGAAGAACCGCTCCAGCGAACCGAACTTGGCCGAGTGGATCATCACCGGCTGCTGCCGGGTGCCGTCGGCGGCGGCGAACTCCAGGCCGAAGCCCTTGGGCTGGTTGAAGTCGTACTGGATGGTCGACATCTGCCAGGTGCGGCCGATGGCGTCCTTGGCCTGCACGGAGATCTTCGGGCCGTAGAACGCGGCGCCGCCCGGGTCGGGCACCAGCTGCGCGCCGGACTCCTCGGCCACGGTGCGCAGCACCTGGGTGGCCTTCTCCCAGTCCTCGTCCGAGCCGACGAACTTGTCTTTCTTCGCCGGGTCGTCGGAGCGGGTGGACAGCTCGAGGTAGTAGTCGTCGAGCCCGAAGTCGCGCAGCAGCCCGGTGACGAACTTCAGCAGGTGGCGGATCTCGTCCGGGGCCTGCTCGGGGGTCACGTAGCTGTGTGAGTCGTCCTGGGTCAGGCCCCGCACGCGGGTGAGACCGTGCACCACACCGGACTTCTCGTAGCGGTAGACCGAGCCGAACTCGAACAGGCGCAGCGGCAGCTCACGGTAGGAACGCCCACGTGACCTGAAGATCAGGTTGTGCATCGGGCAGTTCATGGCCTTGAGGTAGTACTGGCTGTTCTCGAGGTCCATCGGCGGGAACATGGTGTCCGCGTAGTACGGCAGGTGCCCGGAGGTCTCGAAGAGCTGGCCCTTGGAGATGTGCGGCGTGCCGACGTAGGAGAAGCCCTCCTCGATGTGCCGGTTACGCACGTAGTCTTCCATCACCCGCTTGATCACGCCGCCCTTGGGGTGGAAAACCACCAGGCCGGAACCGATCTCGTCCGGGAAGCTGAACAGGTCGAGCTCGGTGCCGAGCTTGCGGTGATCGCGGCGCTCGGCCTCGGCGAGCCGGTCCAGGTAGGCCTTCAGCTCGTCCTTGGTGGCCCACGCGGTGCCGTAGATGCGCTGCAGCTGAGGGTTCTTCTCGCTGCCCCGCCAGTACGCGGCGGCGCTGCGCATCAGCTGGAAACCGTTGCCGATCATCTTGGTGGTCGGCACGTGCGGACCGCGGCAGAGGTCCTTCCAGGCAACCTCACCCTTGCGGTTGAGGTTGTCGTAGATGGTCAGCTCGCCGCCGCCGACCTCGGCGGAGGCACCCTCGGCGGCGTCCTCGACCGAACCGCCCTTGAGACCGATCAGCTCGAGCTTGTACGGCTCGTCGGCCAGCTCGGCGCGGGCCTCGTCGTCGGTGACGACGCGGCGCCGGAAGGTCTGGCCGTCCTTGATCAGGCGCTGCATCGCCTTGTCGAGGGCCTTCAGGTCGTCCGGGGTGAACGGGGTCTCGACGTCGAAGTCGTAGTAGAAGCCGTCTTTGATCGGCGGGCCGATGCCGAGCTTGGCGTCTTTGAAGGTGGCCTGCACGGCCTGCGCGAGCACGTGGGCGGTGGAGTGCCGCAGCACGGCCAGGCCCTCGGGGTCGGCGGCGGTGACGGGCTCGACCTCCTCGCCCCCGGTGAGCTCGTGGGTGAGGTCGCGCAGCTCGCCGTCGACACGCGCGACAATGACGGCGCGGTCGTCGGCGAACAGGTCCGCGGCCGTGGTCCCCGCGGCAACCTCCCGCGGGGAACCGGATACGGACACGGTGACCTGGGCTGACACAGTGACTCCTCATTAGTTCGGTGGGCACCCGTACGAGTGGCCGTCCCGATGCTATCGAGCGCCGGTGAGCCTTCGCGTCCGGGATTCGCCCGTGTCCCCCGTTACGAGCTCCGGACGAGCTCGGGACGGGCTCAGGCCGGGGCACGGATGCGCCGATAGCGAGCCTGTGGCGACGCAGGAGCTGGACGAGGCACAGGAAGCCTATTTCGGCGGTATCACCGAGGTGGACCGCCAGGAGCAGGCACGGATCGAGGCGGTGCGCGCGCTGGGGCTGCTGGAGCGGCCCGTCAGCCAGGGCATCGAGCAGGTGGTGGCCCTGGCCGCGCAGCTGTGCCAGGTACCCAACGCCACGATCAACATCGTGGACGAGGAGTGGCTGCACGCGATCGCCACCGTGGGTGGCGAGCCGGGCCGGTTTCCCCGCGAGGACATTCCCTGCGACCTGGTGGTGCGCAGCGGTCAGGAGCTCGTGGCCCCGGACACCGCGACCGTGCCGATCCTGGCCGACAGCCCGGTCATCGACGGCACGCTCGGCCGGATCGGGTTCTACGCCTCGGTGCCGATGCGCACCCTGACCGGGCACATCGTCGGCACGCTCTGTGCCTGGGACGAGCAGCCCCAGACATTCACGCAGGACCAGCTGAAGATGCTGCGCGTGCTGGCCGACCACGCGATCGGCATCTTCCAGATGGGCGACGCCCTGGAGCGGGCCCGGCACGCCACCGAGCAGCTGGCCCGGCAGTCGCGCAACGCCCGGGAGATCGTCGAGACCTCCTTCGACCCCTACTACTCCTGTGACCGCGAGGGCCGGATCACCTTCTGGAACACCGCGGCGGAGCGCACCTTCGGCTGGTCCCGGGCCGAGGTGCTGGGGACGAGCGCGCTCGACCTGCTGGTACCCGAACGCAACCGGCCGGCGGTGCAGGACGAGCTGAACGAGGTGCAGCAGGGAACTGTCATCCACCGGTGCGGCCCGCTGCTCTGCCAGGACGGCACCGAGAAGATCGTCGAGCTGCAGATGTGGGCCTCCCGGCACGAGCCCGGCCGGCACGTCTTCGCCCGGGACGTGACCGCCGCGCAGACCGCCGACCATGCCCGCCGGGCGGCCGAGGAGCTGCTCGGGGCGGCCTTCCGGCACGCCTCCGACGGGATCGTCGTGATCGCGGTCACCGGCGCCGACAACGGGCGCATCGTGCGCGCCAACCCCGCTGCGGGCACGCTGACCGGCCGTCCGGGCACGTCCGGGCCGTCGGGTCCGGGCCTGGTGGGTCTCCCGATCGAGGACGTCCTGGCCGGTCCGGCACGACCCCCGGGTTCGGTGCGGGCGGGCGAGGAGGGACCGCGTCCCGATCACCCGGACGACGTGGCCGACCGCCGCGCGCTGCTGGAGGATCTCGACCTTCTGGTCGCCGAGCCGGCGGGCACCTTTCCCGGTGACACGATCGAGCACCTGGCCCGGATGCCCGTCGGCACCGGCCACCTCTACATCCAGCTGGTCGTCACCCTGACCCGCGACGAGGAGGGCAGGCCCGCGCACGCCCTGGTGCAGATGCGCGACGTCACCGCGGCACAGGCGCACGAGCAGTGGCTCCGGCGTCAGACCCGGACCGACCCGCTGACCGGCCTGGCCAACCGCCTGGCCCTGCGGGAGCGGCTGAACTCCGAGATCGCCCGCCTGCGCGACCAGGAGGCCGGGCTCGGCGTGCTGATGGTCGACCTGGACAACTTCCACGTGGTCAACGACGAGCTGGGACTCACCGGCGGCGACGACCTGATCGCCCGGACGGCCACCGTGCTGGCCGCGGCCGTACCGCAGCAGGCGTTCACGGCCCGGCTGGGAGGCGACCAGTTCGTCGTCCTCACCCGGGCCGCCTCGGCCGGGGCCGTGCACGACCTGGCCGAGCAGGTGGCGCAGGCGCTGGGTACC
Organism: Kineosporia sp. NBRC 101731; assembly: GCF_030269305.1. Lineage (NCBI taxonomy): Bacteria > Bacillati > Actinomycetota > Actinomycetes > Kineosporiales > Kineosporiaceae > Kineosporia > Kineosporia sp. NBRC 101731. The sequence goes on from NZ_BSTC01000006.1 coordinate 293,540, forward strand.
GTCGGTACCGGTTTCACCCCGGCCCCGACCACGCCGGTGACCGCGAGCGTCGGCGTCACCTTCACCCAGAACCCGGCCTCCGACCCGGAAGAATTGCTGAAGGACGCGGACAGCGCGATGTACCAGGACAAGCGCCACCGGCGGTCCGGCTCGCCGGCCGGCCGTTCAGTGAGTGAGGTGAGTCCGGGGAGCGCGATGAGCCCGGCCGCTCTGCACGCCGTGCCGTCACCGCGCGGATCACAACCCCAGCCCGTGCCCGCCCCGACCCCGGCGCCCCGCCACACGCCGGTCCGGCCGGGTGACACAGCACACCCGGCCCGGAGCCGGAAGGGCTGACGCCCGGGCGCCGGGACCACGAAGGCCGGCCCCTCTCCTCTTTCGAACTAGGCCGAGCTGGGCTGAGCTGGGCTGAGCTGGGCCGAGCTGGGCCGAGCTGGGCTGAGCTGGGTCGAACTGCCGGAGCAGCTCGAAGCCTTCTTCGTGATCATGCAAACTGTCCCCGGGAAACCGGGGGCTGCATGATCACGAACCGGGCCTGATCATGAGTAGCGGCGTGAAGGGGGCCGCCCGCGAATGTTCGTGGCGGCCCTAGGCCGTCGGGGTGGCCGCGACCGGCTGTTCCCGGCGCCGCAGGAGGATCTCCAGCGGCAGGAACGCCAGCAGGCAGATCACCAGCGGCAGGAAGTGGATCTTCATGGCCAGGTAGGTGCTCAGGTGGAAGACCATGAACCCGAGCACCATCAGGTAACGGACCCGGCCCCGCGCCCAGAGGATCAGCGGCGAGAACACCTCGATCGTGAAGATCAGGAACTGGGACGCGGTGAGGATCCACGGCGGGTCGAGAAGGGCCCGGCCGAGCCCGGTGCCACGTCGGGTCATGGCCCAGGCGAACGTCGAACCGGTCACCCAGTTCCAGCCCCCGTAGCGCACTTTGGCGACGGCGGAGAGGAAGTAGATGGCCACGCAGCCGACCTGGATGCAGAGCAGGGCCCAGCCGGCCGCCTCGGACCGGATGCCGGCGGCCCGGCCACGCAGCAGGGTCGTGCCGACCGTGGGCAGGACCCAGACGGCCATGATCAGCGCGAAGTGGTCGTGGTCGATCTTGCTGTAGGACATGCCGATCGAGACCCAGTCGGTGAACCCGGCCGCGACCAGCACCCCGGCCAGGGCCGTGAGCCACCGGGGCAGGCGCAGAAGGACCCCGGCGATCACCACGGCGCACGCGGCGATCACCACGGCCCGCTCGGCGAGCACGTAGCCGGTCGACGGGACGGGCAGATCCAGCCAGGAGCGGATCCGGATCGGGCGGTAGAGCGCCGCCGAGTTCTGGGCGAGGTGCGGCGGGTCGTTGACGACGTAGAACAGGTCGTAGACCACGAACAGGTAGACGATCACCCGCAGCACGGCGACCCGGGCCAGGGGCACCGGGGTGAAGACCCAGCCGCGCAGCCGCTGCGCCCGTGAGGGCACCGGGCCGGCCGGCGGTCCGCCGGCGACGGGGAGGGTTGCCTGGGCGGTCACTGCGGTGCCTCCGTGCTGCTGGGAGTGCTGCTGGGAGTGCTGCTCGGCGAGCTGTCCGGGGTACTGCCGGTCCCGGCTCGGTAGGGAACCTTCGTCCCGCCGAACTCCGGCAGGTCGGCCGGGACCTGAGAGTTCTCCGGCCAGCCGACGACGGTCTCGGTGGTGCTGCCGGCGTCGCGCCCGTTGTGCAGTTTGGTCACCTTCTCGCACAGCCACAGCTGGGTGAGTTCCGGGGCGTCGGGGTGGATCCGCCGGTAGTTCGCCGCGAGGGCGGAGAGCATGTCCGGCTCCCGTACGAACCGGGGCTGCTGGCCCTCGATCTCGGCCCGGGCGATGCCCAGGTTGGCCGGGCTGAGGGTGACCCGCTGCAACATGCCGTCCTCGTCCACCGCCGCCAGGAAGGTGGAGCGGATCGCGTCGTTGGTGCCGGTGCGGAAGGCGAACTGGCTCATCGGCCCGAAGGGCCAGTACACGTCGTTGCCGAACACCGAGCCGTTGATCACCATCAGGGTTCCGGCGGCCAGGGCGGCAGCCCGCCAGACCAGACTCCGGCGGGAGAGCCGCCCGGCCTCCTCGACGGGATCGACGCGGCGGTCAGGGTGATCAGGGTGATCAGGAGGGGTGAGGACCGGGGGCCGATCGCCGGGCTGGGGTGGGGACACGCCGGAGATCCTAGGACACGACCGACGACGTAATCTGGGCGTCATGGCGCCCTCCGTTCTACCCTCGCCCCGCCCGGTCGTCGTGTTCGACGGTGACTGCGGCATCTGCACGAAGCTGGCCGGCGTGATCACCTCGTACCTGAGGCCCCCGGCCGCGGTGGAGCCGTGGCAGCGCCTCGACCTGGCTGCCTACGGGCTGGACGCGCAGATCTGCACCGAGGCCCTGCAGTACGTGGACGCCGACGGCCGGGTGTACGCCGCCGAGCTCGCCGTGGCCCAGCTGCTGAAGGCGTCCCGCCCCTGGTTCCGCCCGGCCGGGTACGTCATCGCGCTGCCCGGGGTGCGGCAGGTGGCGGGGGTCGTCTACCGCTGGGTCGCGCGCAACCGTCAGTCGCTGCCCGGTGGCACCCCGGCGTGCGCGATGCCACCCCAGAAGCAGCCGGACCAGTAACCCGGAGGCGATCCGTCGTGCGGGCGCACCATCGCCACCCGCAAATGGCAGTGTTGCTGCATCTGCCTTGACCCGTCCCGGTGATCGACCGCCTCATGGTGACTGAGGGATCACCGACGGTCAGGAGGGTGAAGTGCTCGAGGTTGAGGACGATGTACGTGCGCCCGGTGTTCAGCTTCTTGACGGCCGCACCATTCAGGTCGGCGTCTTCCGGGTCCAGCGCTGCGACTTCGCGTTCCGGCTGGACGTCAGCACCGATCTGGAACGGCTGATCGTCTCGGCCCCGGCCCGGTGGGCCGTGGGGGCGCTGGCGGAACATCCCGACGACGAACAGCACCGGGAGCGGGCCGTCGCCGCGCTACGGGCCTCGGGGGAGAGCATCGAGGGCGGGACCCGCCGCCTCGACCTGCTCACCGTCCGGATCGACGGTGGTGGTCTCCTCGGCAGCGTGCTGGTGCTGTTCGGGCGGGGGACGTCCGCGTTCGTGCTCACCCCGGACACCACGCTCGCCGATCTGCTCGCCGCCGACCGTGGGCGCCTGGCCGGGATCCTCGCGGACGGGCTGCGTCCCGCCGCGGTCCAGGACGATCCGGACGGTCCGGACGGTGCCTTCGGCTGGCAACTGCGGGTCCGGGCGATCATCGAGGAGTTCGAACCCTGGCTGGTCATGTCGTTCGGGGCCGGTGCGGTCCCGGCCGGCCACGCGATCGTGCGGGCGAAAAGTACCGGCCGCTCCGCTGACCTGGACACGGCGGTCGCCTCCCGTCGCGTACCCGCGCGTCACGTCGAGCCGCGCCCCGGCTTCGGGCGGACCGTTCGGCGCAAGGCCGGTGTGGCTGCCTTGCTACGGAGGGTCCGCACCACCTGAATAAGGGGATCGACCGGCGGAACGGGAGGACCCAATGATGGGTGCGGATGTTGTCGTCGCCAGGCTGCGGTGCTGGGGACCGGGGCGTGACGGACAGCTCGACGAGCTGCACGACGTGGTAGCCCGGAAACTCGCCGGCCAGCAGTACATGGCGGATTTCGATGCCGAGTGCGGCACGCCGCGGGGCCCGTCCGGATGGACGCGGGACCGGGTGCAGCACGCCGTGGCCACCGCCATCGCGCACGACTCGGTGTTCGCCGCCCGCGTGCGTCAGCTGCTCTGACGTCGCTCCCGAACCGTTCCGGCCCGGATCATTCTGGCCGGATCATTCTGGCCGGATCTGACGCGAGACGGGCCGGCCCGGTTCGATCAGGCGGGGGCAGCCCCCGCCTGATCGGCCGAACCCGGCCGCTTCGCCCTTGACCCCGGCTCTCCCCGGGCCGATGCTTCCTCAACGGGTATGGCCTTAATGAGGAGGCACGATGCAGGGTGCGGACGTTGTCGTCGACCGGTTGCGGTCCTGGGGTACCGGCAAGGACAAGCAGCTGACCGAGTTGCACGACCTGGTTGCCGGAAAGCTGTCCGGCACGCGCTACATGGCCGAGTTCGACGCCGAGTGCCAGAGGCCGGGCGGCCCCTCCGGCTGGGCGCGCGACCGGGTGCAGCACGCGGTGGCCAGCGCCATCGCCCACGACCCGGAATTCGCCACCCGCGTGCGGGGTCTGCTCTAACCAGCGGGACCGCCACCTTCCCCCTCAGGGGCTGGTGGACGTCCGCAATGAGGGTTTCGGCTCTGGGTCCCTCCACGCCCGCCACCGGGCCACCGCGCTGTCGCGGTACTGCTCCAGCGGCAGGAACGCCAGCAGCATGATCAGGTGCGGCCAGAACGCGATGGTGATCACCGCGTAGGTGGCGGCGTGGAAGGCGAACCAGCCCGCGATCATCCGTCGCCGCCAGTACTCGGAGACGACGAAGATCAGCGGGCTGAGCATCTCGAGCGAGAAGATCACCCACTGTGACGCGTGCAGGCTCCAGGGGATGTGCAGCAGCCAGTCGCCGAGGAACGTGCCGCGGCGGATCACCGCCCGGGTGATCGTCGCCGAGTTCACCCAGTCCCAGCCCCCGAAGCGGACTTTCGCCCAGGCGGACAGGAAATAGGTGGCGATGCAGGCCAACTGCACGGCCCGGAAGGCGAAGCCGGCGAGTTCACTGCGGCGCCGGTCGCCGGTCGCGGCCATCCCGATGAGCGGCAGCACGAGCAGCGCCACGATGAAGTCGCCGCGGTCGTGGTCGACCTTGCCGTAGGCGAAGGCCACGTACTGGTACCAGACCCAGCCCACGGCCACGAGGGCCCCGGTGAGGCGGGGCAGGCGCCCGGTGAGGGCCAGCAGGGCGGCCACCACCGTGCCCCACTTGAGGATCTCCACCTGGGGCACGTCGGCGGCGGGAATCCGGAACACGTCACCCAGGTACAGGGGCTGGTACCAGACCGGGTCGGCCCAGCCGTGCCGGTACCCGGACGTGTGCAGGAGCAGGATGTCGACGATCACGAACGCGTAGACGCACCGGCGGAACAGGGCCACCCGGGCCAGCGGCACGGGGGCGAAGAGCCAGGACCAGAGCCGGCTCACGGGGTGGCCTCCTCGAGGATGCGGGGGGTGTCGTCCTGCGCCGTACGGGCCGACTCCGGCCAGACGGCCAGGGTGCTCTCGCGGACCTCGCCGGTACGGACGCCGTTCTCGAGCAGGATGTCGCTGCGCACGACCCGGATCGCCTGCCACCGCGGGGCATCCGGGAGCAGTCGGGCGTGACTGTCCAGGAGGGTGCCGAGCATCGAGGGGTCGGACTGGATCAGCGGCATCCGGCCCTCGATCTCCGCGCGGTTGAGCCCGACGGTGTCGGGGTTCAGGGAAGCGGGCCGCCACTGGTCGTCACCCGCCTCCTTCACCTGGATCAGCGTGGAGCCGACCGGGCCCGAGGGGGCGGTGGAGGTGGCGTACATCCGCCAGGGGCCGAACGGCCACCACAGGTCCGAGCCGTGGAACGTACCGGCCAGGAAGAGGGCGGTGACCGCGACCAGTGTGCTCGCCAGGAGGGCCTTGAGAGGGCGGGACAGGCGGAGTGGGTCCCCGTCCTGCGCCACGGTGGAAGTGCTGTGCGACCCGTTCACCGGGTCAGGATAGTCACGCGGCACGGACGGCTGCCGGACAGCGGGGAGCACTAGACTCCCGCAGGTGACGGATGGGTACGAGGCGGCTGACGCGCTCAGCGGCGAGCCGGACGGTTTCGAGCGGCTCTGGACGCCGCACCGCATGGTCTACATCAGCGGTGAGGAGAAGCCGAAGACGTCGGCCCCGGGTGAGGACTGCCCGTTCTGCCGGGCACCGAAGGTGGCCGACGAGGAGAGCCTGATCGTGGCGCGGGGCGAGCACGCCTTCGCCGTGCTCAACCTCTTCCCGTACAACCCGGGTCACGTCCTGGTCTGTCCCTATCGTCACGTCGCCGACTACACCGACCTGACCGGGCCGGAGACGGTCGAGGTCGCCACGATGACCCAGCGCGCGATGACCGTGATCCGCGCGGTCTCGGCCCCGCACGGGTTCAACCTCGGGCTCAACCAGGGAGCCGTCGCCGGGGCCGGTATCGCCGCCCACCTGCACCAGCACGTGGTGCCGCGGTGGGGCGGCGACGCGAACTTCCTGCCGGTCGTGGCCCGCACCAAGGCGCTGCCCGAACTGCTCGCCGACACCCGCACGAAGCTCGCGGACGCCTGGAACGCGTGATTCCCGGTGTCGCGGCGGTTACACACCGCTGAAGGTTGGGGCCGGGTGATCTGTCCGCGTCTGAGCATCGCCCCGGCGTCGGTAGAGTGACCCCACCATGCTCAACCGATTCGCGCGCGCCCTCTTCACGCGCATCTTCACGCCGGTCGCCAGGTTGCTTCTGAGCTGGGGGGTCAGCCCAGACGTCGTCACCCTGGTCGGCACCTTCGGCGTGTGCGCCGGGTCTCTCATCCTCTTCCCGATCGGCCAGCTGTTCTGGGGTGTGATGGCCGTCACGGCCTTCGTGTTCTCCGACCTGCTCGACGGCACCATGGCCCGCCTGTCCGGCCGCTCGTCGGTCTGGGGCGCCTACCTCGACTCCACGCTCGACCGCCTCGGTGACGGTGCGGTCTTCGGCGGCCTGGTGCTCTACTACGCCGGCGGCGGTGACGACGACGTGATGACCGCGCTCGCCCTCACCTGCCTGGTGCTCGGCTACTTGGTCTCCTACTCCCGCGCCCGGGCCGAGGGCCTGGGGATGCAGGCGAACGTGGGGATCGCCGAGCGGTCCGAGCGGCTCGTGGCCACCCTCATCGCCACCGGTTTCGTCGGCATCGGCGCACCCGACGCCGTGCTCGGGGTGGTGCTGGCCCTGCTCGCGGTCGCCAGCGTGATCACCGTGATGCAGCGCATCCTGATGGTGCGCAAGCAGGCCCTGGCCCTGATCGCGGCCGACCGGGCCGCCGCGGTGGCCACCGGCGATGTGTGATCTTCTCCGTGGGTGACCGGGTAGCCACCGCCGCCTACCTGACCGCCTGGAAGGTTGTGCGGCTGCTGCCCGAGCGGGTGGCCTACGCCCTGTTCACGCTGGGCGCCGACTGGGTCTGGTGGCGCCACGGCACCGGCGTGCAGCGTCTGGAGAAGAACCTGGCCCGCGCCGTGCCCGGCGCCGGCCCCGCACAACTGCGCGAGCTGTCCCGCCGCGGTATGCGCTCCTACCTGCGCTACTGGTGCGACGCGTTCCTGCTGCCGGGCTGGGACGCCGACCGGCTGGCCCGCACCTGCCGGGTCGACGACCCCGACCGGCTGAAGCGGGTCTTCAGCTCCGGCGGCGTCGTCGCGGCCCTGGCCCACCAGGGCAACTGGGACCACGCCGGGGCCTGGGCCTGTGTGCACCTGGCCAAGGTCACCACCGTCGCCGAGCGGCTCAAGCCCGAGGCGGTCTACCAGGAGTTCCTCGACTACCGCCGCAGCCTCGGCATGGAGATCTACCCCCTCGGTGATCCCGGCCTGGTCGGCAAGCTCGTCCGGCAGGTCCGCGGCGGCGCGTTCGTGCCGCTGCTGGCCGACCGCGACCTGTCCGGCAACGGTGTGCCCGTCACCTTCCTCGGCGAGCCCTCCCGGATGGCCCCCGGGCCGGCCGCGATCGCGCTCGCCTCCAAGGCGCCGCTGCTGCCGGTGAACACCTACTACGAGCGGCTTCCCGGCGGTGGCTGGGGCCTGGTGCTGCAGATCCACGAGCCGGTGCCGGTGCCCACCACGGGCACGAACGCCGAGAAGATCGCGGTGATGACGCAGGGCTGTGCCGACGCGCTCTCGGCCGGCCTGCGCGAGCACCCGCAGGACTGGCACATGCTGCAGGTCGTGTTCGACGCCGATCGATCAGATCGATCAGATCGATCTCCCCGATGAGCGACGTCCGGACCCTGCGCATCGGCATGGTGTCGCCGTACTCGTTCCACGTGCCGGGCGGCGTGCAGTTCCACATCCGCGACGTCGCCGAGCATCTCCTGGGCCAGGGCCACCACGTCAGCGTGCTCGCCCCCTCCGACGACGAGACCGAGCTGCCCCCGTACATCGAGTCGGCCGGGCGCGCGGTGCCGCTGCCCTACAACGGCTCGGTGGCCCGCATCAGCTTCGGTCCGGTCGCCTCCTCCCGGGTCAAGCGCTGGCTGGCCGAGAACGACTTCGACGTGCTGCACGTGCACGAGCCCTCCAGCCCGTCACTGTCCATGCTCGCGATGTGGGCCGCGACCGGCCCGATCGTCGCGACCTTCCACACCTCCAACCCGCGCTCGCGCGCGATGTCGGCGGCCTACCCGCTGCTGCGGCCGGGCTTCGAGAAGCTGTCGGCCCGGATCGCGGTGTCCGAAGACGCGCGGCGCACGGTGGTCGACCATCTGGGCGGTGACGCGGTGGTCATCCCGAACGGGGTGTTCGTCGACCGGTTCGCCGCCGCGTCCCCCCGCCCGCAGTGGCAGGGCACACCCGGGCGCCCGACGCTGGCCTTCCTCGGGCGGCTGGACGAGCCCCGCAAGGGCCTGCAGGTGCTCACGGCCGCGCTGCCGGAGGTGCTGCGGGCCCATCCGGGGGTGCGTCTGCTGGTGCTGGGACGCGGCGACGCGGAAGAGGCCCTGGCCGTTCTGCGTGACCAGCCGGCGGCCCGGGACGCGATCGAGCTGCTGGGCCCGCTCGACGACGACGCCAAGGCCTCGCTGCTGCGTTCGGTGGACGCCTACGTCGGCCCGCACACCGGCGGCGAGAGCTTCGGCATCGTGCTGGTCGAGGCGATGAGCGCGGGCGCCCCGGTGATCGCCAGCGATCTGGGGGCCTTCCGGCGGGTGCTGGACGACGGCGAGCTCGGCCTGCTCACGCGGACCGGCGACGCTCCGGCCCTGGCCGCCGCGATCGGTGCGGTGCTCGCCGATCCGGACGCGGCCCGGGCGAGGGCACAGCGGGCTTCCACCGCCGTGCGCCGCTACGACTGGTCGCGCGTGGCCGCGCAGATCCTCGACGTGTACGACACGGTGACCCTGGGGGCCGACAAGGTGGGCGAGGACCCGCGCCTGGGCCTGTTCGCGCGCTGGCGCCCGAAGGCGAGCTGATGGATCACGCCCTGCAGTGGCTGGACGGTGCCTGGGGTGTCGTCCTGCTCACCGTTGTGCTGCTGCTCGCCCTCGGCTGGTACCTCTCGTACCTGGCGGCCCGGCTGGACCGTCTGCACCACCGGGTCGAGACCTCCCGCGCCGCCCTGGAGACCCGGCTGGCCCGCCGGGCGGCCGTGGCGCTGGAGGTCAGCCGGAACCTGGCCCCGCCGGCCGGTGAACAACTGCGCCTGGCCGCCTCCCGGATGGTGCGGGCCCCCGACGCACCGGTCAGCGAGGCGGGCGAGAACCTGCTGGCGCGGGCGCTGCACCAGGCCTTCGCCGATCGGAAACAGGTGACCCGGCTGCGGGCCGACCCGGCGACGGGCGAGCTGCTCGACGAGCTCGTGCTGGCGGGGGAGCGGGTTCAGCTGGCCCGCCGGTTCCACAACGACGCGGTGGCCCACGCCCAGCGGATGCGGCGCAAGAAGGTCGTGCGCTGGGCCAAACTGGCCGGTACCGCACAGATGCCCCAGATGGTCGAGATCGACGACAGCCAGCCGGAGAGCCTCGCCTGGCAGCCGCCTCCCCAGGGGGGATTAGCATGAGGCTGAATCCGGACTGCGTTCTGTAACGGTCCCGGTCCCAGCCGCTGAGGTCAGTGAGAGGTCCACGTGTCCAGCTCCGCGCCCGACAGTTCCACCATCCCTTCCGTCACCGGTACCGGCCTCGTGAAGCGAGGTATGGCCGAGATGCTCAAGGGTGGGGTGATCATGGATGTGGTCACGCCCGACCAGGCCCGCATCGCCGAGGACGCCGGCGCCGTGGCCGTGATGGCGCTCGAGCGGGTGCCCGCCGACATCCGGGCCCAGGGCGGCGTGGTCCGGATGAGTGACCCGGACATGATCGACGGCATCCAGGCCGCCGTCTCGATCCCGGTGATGGCCAAGGCCCGTATCGGTCACTTCGTCGAGGCCCGGGTGCTGCAGTCGCTCGGTGTCGACTACATCGACGAGTCCGAGGTGCTCACCCCGGCCGACTACGCCAACCACATCGACAAGTGGAAGTTCACGGTGCCCTTCGTCTGTGGCGCCACGAACCTGGGCGAGGCGCTGCGCCGGATCTCCGAGGGAGCGGCGATGATCCGCTCCAAGGGTGAGGCCGGCACCGGCGACGTCTCGAACGCCACCACCCACATGCGCCAGATCCGCGGCGAGATCCGCAAGCTGACGAGCATGTCGGAGGATGAGCTGTACGTGGCCGCCAAGGAGCTCCAGGCGCCCCTGCCCCTGGTGCAGGAGATCGCGGCGAGTGGCAAGCTCCCGGTGGTCCTGTTCACCGCGGGCGGCATCGCCACTCCCTCCGACGCCGCGATGATGATGCAGCTCGGCGCGGACGGCGTGTTCGTCGGCTCCGGCATCTTCAAGTCCGGCAACCCGGTGGCGCGGGCCGAGGCCATCGTCAAGGCCACCACCTTCCACGACGACCCGGACGTGATCGCCAAGGTGTCGCGCGGCCTGGGCGAGGCCATGGTCGGCATCACCGTCGACGAGATCCCGCAGCCGCACCGTCTCGCCGAGCGCGGCTGGTGAGCACGCCCGTCATCGGGGTTCTCGCTGTCCAGGGCGATTTTCGTGAGCACCTCGCCGTGCTCGCCGGCGCGGGGGTGGCGACCCGCGCCGTGCGCCGGCCCGCCGAGCTGGAGGGCCTGTCCGGCATCGTGATCCCCGGCGGGGAGTCGACCACGATCGACAAGCTCACCCGGATCTTCGAGCTGCGCGAACCACTGCAGAGGCTTTTGGACGCGGGTCTGCCCGCCTACGGTTCGTGCGCCGGGATGATCCTGCTGGCCGACCGGGTGGTCGACACCGCCCCCGGTCAGCAGACTCTCGGTGGCCTCGACATGACGGTGCGGCGCAACGCCTTCGGGCGCCAGGTCGACTCGTTCGAGGCCGACCTGGACGTCGCCGGGATCGAGGGCGGCCCGGTGCATGCCGTCTTCATCCGGGCGCCCTGGGTGGAGGAGGTCGGGCCCGGGGTGGAGGTGCTCGCCCGCTCGCCCGAGGGGCACGCGGTCGCGGTCCGGCAGGGCAACCTGCTCGCCACCTCGTTCCACCCGGAGATCACCGGTGACCACCGCGTCCACCATCTGTTCGCGCAGATGGTGACCGAGTATGCGGAGAAGGCCCGCGCGAACAGCTGAGACCTCCCGCCGATGTCGCCGGGAGGCCCATCTTCCGGCGACTTCTCGCCGGCCGGGAACAGGGGCGCCCTGCGCGTGGTTGGTTAGCCAGGGTAACGATGTTCCCTGTTGTGCTGATCGGATCGAGGGTCCCGTCCATGCCCGACCTGAGTACCCGCCGCCGCTTCCTGGTGCTGGCGATCTGCTGCCTGAGCCTGCTGATCGTCGGACTCGAGACCACGGTGCTGAACGTGGCCCTGCCCTCGCTGCAGCAAGACCTCGGCGCCTCGGTGTCCGGGCTGCAGTGGGCCCTGGACTCCTACACGCTGGTGCTGAGCAGTCTGCTGATGCTCTCCGGCTCCACCGGTGACCGGATCGGCCGGCGCCGCACCTTCCAGACCGGCCTGGCGATCTTCGTGCTCGCCTCACTGCTGTGCAGCCTGGCCCCGAACCTGGGCTGGCTCATCGCCTTCCGCATGCTGCAGGGCGTCGGCGCCTCGATGCTCAACCCGGTGGCGCTGTCGATCGTCACCAACACCTTCCCCGACCGCCAGGAACGGGCCCGGGCCATCGGGGTCTGGAGTGCGGTGGTGGGGGTCAGCATCGCGCTCGGCCCGATCCTCGGCGGTTTCCTCGTCGAAACCGTGGGCTGGCGCTGGATCTTCATCATCAACATTCCGATCGGCCTGCTCGCGATCGGGCTGACCGCGCTGTTCGTGCCCGAGTCGAAGGCGGCCCGGGCCCGGCGGATCGACCCGGTCGGTCAGCTGCTCGTGGTGCTCACCCTGGCCACCCTGGTCTACGCGATCATCGAGGTGCCGCACCGGGGCTGGAGCTCGCCCCTGGTGGTGGGACTGCTGGTGGTCGCGGCGGTGTCCGCGGTGAGCCTGGTGCTCTACGAGAAGCGGCGTGCCGAGCCCCTTCTCGACGTACGGTTCTTCCGCAGTGCGCAGTTCTCGGGCGCCACCCTGATCGCCGTCTGTGCGTTCGCGGCGTTCTCCGGCTGCCTCTTCGTCAACACCCTCTACCTGCAGAACGATCTGGACCTGACCCCGTTCCGGGCCGGGCTGTACCTGCTGCCGATGGCCGTCGTGGTGATGGTGCTGGCGCCGATCTCCGGGCGGATGGTGGCCAGTTACGGCACCCGCCCGTCCCTGGTGCTCGGTGGCCTGGGCATGACGGCCGGCACGCTCACGCTGACCTTCGTCGACCCCTCGCAGTCGCTGGCCGTGCTCTTCCTGGCCTACGGCCTCTTCGGGGTCGGCTTCGGCATGCTGAACGCGCCGATCACCGCCACCGCGGTCTCCGGCATGCCGCCCTCGCAGGCCGGGCTGGCCGCGGCGGTCACCTCGACGAGCCGGCAGGTCGGCACGGCGATCGGTGTCGCGGTGGTCGGGTCGGTCTACACCGCCCGACTCGGGTCGGTTCCGGACGCGGTCTCACGGGTGGACGCGGCCCACGCCGGTTTCTGGGTGGTCGCCGGCTGTGCGGCGCTCGCCCTGGTGGTCGGCTGGGGGTCGTCCGGGGCCTGGGCCCGGCGCAGCGCCGAGCGGGCTGCGGCCCGCCTGACGACGGACCTTTCGCCTCCGGTTCCGCCGGTCACCGACCGCCCGGACGGCGCTACGGCCCCCGCGGTGCGTTGAGGGTGGCCCGCCCATGAGTAGGATTGCTGGCTGAGCTTTGGTTTCTGAATGTATGCGTAACGGGAGGCGACCCGATGTCCGGCCATTCCAAGTGGGCCACCACCAAGCACAAAAAAGCCGTCATCGACGCCAAGCGTGGCAAGATGTTCGCCAAGTTGATCAAGAACATCGAGGTCGCGGCCCGCACGGGCGGCGGTGACCCGGCCGGCAACCCGACGCTCTACGACGCCATCCAGAAGGCGAAGAAGTCGTCGGTGCCGAACAACAACATCGACAACGCCGTCAAGCGCGGGTCCGGGGCCGAGGGCGGCGGGGCCGACTACCAGACGATCATGTACGAGGGGTACGGCCCCAACGGCGTGGCCCTGCTGATCGAGTGCCTGTCGGACAACCGCAACCGGGCCGCCATGGAGGTCCGCACCGCGATGACCAGGAACAACGGCGCGATGGCCGACCCGGGCAGCGTGGCGTACCTGTTCAACCGCAAGGGCGTCGTCGTGGTGCCGAAGTCCGCCGGCCTGACCGAGGATGACGTGCTCGGTGCGGTGCTCGAGGCCGGGGCCGAAGAGGTCAACGACCAGGGCGAGATCTTCGAGGTGGTCAGTGAGGCCACCGACCTGGTCGCCGTGCGCACGGCCCTGGTGGATGCCTCGATCGACTACGACTCGGCCGAGGCCCAGTTCGTGCCGACGATGAACGTCCCCCTCGACGAGGACGGCGCGCGCAAGGTGTTCAAGCTGATCGACGCCCTCGAGGACAGCGACGACGTGCAGAACGTCTACGCCAACTTCGACGTGTCCGACGAAGTGATGGAACTCGTCAACGCCGAGTGACATCAGTCGTCTCTGGGGCTTGGGGGTCGGGTGTGACATGTGTTCCGAGTGTCGCTCCCGGCCCTCGTCCGGTTTGGCTGTGATCGTGGCGTCATGCGTGTTCTCGGAGTCGACCCCGGCCTGACCCGGTGCGGGCTGGGTGTGGTCGACGGCCTGCCCGGGCGCCGCGTGCAGATGGTGGCCGTCGACGTGATCCGGACACCCGCGGGCAGTGATCTGGGGGCCCGGCTGCTGGGTATCAGCGACGCCGTCGAGGGCTGGATGGACCAGGTCCGCCCCGACGTGGTCGCGGTGGAGCGGGTCTTCAGCCAGAACAACGTGTCCACGGTGATGGGCACCGCGCAGGCCGCGGGGGTCACGGCGCTCGCCGCGGCCCGCCGGGGCATCCCCGTGGTCATGCACACACCGAGTGAGGTGAAGGCCGCCGTCACCGGATCCGGCCGGGCCGACAAGGCCCAGGTCACGGCCATGGTGCAGCGCATCCTCCAGCTCGCCGAGGCGCCCCGGCCGGCCGACGCCGCCGACGCCCTGGCCCTGGCCATCTGTCACCTGTGGCGCGACGGCACCGCGGCGGTGATGCCGGTGCGGGGGCCGAACGCCTCGAAGGGCGGGGCGACCGCGGCCCAGCAGGCCTGGGTGGCGGCGATCGAGGCGTCCAAGAAGTCCCGGCGCTGACCCGGCCTCGGGGCGTGCGCGGTCACCGCCTCGAACGTCCCCACCGGCCGGACAGCGGTGGGGAGCGGTGCGTCCTGTCCGGTTCTGTCGGTGGCTCCGGCTAGATTTCTCCCTCGTACAGGTGTTCGGAGCTGAGGAGTCACAGTGATTGCGTCGGTGCGTGGGCGGGTGGCGGCCGTCCGGCTGGACTCGGTGGTGATCGAGGTCGGTGGGGTCGGGCTGCTGCTGCAGGCCACCCCGGGCACGCTGGCCGAGTTGCGGCCCGGGCAGGAGACCGAACTGGCCACCAGCCTGGTGGTGCGGGAAGACTCGCTGACCCTCTTCGGTTTCGGCACGACCGACGAGCGCGACGTGTTCGAGACGGTGCAGACGGTCTCGGGTATCGGCACCCGGCTGGCCCTGGCCATGCTGGCCGTGCACACGCCCGAGGGCCTGCGCCTCGCCGTCGCCCAGCAAGACCTCACTGCTCTCACCAAGGTGCCGGGCATCGGCCGCAAGGGCGCCCAGCGCATCGTGCTGGAGCTGACCGACCGGCTGGGTGCGCCCAGCGGGGGAGCGACCGTGGCCGCCGCGAAACCCGCCGATACGGGCGGCTGGCGCGACCAGGTGCTCGACGCGCTGACGGGTCTGGGCTGGCCGGCCAAGGCGGCGTCCGACGCCGTGGACAAGGTGGTCGGCGCGCCCGACTCACCCGTGGCGCTCGACGAGAACGGCGCCCCGCCCGACATGGCCCAGGTGCTGCGGGCCGCCCTGCGCCAGCTCGGGCGCACGGGCTGAGGCCCGCGACCATGGATGACGACATGCGCGGCCCGAACGGCCCGAACGACCTGAACGACCTGAACGACCCGAACGATCTGGTCGCCACGGCGGGCACGGACGAGTCGATGGAGCTCCTCGCCTCGGTTGCCGGGGTGGACGACCGGCTGGTCGAGGGTGCGCTGCGCCCGCAGATGCTCGCCGACTTCGTCGGTCAGCAGGTGGTGCGCGAACAGCTGAGTCTGGTGCTCGACGCCGCCAAGGCCCGTGGCACAACACCCGACCACGTACTGCTCTCCGGGCCTCCCGGCCTGGGCAAGACCACGCTGGCGATGATTGTCGCGCACGAGCTGAACGCCTCGCTGCGCATCACCAGCGGCCCGGCCATCCAGCACGCCGGTGACCTGGCCGCGGTGCTGTCCTCGCTGAGTGAGGGCGAGGTGCTGTTCGTCGACGAGATCCACCGCGTGGCCCGGCCGGCCGAGGAGATGCTCTACGTCGCGATGGAAGACTTCCGGGTCGACGTCGTCGTCGGCAAGGGGCCCGGTGCCACCGCGATCCCGCTCGACCTGCCGCCCTTCACCCTGGTCGGCGCCACCACCCGGGCCGGCATGCTGCCCGGCCCGCTGCGCGACCGGTTCGGCTTCACGGGGCACCTCGACTTCTACTCGCCCGGCGAACTGGAGCTGGTGCTGCGCCGTTCCGCGGAACTGATCGGCGTCGAGCTGAGTGCCGACGCCGCGGTCGAGATCGCCGGTCGGTCCCGGGGCACACCGCGGATCGCCAACCGTCTGCTGCGCCGGGTGCGCGACTGGGCGCAGGTCCGGGGTGACGGGCGGCTCGACCTCGCCGCCGCCCGCGCCGCGCTGCAGGTCTACGCCGTGGACGAGCGCGGCCTCGACCGGCTCGACCGCTCGGTGCTCGAGGCACTGTGCCGGCGCTTCGGCGGCGGGCCGGTCGGCCTGTCCACGCTGGCTGTCGCGGTGGGGGAGGAGGCGGAGACGGTGGAGACCATGTCCGAGCCCTTCCTGGTGCGAGAGGGCCTGCTGGGGCGAACGCCCCGGGGGCGCATCGCCACTCCCGCCACCTGGGAACACCTCGGCCTCACCGCACCCGCCGGGTTTGCCTGGGCCGGTGCGGGTACCGGCGGCGGTACGCTCACCAGCCGCTCGGGCACGGTGCAGGAAACCCTTCCGGATCCTGCTCCTGAGACCCAGTCCGACCCCCGTTCCGGTACCGACACGTGATCCGGCCTGGGGCCGGCCTGGGTCCGGCCTGTGTCCGGCGGTGATCGCGCAACGGTCGGCCCGACGAACGACCCTGCTCAGAGGTCCTCTGAACGGAGCACCCAGTCCGTTGTGGGAGCATGCGTGCTCACGAGCGGGCCCAGGTCGGGCATGATGGTCGGTCGGTGCCGCAGGCAACCTCGCCGCCGTCCCGGCCGACTGCTTGTCAGAGGGCTTCCCCGGCGGAGAGCCAAGGAGGGCACCGGCGGACATGAGAGTTGAGACGATGAGAGCAGCATTCGTGACGGAGTGGGTGACGATGTGGAACTGATCATCCTGGCGGTTCCCCTGCTCCTGCTCTGGCTGATGGT
Source organism: Kineosporia sp. NBRC 101731 (assembly GCF_030269305.1). NCBI lineage: Bacteria > Bacillati > Actinomycetota > Actinomycetes > Kineosporiales > Kineosporiaceae > Kineosporia > Kineosporia sp. NBRC 101731. The sequence goes on from NZ_BSTC01000006.1 coordinate 310,354, forward strand.
GAGCCGTGGGCGCAAGCAGCAGCGTGAGCTGGTGGCCCAGCAGGAGTCGGTCACGCCCGGCACCCGGATCATGACCACGTCCGGCCTCTTCGCCGAGGTCGTCGAGGTCGATGCGGACGCAGTGGTTCTCGAGATCGCCCCGGGTGTGCGCACGCGCTGGAGCAAGCGCGCGATCGGGCAGATCGTCACGGCGGCCGACACCGCCGGCGGTGCGCAGGACAGCACCGATGGGGAGAGCACCGACGGGGAGAACACTCCCGAGGACACCTCCGCCGACAGCCACAGCACTATCACCGGCACCACTGATCGCACCGGTGCTGATCGTGACGGCATCCGTTCCGAGGCCGGCTACGCGCCGCCTCCGAACTCCGATGTCACCGACGGCAGCACCGGAACCGACGGCCGATAGCCCGGCCCTGACTGCGACGGCCTGAGCCGTCTCGAGAACGAGAAGAGACCCACAACCGTGGCACGATCCAGCAACGCCTCCCGACCAGGTCGGGCACTGCTGTTCATGGTCGCCATCCTGGCCGTCGTGTACGCAGTGGTCGGCATCCGGACGGTGACGTCGAACGGCGGATGGACCCCGTCCCTCGCCCTCGACCTCGAGGGCGGCACCGAGATCATTCTCGAGCCGCGGCCCCTCAATGGCCAGAACATCACGCCGACCACCGAGCAGCTGAACGAGGCCGTGAACGTGATCCGGCAGCGGGTCAACGGCTCCGGTGTCTCCGAGGCCGAGGTCACCACCCAGAGCGGCAAGAACATCGTGGTGTCGCTGCCCGGTAACCCTGACCAGGCCACCCGTGACCTGGTCAAGCAGTCGGCCCAGATGAACTTCCGGCCGGTGCTCTACACGGCCGCGGCGGCCGGTGCCACGAGCACCGCCACGCCGACGCCGACCGCCAGTGGTGGTGCGACCTCCAGCGCGTCGCCCACGGCCAGCGCGAAGGCGAGCACCAAGGCCACCTCCAAGGCCGATGCCAGCGCCACGGCCACGGAGAAGGCCGACACCTCGGACGAGAACAACCGGGTCGTGCCGAAGGCGCTGAAGGCCGAGACGACACCCAGCGGCTCCGCGACCACCGCGCCGAGCGCGACCTCGTCCGCGAAGTCCGCCGCCACGGCCTCGGCCGATCCCACGGCCGACGCCACCGCGACCACCGACGCGGACGCGGCGGCCGAGGCGGCTGCGGCGGCCGCTTCCGCGGCGGCCGACGGCACCCCGTCCGACCTGGCGCAGATCACCACCGAGCTGCAGGAGCAGTTCACGGCGGAGACCTGTGCCGACCTGCCGAAGCTGCAGAGCCAGGTGGCCGACCCGAAGAAGGCGATCGTCACCTGCGACAGCGACGGGACGACCAAGTTCATCCTCGGCCCGGTCGAGGTTCCTGGTTCCGACATCAAGACCGCCACCGCGGGCATGGGGTCGAACGGCCAGGGCTTCTCCACCGGTGAGTGGGTCGTGAACCTGGAGTTCAAGTCCGCCGGCGCGAAGAAGTTCGGCGACGTCACCAAGCGGCTGATCCAGCTGACCGGTGCGCAGAACCAGTTCGCGATCGTGCTCGACGAGCTGGTCATCTCCGCGCCGACCACCAACGCCGCCATCACCGACGGCCAGGCGCAGATCTCCGGCAGCTTCACCCAGGAGTCCTCGCAGCTCCTGGCCCAGCAGCTGAAGTTCGGCTCGCTGCCGGTGTCGTTCCAGGTGCAGACCGAGAACCAGATCTCCGCGCTGCTCGGTGGTGAGCAGCTCCAGCGGGGTCTGCTGGCCGGCCTGATCGGCCTGATCCTGGTGGTGCTCTACTCGCTGCTGCAGTACCGGGCCCTGGGCCTGGTGACCATCTTCAGCCTGGGTATCGCCGGTGCGCTCACCTACGGGCTGGTCGTGCTGCTGGGCGAGACCCAGGGTTACCGCCTGAGTCTCGCCGGGGTGACCGGTCTGATCGTGGCCATCGGCATCACCGCCGACTCGTTCATCGTGTACTTCGAGCGGGTCCGCGACGAGGTGCGGGAGGGCCGGCCCCTGACGTCTGCCGTCGAGGCGGGCTGGGACCGGGCCAAGCGCACCATCCTGGCCTCCGACACGGTCAACCTCCTCGCCGCGATCGTGCTCTACCTGGTCGCCGTCGGCGGTGTCCGTGGGTTCGCGTTCACCCTCGGTCTGACCACCCTGATCGACGTCGTCATCGTGTTCCTGTTCACCAAGCCCGCGGTGACGATGCTGGCCCGGCTGAAGTTCTTCGACGGCGGCCACGCGATGTCCGGCTTCAGTGCCCGGCAGCTCGGGCGCCCGAGCGCCTACGCCGGTCGCGGCCGGGTCCGCCCGGCCACCGAGACCCCCTCCGAGGGCGGCAGCATCGCCGCCCGCCGGGCCGCCGCTGCGCGTGCCGGTACCGAGCCCGGTGACCCGGGTGGGAACCCCACGCCGGACTCGCAGGACTCGGTCACCACGTCGGGCACGGGGAGGAACTCCTGATGTTCAGCTTCGCTACCTTCGGTAACGACCTTCACTCCGGCAAGCGGTCCTTCGCCTTCATCGGGCACCGCCGCTTCTGGTACGGCATCGCGATCGCCATGACGGTGGCCTCGATCCTGGCCCTCGCGTTCATCCGGCTGAACCCCGGCATCGAGTTCCGCGGCGGTTCCGAGTTCCAGCTGTCCAAGGTCGCCGACACCGACACGATCAAGGCGTCCGACGCGGTCGCCTCCGTGGTGCCCGGCACCGAGGCCCGCGTCACGGTCATCGGCAACAGCGGCATCCGGGTGCAGACCGAGACGCTGAGCGACGCCCAGACCACCAAGGTCCGGGAGGCGCTGGGCAAGGCCTACCAGGTGGCAGACCGCAACATCACGTCCAGCTTCGTGGGTGCCAGCTGGGGATCCGACGTCACGAAGAAGGCCGTTCAGGGTCTGCTCATCTTCATCGTGCTGGTCGGCATCATCATCGCCATCTACTTCCGGACCTGGAAGATGTCGGTGGCCGCACTGGTGGCCCTGCTGCACGACCTGATCATCACGGCCGGCCTCTACTCGCTCACCGGGTTCGAGGTCACCCCGGCGTCCGTCATCGGGTTCCTCACCATCCTCGGTTACTCGCTCTACGACACCGTGGTGGTGTTCGACAAGGTCCGCGAGAACACCGACCGCATCACGCTGTCCACGAAGCGCACCTACGAGGAGGCCGCCAACCTGGCGGTCAACCAGACGCTGGTGCGCTCGATCAACACCTCGGTGGTGGCTCTGCTGCCGGTGGCGTCGATCCTGTTCATCGGTGCGTTCGTGCTCGGCGCGGGCACGCTGAAAGACATCTCGCTGGCACTGTTCATCGGTATCGCGGCCGGCACCTACTCGTCGATCTTCGTGGCCACACCGCTGCTGGTCGACCTGCGCCGCCGGGAGCCGGAGATCGTGGCGCACACCCGCAAGGTGCTCAAGCGCCGGGCCGATCTCGCTGCCGGTTCCCCCGCGGAGCCCGAGTTCGGTAGCCACGAGGGGGATGACGGCGAGCCGGCCACGGTCGGCGCGGGCGTCGGCCCCGACACCGCGGCACCCTCGCGGCGCGGTCCGGCCGTCCGGCGGGAGACGTCCGGTCAGCGGGCCCAGCCGAAGCGGGGCCGGCGGAAGTGACGATCGACAGCGTGCTGTCGGAACGGCTCGCGGCGGGGCTCCGGGACATCCCGGACTACCCGTCGCCGGGTGTCCTGTTCAAGGACATCACCCCGCTGCTGGCCGACCCCGAGCTGTTCGCCGCCTCGGTGGACGCGCTGGCGGCGGCCCACCGGGCGGGCAGCGGTGCCGAGGTGGACGTCGTGGCCGGGGTCGAGGCCCGGGGCTTCATCTTCGGTGCGGCGGTGGCCCTGAGTCTCGGTGTGGGCTTCGTGCCGATCCGGAAGAAGGGCAAGTTGCCCCACACCACCGTCTCGGCCGAATACACGCTGGAGTACGGCACCGCGATCATCGAGGTTCATGAAGACGCGGTGCACCCGGGACAGCGGGTTCTGCTCCTGGACGACGTCCTCGCCACCGGGGGCACCGCCGAGGCGGCCGCGGGACTGCTCGAGGGCATCGGCGCCCAGGTGGTGTCGGTCTCGTTCCTCGTGGAGCTGGAGTTCCTCAACGGTCGCGAGCGACTGGCCGGACGCGATGTGAAAGCCGTCCTGAGTTACTGAGGGCAACTTTTCCTGCACTTTTGGGTAACGTGCCCCTTTTGTTTGACGAAGCGTGATGAAGTCAACACGTGATGCTCGAGTCGAGCACGAAGTCAATATCAAAAGGGGCCGTTTCCCGCAGAACCGGGAATGATCCGGCCTCCAGGTGCGCTCCGATAACTGCCGGGCATGTTCTGATGATGCTCCGAAGATGCTCAAGACGGGCACCGGGCTTGTCGAGAGGCGAGGCACGGGAGCAGTACGGGCCCTAGACTCGCCAGCAGAAGTCTCCGTGGCGAGACGTACGACGTCGGGAGGATCAGGTGTCCGAAGAGGTCGCAGCCAGGGTCGCGCAGCAGGCGCTGCCCGATGGGCGTCAGGATCGCCCCGCGCTGTCGACTGTCAAGGACCCGGAGACCCAGCCCGCTGTGAGCGTGGCACCCGGCACCGAGACAACGTCGGGCCCGGCGATCCAGGCTCCCCCCGTACCCGCTCCGGCTGCCCCGCCGCTCGTCACCGCTGTCCCGGTGGCGGCCGTTCCAGCCGTTCCCGGCCCATCGGTCCCGGACGGTCCGGACCAGCGCCCCGGTGCGGTCGCCAAGGCCGCTCCGGACCCGCGTCCCCGCACCACCGAGCCCCTGGTGTCCCCGGTCCGCGTGTTCTCGCGGATCGCCCGCCTGGGCGCCGCGTCCCGTAACCCGAACAGCCCGCTGCTGGAGCCGCTGCTGCGCAGTGTGCGCAGCGCGCACCCCAAGGCCGACGTCAGCATCATCGAGAAGGCCTTCCAGGTCGCCGAGAAGGCGCACTCGGGTCAGAAGCGCAAGAGCGGCGACCCGTACATCACGCACCCGGTCGCGGTGTCGCAGATCCTCGCCGAGCTCGGCATGACGCCGGCCACGCTGGCCGCGGCCCTACTGCACGACACGGTGGAAGACACCGACTACACCCTCGACATGCTGCGGGCCGACTTCGGTGACGAGATCGCCATGCTCGTGGACGGCGTCACCAAGCTCGACAAGGTCAAGTACGGCGACGCCGCCCAGGCCGAGACCGTGCGCAAGATGGTCGTGGCGATGTCGAAAGACATCCGCGTCCTGGTGATCAAGCTGGCCGACCGGCTGCACAACGCCCGCACCTGGCGTTACGTGCCGGCCCACAAGGCCGAGAAGAAGGCCCGCGAGACCCTCGAGATCTACGCCCCGCTGGCGCACCGCCTGGGCATGAACACGATCAAGTGGGAACTGGAAGACCTCAGCTTCGCCACGCTGTGGCCCAAGGTGTTCGACGAGATCGTGCGTCTGGTGGCCGAGCGTGCTCCCGCCCGCGAGGACTATCTCGCCCAGGTGCGGGAACAGGTCTCGGTCGACCTGCGGGCCGGCAAGATCAAGGCCGTCGTCTCCGGCCGCCCGAAGCACTACTACTCCGTGTACCAGAAGATGATCGTGCGGGGCCGCGATTTCGCCGACATCTACGACCTGGTCGGCATCCGGGTGCTGGTCGACTCGGTGCGTGACTGTTACGCCGTCCTGGGTGCGCTGCACGCGCGCTGGAACCCGGTCCCGGGCCGGTTCAAGGACTACATCGCGATGCCCAAGTTCAACATGTACCAATCGCTGCACACCACGGTCATTGGTCCTGAGGGTAAGCCGGTCGAGATCCAGATCCGCACCCACCAGATGCACCGCCGGGCCGAGTACGGCGTTGCGGCGCACTGGAAGTACAAGGACGACGCCAACGGCGTCGCACCCGGTGCGGGGCCGGGCAGTGCCACGGACATGACCTGGCTGCGGCAGTTGCTGGACTGGCAGCGCGAGACCACCGACCCGGGCGAGTTCCTGGAGTCGCTGCAGTTCGAGATCCAGGCGCAGGAGGTCTACGTCTTCACCCCCAAGGGAGACGTGGTCGCGCTGCCCGCCGGATCCACACCGGTCGACTTCGCCTACGCCGTGCACACCGAGGTCGGTCACCGCTGTATGGGCGCCCGCGTCAACGGCCGCCTCGTACCGCTCGAGAGCGCGCTCGACAACGGTGACGTGGTCGAGGTTTTCACCTCCAAGACCGATGCTGCGGGTCCGAGTCGCGACTGGCTGAACTTCGTTCACAGCCCGCGCGCCCGCAACAAGATCCGTCAGTGGTTCTCCAAGGAGCGCCGCGAAGAGGCGATCGAGTCCGGCAAGGACGCGATCACCAAGGCGATGCGCAAGCAGAACCTGCCGATGCGCCGCCTGCTCACCCACGAGGCCCTGATGGGGCTGGCGACCGAACTGCGGTTCCAGGACGTCTCCGGTCTGTACGCCGCGGTCGGTGAGAGCCAGATCTCCGCCACGCACGTGGTGCAGAAGCTGGTCGACTCCGCCGGTGGCGAGGCGGGCACCGAGGAAGACCTCGCCGAGACCGTCACCCCGATGCGCCCGCGCCGCCCGCGCATGGGTGACCCGGGCGTCGTGGTCAAGAACGTCGAAGACGTCTGGGTGAAGCTCGCCCGCTGCTGCACCCCGGTGCCGGGCGACCCCATCATCGGTTTCGTCACCCGGGGTTCGGGTGTCTCCGTGCACCGCACCGACTGCATCAATGTCACCGGGCTCCGCGAGGAACCCGACCGCATCGTCGACGTCGAATGGGCCCCGAACCAGGCCAGCGTGTTCCTGGTGCAGATCCAGGTCGAGGCCCTCGACCGGAACCGTCTGCTCTCCGACGTGACCAGTACGCTCTCCGACGAGCACGTCAACATCCTGTCGGCGAACGTCACCACCTCGCGCGAGCGAATGGCCATCTCCCGCTTCACCTTCGAGATGGCCGACCCGGCCCACCTCGGGCACGTGATCGCCGCGGTGCGGCGCGTGGACGGGGTGTTCGACGCCTATCGCATCACCGGCCGGCGCTCCGACACCGATCTGGACTGATCGCTCCTGCCCGATCCCGCCGACCTCGTCGACCCCGCCCGGCTGGAACTGGTCACCGACGACCAGTGGCCCGTCGTCGCCTGGTTGTGGCAGGCGTTCCGCAACGAACTGGCCCTGCTGACCGGTGCGCTGCCCGAGTCGGACGGCCGCTACCAGCCGTCCCGCCTCGACGTCTTCCCGACGCCGGACGGATGCGGCTACCTGCTGTGGCGGCCACATCCCCGGACCGGGGAGGCCGCGCCGATCGGTTTCGCCGTCGTGCGGGGACTGAAGGGCCCGGAACGCTCCTTGCTCGCCTTCTGGATCGCCCCGGCCGCCCGCCGTGGAGGTCTCGGCCGGCAGTTCGCACGGGATGTGATCGCCCACCACCCCGGGGAGTGGGCCATCGCTTTCCAGGCCGAGAACGCACCCGCAGCGCCGTTCTGGGCGGCCGTCGCAGACGCGGCGGCCGGGCCCGGCCGCTGGGAGCAGTCCGCCGTCCCGGTGCCCGGCCGCCCGGAACTGCCCCCGGACCAATGGCTCCGGTTCGCCACCGAGCGGCGTGCCCCGGTCAGCTGACCGGCAGCAGCGACCGCCTCACCAGAAGGGTGGACGTCCGTCCGCACCAGTTCGGGCAGCGCCGGTTCGGACAGCCAGTTCGGTCCGCCGTGCGGTGGGCCCTCGGAAGTGACCGCGCCGCCGGAAGTGACCGCGCCGCCGGAAGTGACCGCGCCGCCGGAAGTGACCGCGCCGCCGAAGGTGACCACGGCGTCCTCAAGCATGTTTCCCCTCAGGCCATCTCGGCCCAGTCGCGGACCACGTCCCGGGCCCTCGCGGCGCCCCGGGCGTAAGACATGGCACCGAGCAGATCGAGGACCTGGGGCGGGTGCACGTCGTAGAGCTCCTGCAGCAGGCGCAGCAGCGGCAGGGCCTCGGCCCGGGGAAGATCCCGGGCGATGTCGGCCGAGGTGCGGTGCGGATGCGTGACCAGAAGGCCCTCGACGCTCTGCAGGTGCTCGGGCGGTACGTCTACCTGACGCACTCTCACCCCGGGAAGAGCGGGGGAGCGGCGGTTGCGGCCGATGACCAGGTCGAGCCGCTCCGGAAGGGGATGGCGGGCGCCGGCTGCGGCGTTCGAGCGGGGACAGACCCCGGTGTGCAACCAGGCAGCGGTGCCGAAACCGACGGAACGGCCCCGTCCGGCGTCGGTCTCCCAGTCGCCGAGTTTCTCCCGCACCGCCCGGGCCCGCAGGCGCGGCGTGACCGGCACGTCGGCGGGAACCAGTACTCCGGGCAGGACCTCGCGGGCCAGGCCGTCGCGCAGCAGGGCCGCGCGCTCACGACCCCCGGCGAGCAGGAACAAGCGGGAGGAGTCGTCCGTCGTCGTCACGGATCAAACGTGCCCGGTCGACCCCGGTGCCCGCAGGCAGCAGGCCGCACCTGTGGATGACGGTGCGGTCCTGCCGACCTGTGGACAGTGGAACGGTGAGGAACTAGTCGGTGAACTCGTTCATCGCCTGCTGGGCCTGGTCGAGCCAGGCCCGGCGGGAGGCGAGCGACTGCTCGAGTTCCTTGATCTTGCGGGCGTTACCGGACGCCTGTGCCTTGGCCAGGTCGGCCTCCGCGTCGGCGATGGTGCGCTCGAGCTGGGTGACCATGTCGTTGGCCCGGGCCCGGGCCTCCGGGTTGGTGCGCTTCCACTTGTCCGACTCGGCGTCACGCACGGCCTGCTCGACCTTGCGCAGCCGGCCCTCGATGCGCTGCATGTCGTTGCGCGGCACCTTGCCGGCCTCGTCCCAGCGCGCCTGGATGTCGCGCAGGGCGTTCTTCGCGGCGCTGAGATTGGTGACCGGCAGCAGCTTCTCGGCCTCCTCGGCCAGCTGCTCCTTCACTGCGAGGTTGCCCGAGAACTCCTCGTCCAGCGCCGAGTTCGCGTCCTGGCGGGCGCTGAAGAAGGCGTCTTGCGCGGCGCGGAACCGGGCCCACAGCGCGTCGTCCTCCTTCTTCGCCGCCCGGCCCGAGGTCTTCCAGCGGGTCATCAGGTCGCGGTAGGCCGCAGCCGTCGCACCCCAGTCGGTGGACTTGCTGAGCGCCTCGGCCTCGGCGATGAGCTGCTCCTTGGCGGCCTTCGCGGAGTGTCGCTCCTCGTCCAGCGCGCCGAAGTAGTGGCGGCGCTTACGGTCGAACGAGGTGCGGGCGTGACTGAACCGCTTCCACAGCTCGTCTTCCGTGTGCTTGTCCAGCCGCTGGTCCTTCTGCAGCCGGCGCCACTCGTCGAACAGCTCACGGAGCCGGTCGCCGGAGGTCTTCCACGGAATGCGCTGCGGGTCGGCCCCGGACAACGCCTCCGCCTCCTCCACCAGGACGGTGCGCTCGGCGATGATCGCCGCGCGGGCCTCCTGCTTGGCCTTCTGGTTCTCCTCGCGCAGGTGCTCCACGGCGGGTGCCAGAGCGGTCAGCCGCTTCAGCAGTCCGTCGAGGTCACCGACCGCGTTCGCGTCGCGGATCGACGGTTCCAGCCGCTTGATGGTGGTCTCGGAGTCCGCGGGGGAGACCTGACCGGCCTTCACCCTCTGCTCCAGCAGGCTCACCTGTGCGGCCAGGTCCTCGTACTTGCGCACGAAGTAGGCCAGCGCCTCGTCCTGGGTGACACCCGGGTACTGGCCGACCTTGCGTTCCCCGTCGGCCGTCCGCACCCAGACGGTGCCGTCCTCGTCCGCGCGGCCCCACTCTTGTCCGGTCACGATCTCACGCCTTCTGCTTCGCCACCCATGTCAACCCCGTCAACCCCGTGTGCCTTGCCAGCCTCGTGCGTGCTGTGGTGCTCGTGCTTCTCGTCCCGGTTCACCCGGAGACCGTCGTCGATGTGATCGACACGGCCGACACCGGGGTGCCGTCCGTACTCCCGTCGGCGACGCCACCCTTGGCGACCTTCTTCACCACGTCCAGACCCCGGGTGATCTTGCCGAGCACGGTGTAACCACCCGCGGCGTCGTCCGGGATGTCGGTGTCGCCGTAGACCAGGAAGAACTGGCTTCCCATGCTCTTACCATCGCCGGAGGCCCGCGCCATGGCGACCGTGCCTGCCTCGTAGGTGCGGTAGGTGACGCCGTCCTTCTCGAAGGTCTTCGAGGGGGCGTTCTCGACCGGCCCGTAGGTGTACCCCGGGCCGCCCGTGCCGGAGCCGGTCGGGTCGCCGCACTGCAGCACCTCGAACGAGTCCGCGGTGGTGAGCCGGTGGCACGGTGTGCCGTCGTAGAACCCGTCCTTGGCCAGCTGGATCATCGAGGACACGGCCTGCGGGGCCGCCTTTCCGTCCAGGCTGATCGTTATGTCGCCACAGGTGGTCTTCATCCCCAGTGACCAGGTCTTGTTCGCGGCGAGCGAGGAGTCCGGGACCTTGTCGGTCTGCTGCGGGTCGGTCGGCGCCTTCGCGTCGACCGCGGGGCACGTGGACTTCGCATCCGTCGCCGCCGTCGTGGCCACGGCCGACGCACTGGCCGCGGGGGTACTGCTCGCCGCCGTCGTGCTGTCGTCGTCCTTGCCCTCGTTCGCCAGCAGGAACGCCGCGAGGATCACCAGCACCACCACGAGCGAGCCGCCTCCGACGGCGAGCCGCTGGCGCACCTTGCGGGTGTGCGCCTGCTTCTCCGCCAGCCGGGACTGCCACTCCTCGTAACGACGCTTGTCGTAGGCGCGCTCCCGATTTTTCGGGGTCACGTGCTGCCCTCCATGCCGTCTTCGCCCCGCCCGGCCACTGCCCACGGGTCACCCGTTAGGCAGTCTAGGGGGTACGAGCTGTGTGTTCGCCGTAGTGAGCAGCAACGACGTGCCGTGCGGCGGGCGGCGGCCCGTGACGCTCCTGTTGGCTGCCCGATCGTGTCGGGTCCAGCCTGCCCTAGTCTCGGGGGATGCTCGTTCTCGGGTTCCCGTCAGAGGTCTTCGGCACCAACTGCTACATCCTCGCCCCGGCCGCGGGTGAGGAGTGCGTGATCGTCGATCCGGGCGTCGACGTGGTGGGCCGGCTGTCGGACGTGCTGGCCGAGTACCGGCTGAAGCCCGCCGCCGTGGTGGTCACCCACGGTCACATCGACCACGTGTTCTCGGTGACCCCGGTCTGTGGCGCCCACGGCGTCGCGCTCAGCGTGCACACCGACGACCGGTACCGGCTCACCGATCCCGTCGGTTCGCTGCCCGCGGCCTTCGGCGACATGTTGCGCCAGCAGTTCGGCAGCGTCGGCTGGAAGGAGCCGGACGAGATCCGGACGATGGTGGACGAGGAGACGCTCGCCATGGCGGGTCTGGACCTGCGGGTGGTGCACGCCCCGGGTCACACCGAGGGCTCGGTGATGTTCTCGCTGGAGGGGGTGCCCGAGGGGACGGCCGACGGTGCCGGCCTGACCTCGACCCTGCTGAGCGGCGACGTGCTGTTCGCCGGGTCGATCGGGCGCACCGACCTGCCCGGCGGGGACTCGGCGGCGATGGACCGGTCGCTGCGCGAACGGGTGCTGCCGCTGGACGACTCCACGCTGGTGCTGCCCGGTCATGGCGGCCCGACCACGATCGGCCGCGAGCGCCGCGACAACCCGTTCCTGCGCGCCGTGATGTAGCAACCCGTGATGCGGCAACCCCCTGATCACAGCAGCCTGAGCTGTTCGCGCTCCGGTTCCGCGATCTGCGGCAGGCTGCCCTCGGGGTAACGACTCTCCGGATCCCCGGGGATGCCGTCCAGGCCCGGTCCACGTGACCGGGCGGCTACCGGGGCGCCGGTGGCCGCTCGGCCGGCAGCCGGTCCGGTCGCCGACCCGATGCGACGGATGCCGCCACCCGGCTGGCCGCCCTCCAGTGCCCCCTCGATCTCCTCACGCCGCTCATCCCGGAGCCGGTCGGCCGGCTCGAGGGGCGTCGTGTTCCCACCTCGCTCCTGCGCCCCGGACGAGGACGGCACGATGCTGTGCCTGTGCAGCAACGGCTGGACCCGTGCGGCCAGCCAGCGGCGGTAGTCCTTCGAGGCGTACGAGCCGCCGCTGTACAGCTCGCGGTAGCGCCGCACCAGTTTCGGGTGCTCACGCTGCAGCCACCTGAAGAACCACTCGCGGGCCCCGGGCCGCAGGTGCAGGGGCACCACGGTGACGCCGGTGGCCCCCGCCCGGGCGAGCTGCCCGATCGCCTCGTCCAGCCGCTCGTCGGAATCGGTCAGCCAAGGCAGCACCGGGGCCAGGAAAACGCCGCACGGCAGACCGGCCTCGCGGGCCTTCCGCACCACCTCCAGCCGGGCCTTCGGGCTGGGGGCGCCCGGCTCCAGGCTCTGGTGCAGGGCGTCGTCCCAGATCGCTATCGACAGGCCCAGGCCCACCGGCACCTCGGCCGAGACTTCTTGCAGCAGGGGCAGATCGCGCCGCAGCAGGCCGCCCTTGGTGAGGACCGAGAACGGGGTGCCGGAGACGGCCAGCGCGCGGATCACCCCGGGCATCAGCCGGTAGCGGCCCTCGGCCCGCTGGTACGGATCGGTGTTGGTGCCCATCGCCACGTGCTCGCGGTTCCAGGACGGGCGTGCCAGTTCGCGACTCAGCACCTCGACCAGGTTGGTCTTGACCACGATCTCGCTGTCGAACCCGGTGCCGGTGTCGAGCTCCAGGTAGGAGTGGGTGCCCCGGGCGAAGCAGTACACGCAGGCGTGACTGCAACCGCGGTAGGGGTTGACGGTCCAGCGGAACGGCATCGGCGAGTCGACCGGCACCTGGTTGAGGGCGCTGCGGGCCATCACCTCGTGGAACGTCATGCCCGCGAACTCCGGCGTCGTGACCGTTCGCAGCAGCCCGCGGATCGCGGGTGCATCGAGGCCGGGCAGAGACGGTGTCGCCACCGGACCGGACCCTCCGTGCGGTCCGGGGGCGACACCGCTGACCCGCTGTGAATCCCAGCGCATGCCCATATCGAACACCTGTTCGAACGAAGGCGCAAGCACCTGCGTGTCCAGGATCGAGGGCGTCGCAGGGACCCGTGCGCTGCCACTACGGAGTGTCACTTACTTCGGGAGATTCGTCGACCCGGAAGGCCCCGGGCACGCCGCGCGGGGAAACCGGCGTGAACCGCGCCGTTGGCGTCCGTAGAATCGCGGGCGTCCGTATTTCAGGATCAGACAAAACTTCGAGAGGCCACACCGTGCTGCGCACCCATACGGCCGGATCCCTGCGTTCCGGTCACGTCGGCGAAACCGTCATCCTCACCGGATGGGTCGCCTCCCGCCGGGATCACGGCGGCGTGGCGTTCGTCGACCTGCGGGATGCCTCCGGCGTCGCCCAGGTGGTCATCCGTGACGAGAAGGTGGCGCACAACCTGCGCGCGGAGTACTGCCTGCGGGTCACCGGCGAGGTCTCGCCGCGTCCCGACGGCAACGAGAACCCGGCCCTGGCCACCGGCGCGATCGAGGTGATCGCCACCGAGGTCGAGGTCCTCAACGAGTCCGCCCCGCTGCCGTTCCAGCTCGACGACCACATCGACGTCGGTGAGGAGGTGCGGCTCAAGTACCGCTACCTCGACCTGCGCCGCAGCGGCCCGGCCCAGGCCATCCGGCTGCGCAGCAAGGTCAACCAGGCCGCGCGCAACGTGCTGCTCGACCGGGACTTCGTCGAGATCGAGACGCCCACCCTCACCCGCTCCACGCCCGAGGGCGCCCGCGACTTCGTCGTGCCCGCGCGCCTGAAGCCCGGCTCCTGGTACGCCCTTCCGCAGAGCCCGCAGCTGTTCAAGCAGCTGCTCATGGTCGGTGGCATGGAGCGTTACTTCCAGATCGCCCGCTGCTACCGCGACGAGGACTTCCGCGCCGACCGTCAGCCGGAGTTCACCCAGCTCGACATCGAGATGTCGTTCGTCGAGCAGGACGACGTGATCGAGATCGGCGAGTCGATCGTCAAGGCGCTGTGGAAGCTCATCGGCCACGAGATCACCACGCCGATCCCGCGCATGACCTATGCCGACGCGATGGCCCGGTACGGCAGCGACAAGCCCGACCTGCGTTTCGGCAACGAGCTCGTCGACATGACGAAGTACTTCGCGGCCACGCCGTTCCGGGTCTTCCAGAACGAGTACGTCGGCGCCGTGGTCATGCCCGGTGGTGGCTCCCAGCCGCGTCGTCAGCTCGACGCCTGGCAGGAGTGGGCGAAGCAGCGCGGCGCCCGCGGCCTGGCCTACGTGCTGATCGGTGAGGACGGCGAGCTGTCCGGCCCGGTCGCGAAGAACATCTCCGAGGCCGAGCGCGCCGGTCTGGCGCAGGCCGTCGGGGCCCAGCCGGGCGACTGCGTCTTCTTCGGTGCCGGCGTGACCTCCGAGGCCCGCGCCCTGCTGGGTGCGGCCCGGCTGGAGATCGGCAAGCGCTGCGGCCTGATCGACGAGAGCCGCTGGGAGTTCGTCTGGATCGTCGACGCCCCGCTGTTCGAGCCGGCCTCCGCCGCTGTCGCCAGCGGTGACGTCGCGGTCGGCTCGGGCGCCTGGACGGCCGTGCACCACGCCTTCACCTCGCCGAAGCCGGAGTGGATCGACAAGTTCGAGTCCGACCCGGGCAACGCGCTGGCCTACGCCTACGACATCGTCTGCAACGGCAACGAGATCGGTGGTGGGTCGATCCGTATCCACCAGCGGGCCGTGCAGGAGCGCGTCTTCACGATGATGGGCCTCAGCGACGAGGACGCCCAGGAGAAGTTCGGCTTCCTGCTCGATGCCTTCAAGTTCGGCGCCCCGCCGCACGGCGGCATCGCCTTCGGCTGGGACCGCATCGTCATGCTGCTGTCGGGAGCCGACTCGCTGCGTGAGGTCATCGCGTTCCCGAAGAGCGGCGGCGGCTACGACCCCCTGACCGCCGCGCCGGCCCCGATCACCCCGGCCCAGCGCAAGGAGGCCGGCGTGGACTACACGCCGCCGAAGCCCAAGGCCGAGGGCGAGAAGGTCGCCGAGGCCAAGGCCTGACCTCCGGCGTCAGGAACTGAGACACCAGGCCCCGGGTCCGCGCGAGCGGCCCGGGGCCTCGTCGTGTCCGGCCGGCCTCGCCTGCGGAGGTCGTTCTGCCGAACTTTTCCGTCCGCGGCGGCATCGAACGATGGAAGATGCAGGAAGCGGGCAAAAGCCCAGGAGAGCCAGGAGGGGTGGGGGATGGGCCGGATCGGGCAGGCACTGTTCGGTGGACTTTTCGGGGCCGTACTGGTGGGGATCGTGGGGGCGTCGCTCGACGGGGAGGGCGGTGCCAAGGCGGGCGTGGTGGTGGGTTTCGCCGGGGGGTTCATGGCGTTGCTGTCGCGGCGGCGCCGTCCCGGGCACTCGCGTTCGTACGGTGACTCGATCGACGGTTCGAGCGGTGGCGGGAGCGGGCACTCCTCGCACGGAGGCAGTGACGGGGGGAGCGACAGCAGCGGTGACGGTGGCGGTGGCGGGGGAGGCGACTAGTGCGGTGACCAGGCAGACCGCGCAGAATCACCCCAGGGCTCCCGGGCAGTTCACCGATCCACCTCGCCGCAGGTGGGCCGACGACATCCGCTGCTGATCGGCGCCCCGCGTCGTGGCCACCCGGGCGAGTGGGCGCCTCCCCTGAAGGGACCACTAATCTTGACCCATGAGACGCACCGGAACACCGAGATGACCCCGCGGCAGTGGCGGCGAGCGGCGATCCAGGCCGTGGTGGTGCTGGTGATCTGCGTGATCATGAACCTGGTGCTCGGCAACGGGTTCCTGCCCGGGCTGGTCGTGGGCCTGTGTGCCGCCGTCGTCTCGTTCGTCGTGCAGTGGTTGCTGACCCGCTCCGACGGGGGACCGGCCGGCGACAGCTAATCTGCTGCTGATGGCCGATCTGTTCTCCTCCGACACCCCCGCCGCCGCCCTCAGCGCCGCCCGCCCGGGCAGCCTCGGGCAGGCCGGTACCGGCGACCGGCCGCCGCTGGCGGTCCGGATGCGCCCGCGCACCCTCGACGAACTGGTCGGCCAGGGGCACCTGCTCGGTCCCGGTTCCCCGTTGCGCCGCCTCGCCGAGGGGGCCGACGGACTGGCGGGACCCGCGTCCGTCATTCTCTGGGGACCCCCGGGAGCCGGGAAGACCACGCTGGCCCACGTCGTCTCGAACACCGAGGGGCGCCGGTTCGTGGAACTCTCGGCCGTCACCGCCGGCGTGAAAGACGTGCGCCAGGTGATGCAGGAGGCACGCGAGCAGCGCGACCGCCACGACATCCGCACCGTGCTGTTCCTCGACGAGATCCACCGGTTCACCAAGTCCCAGCAGGACGGCCTCCTGCCGGGCGTGGAGAACCGCTGGGTGATCCTGGTGGCGGCCACCACCGAGAACCCCTCGTTCAGCATCATCTCCCCGTTGCTGTCGCGCTCGCTGCTGCTGACGCTGCGCCAGCTCGAGGACTCCGACATCGAGGGGCTGCTGCGGCGTGCGGTCGAGGACGAGCGCGGCCTCAACGGCACGGTGACGCTGGGCGAGGAGGCCGTCGAAGGGCTGGTGCGGCTCTCCGCCGGTGACGCCCGCCGCGCGCTGACCTCGCTGGAGGCGGCGGCCGGCAGTGCGCTCAGCCGGGGTGAGAGCAGCGAGATCACCGCGCAGGACGTCGAGCAGGCCGTGGACACGGCGATGGTCCGCTACGACCGTGAGGGCGACCAGCACTACGACATCACCAGCGCGCTGATCAAGAGCATCCGCGGGTCCGACGTGGACGCGGCGCTGCACTACCTGGCCCGCATGGTGGAGGCGGGGGAGGACCCGCGCTTCCTGGCCCGGCGACTGATGATCTCGGCCTCCGAGGACATCGGGATGGCTGATCCGACCGCCCTGCAGGTGGCGGTGGCGGCGGCCCAGGCGGTGCAGATGATCGGCATGCCCGAGGGGCGGATCGTGCTGGCCCAGGCCACGGTTCACCTGGCGATGGCCCCCAAGTCGAACGCCTCGTACATGGCTCTGAACACGGCGGTCCAGGACGTGCGCAGCGGGCTGGGCGGGCCGGTGCCGCCCGATCTGCGCGACGCGCACTACACCGGGGCCAAGAAGCTGGGCCACGGGCGCGG
This sequence comes from Kineosporia sp. NBRC 101731, assembly GCF_030269305.1. NCBI lineage: Bacteria > Bacillati > Actinomycetota > Actinomycetes > Kineosporiales > Kineosporiaceae > Kineosporia > Kineosporia sp. NBRC 101731. The sequence goes on from NZ_BSTC01000006.1 coordinate 327,437, forward strand.
TTACAAGTACGCGCACGACCATCCGCACGGGGTGGTGCAGCAGCAGTACCTGCCCGACGACCTGGCCGGGCGGGAGTACTACGTGCCGACCGACCGGGGTGCCGAGCGCGGGATGACGGAGCGGCTGGCGCGGTTGCGCTCGGTGCTGCGCGGCGGTCTCAAGCGCCGCTGAAAGGCCTTTCACGCGCCCGTGCCGAACCGCCAGGACTGCGGTACTGCCGGACCACGATAGGGTCAACCCCGTTCGGCAGGGATCCGGCCGGTTTTCCGCGTCGGAGAAGCCCGGGCAAACTCACACCGCAGCGCGCGATGAAAGGGAACATCTCATGTCGGTGGGCGGTATCGCCGGACTCATCGCGGCCGTAGCCTTCGTCCTCCTCGTCGGCGCGCTCGCGTACCCCCTGATCAAGCTGGGCAAGGTGCTGGACGAGACCCGCGTGACCGTACGTGGCCTCTCGGACGGCGCTCTTCCGCTGCTGGCGGAGGTCACCACGACCGTGGCGTCGACCAACGCACAGCTCGGCAAGGTCGACACCATCACGAACAACGTGGCCCAGGTGTCGACCAACGTGTCGGCGCTGACGGCGCTGTTCGCCGCGACGCTCGGTTCGCCCGTGGTCAAGGTCGCGGCGTTCAGCTACGGCGTTCGCCAGGCGGTCAGCGGCCGCAAGCGGAAGAGGTGAGCTGACGATGGCGAGGCTCTTCTGGATCGCGGTCGGGGCCGGCGCGGGCGTGTACGTCGTGCGTAAGTTCACCAAGACCGTCGAGCAGTACACGCCGGCCGGGCTGAGCAGCTCGCTCAGCTCCGTCGGTGACGGCCTGCGCGAGATGGCCGAGGTCATCCGTGAGGGAATGGCCGAGCGGGAGCAGGAGTTGCGGGTCGCCCTGGGTGTCGACGCCGGGACACTCGACCCGCAGGCCGCACAATCGCTGATGCAGGACCCCACCGGTCCGAGGCGTTACGACGACCCGGACAGTCTGGACAGTCCTGAGAACGACCCCCGGTACTACTGAGCTCCCGGTAATTCCCTGGCCGTCCACGGTGCCGACCCGGCACCGTGGACGTTGCAGGTTAACCACCGGAACGCGATGCGAATCGCACTGTGACGCGAAAGGTCAGATCCATGGAGACGGCAGAGATCCGCCGCCGCTGGCTGCGGTACTTCTCGACTCGTGGGCACACGGTCGTGCCGAGTGCTCCGCTGCTGTACGACGACCCGACCCTGCTGTTCGTCAACGCCGGCATGGTCCCCTTCAAGCCCTACATGCTGGGGCAGGAGACACCGCCGTACGAGCGCGCCACCAGCGTCCAGAAGTGCATCCGTACCCTCGACATCGACGAGGTCGGCAAGACCAGCCGGCACGGCACGTTCTTCCAGATGAACGGCAACTTCTCCTTCGGTGACTACTTCAAGGAGAAGGCGATCGAGCTGGCGTGGGAGCTGATCACCCGCGATCAGTCCGACGGCGGCTACGGCCTGGACGAGTCCCGTCTGTGGGTCACGGTGCTGCAGGGCGACGAGGAGTCGCGGCAGCTGTGGAAGCGCATCGCCGGCCTGCCCGACGAGCGCATCGTGCAGCGTGGCCTGGCCGACAACTACTGGCACATGGGCGTTCCCGGTCCGGGTGGCCCGTGCAGCGAGATCTACTTCGACCGCGGCCCGCAGTTCGGCCCGGACGGTGGCCCGGAGGCGGACGAAGACCGCTACCTGGAGATCTGGAACCTCGTCTTCATGCAGGAGATGCTGAGCGAGGTCCGCACCAAGATCGACTTCGACGTCGAGGCTCCGCTTCCGTCGAAGAACATCGACACCGGCATGGGCCTGGAGCGCATGGCCAGCCTGCTCCAGGGCGTCGACAACCTCTACGAGATCGACGAGGTCTTCCCGGTCATCGCCCGGGTCGAGGAGATCACCGGCAAGCGTTACGGCGCGAACCCGCAGGACGACGTGCGCATGCGCGTCATCGCCGACCACGTGCGTTCCGGCCTGATGCTGATCGGCGACGGCGTGACGCCGTCGAACGAGGCGCGCGGCTACGTGCTGCGCCGGCTGCTGCGCCGCGTCACCCGCTCGGTGCGGCTGCTCGGCGTGCAGGATCCGTCGATCGTCGACCTGCTGACCGTGTCCAAGGACCGGATGGGTGCGTCGTACCCCGAGCTGGAGACGAACTTCGCCCGCATCAGCCAGATCGCGCTGGCCGAGGAGCAGGCGTTCACCCGCACGCTGAGCTCGGGCACGACGATCCTCGACACCGCCGTGGCGAGCGCCAAGTCGGCGGGCGAGACGACGCTGTCGGGCGACCGCGCGTTCCAGCTGCACGACACCTACGGCTTCCCGATCGACCTGACCCTGGAGATGGCGGGCGAGCACGGCCTGACCGTCGACCACGACGGGTTCCGCCGGCTGATGGCCGAGCAGCGCAACCGGGCCAAGGCCGATGCCAAGTCGAAGAAGGTCGGTCACGCCGACACCTCGGTCTACCGCGCGCTGCGGGAGCCGGGCATCACCGAGTTCACCGGTTACCGCGAGCTGTCCACCGACTCGACCGTGCGGGGCCTGATCCTCGACGGCTCGCCGATCGAGGTCGCGGACAAGGGCCAGACGGTCCAGATCGTGCTGGAGCGCACACCGTTCTACGCCGAGTCCGGTGGCCAGATCGCGGACGAGGGTGAGATCACCGCGGACGGCGCGCGTCTGCGCGTGCTCGACGTGCAGCGGCCGGTCAAGGGTCTGATCGTGCACACCGTGGAGGTCACGGAGGGCACGATTCGCTCCGGCTCCGACGTGTTCGCGAGCGTCGACCGCGAGTGGCGGCTCTCGGCCTGCCAGGCGCACTCCGGCACCCACGTGGTGCACGCGGCGCTGCGGCAGGTGCTCGGCCCCACGGCGCTGCAGAGCGGTTCGTTCAACCGGCCCGGCTACCTGCGCCTGGACTTCGCCTGGAGCTCCGCGCTGGAGTCCGCGGTGCGCGAGGAGCTGGAGCAGGTCGCGAACCTGGCCCTGCGCTACGACTACCCGGTGTCGGCGACCTACATGCCGATCGAGAAGGCCCGCGACCTGGGTGCGCTGGCGCTGTTCGGCGAGACCTACGACGAGGAGGTCCGCGTCGTCGAGATGGGCGGGGCCTGGTCGCGGGAGCTGTGCGGTGGCACGCACGTCGAGCACAGCTCGCAGATCGGTGCGATCACGCTGATCGGCGAGTCGTCGATCGGTGCGGGCACCCGCCGCGTGGAGGCCTACGTCGGCCTGGACGCGCTGCGGTTCCTGGGCCGTGAGCGGGCTCTCGTCAGCCAGCTCACCGAGGCGCTCAAGGTGCGCCCGGAAGAACTGCCCGAGCGCGTCAACTCGCTCGTCGCGCGCCTGCGCGAGGCCGAGAAGGAGCTCGAGAAGGGCCGCCGTACGGCACTGCTCAACGCCGCGTCGTCGCTGGTGGACTCCGCGGCCGACGTGAACGGCATCGCTGTCGTCACGCACGACGCGGGCCCGGTCGACCCGGCCGATGCGCGGGCGCTGGCGCTGGACGTGCGGGGCCGGCTCGCCGACTCGCGGGCCGGCGTCGTCGCGGTCGCGGCCGTGGCCAAGGAGCGGCCGGTTGTGGTCGTCGCCACCAACGAGGAGGCCCGCTCCCGCGGCGTCAAGGCCGGTGAGCTGGTGCGTGAGGCGGCCAAGGTGCTCGGTGGCGGTGGCGGTGGCAAGGACGACGTGGCCCAGGGCGGTGGCACCGACGCGACGAAGATCGCCGAGGCCCTGCAGCGGATCCAGTCCGTCGTGGCCGAGCGATCGGCCTGAGCATGTACGGCAGTACCGGCGCCGGGATGCGTTCCGGCGTGCGGCTGGGTGTGGACGTCGGCAGCGTCCGGGTGGGGCTTGCCCTCTCGGACGGTGCCGGGCTCCTTGCGACGCCGCTGGAGACCGTTCAGGTGGTCGAGGGCAGCAATGCGCACTATGAGCGAATTGCACTCCTCGTGACCGAACTGTCGGTATGTGAGGTAATCGTAGGACTTCCGCGGTCACTTTCGGGTGCTGAGGGGGCAGCGGCAGGCCTCGCGCGCGCGTACTCTGTCGAAGTCGCCCGTCGCGTTGCCCCGGTACCGGTTCGCCTCGTGGACGAGCGGCTCAGTACCGTGACCGCGCACCAGCGGCTTCGCGAAGCTGGTGTGAAAGGACGTAAACGCCGACCGGTCGTGGACCAGGCGGCGGCAGTGGTGATCCTGCAGTCGGCACTGGACGGCGAACGCTCGTCCGGCCGTCCGCCGGGGTCACCGGTCGTCCTGGAATCGGGTCCGGATGGTCCGGGCCCTGGCCATGGAGAGGCACTGACGTGAGCGAGGCTGCGGCGTGAGCGATGTGTCGTCGCTGCATGACGTGCTCCCTGGTGGATTCTCCGGACCACCACCGAGCCGGCGCCGGCGTGACCGGCAGATGCGCAAGCGCCGGAAGAACCGGCGCCGCCGCACCACCACTGTCCTCCTGGTGTCCCTGCTCGTCGCCGCCGGTGGTGTCTACGGTGCGTACCTGGCACTGGCCCCCATCGTGTCCCGGCTGACCGAGCCCAAGGACTATGCCGGCCCGGGTTCGGGCGCGGTCAAGGTGGTCGTTCCCGAAGGCGCCTCGGGCCGGGTCATCGCGCAGGTCCTCACCGAGGCCGGGGTCACCAAGACCGCCGTCGCCTTCGTGGACGCCGCCGCCGAGGACAAGCGGGCGAACGGTATCCAGCCCGGCACGTACGAGCTGAAGAAGAAGATGTCCGGTGCCGGTGCGCTGGAGATCCTGGCCGACCCGGACAACCGGATCACCCGTCAGGTCACCATCCCCGAGGGCACCCGGGTCTCCGACGCCCTCACCAAGATCGCCAAGAGTCTCGAGCTGAAGCGCACCGATCTCGGCAAGGCCGCCAAGTCCGGGAAGATCGGCCTGCCGAAGGCCGCCAACAACAACCTCGAGGGCTTCCTCTTCCCGGCGACCTACCAGTTCGGGCCGGACGTGACCGCCACGCAGGCGCTGACCGACATGGTCGCCCGCGGCAAGAAGACCTACGACGGGCTCGGTATCCCCGACTCGGAGCTGCGCGAGACCGTGATCAAGGCCAGCATCATCGAGGCCGAGGCCGGCAACGAGAAGTACATGGGCAGGGTCTCCCGCGTGCTCACCAATCGCCTCGACATCGGCATGAAGCTCCAGCTCGATTCGACCGTCAGCTACGCCACCGGCAAGTTCAACGTCACCACCACGTCGGCCGACCGGGCCAGCGACAGTCCGTACAACACGTACATGTACGCCGGGCTGCCGCGCGGGCCGATCAGCAACCCGGGCAAGGCCGCGCTCGCGGCCGCGCTGAAGCCGACGCCCGGCGAGTGGTTGTTCTTCGTCGCCACGAACCCGACCACCGGGGAGACGAAGTTCGCGAAGACGATGGCCGAGCACGACGTGTACGTCAAGGAGTTCCAGGCCTGGCTGCGCGCCAATCCCGGTAACTGAGACCGTGCCGCACGTGTCCACGGCCGCGCACCGCGCGGCCGTGCTCGGCAGCCCGATCGGTCATTCGCTGTCACCCGTCCTGCACGGGGCGGCGTACACCGCTCTCGGGCTGTCGGGGTGGTCGTACGAGGCGGTCGAGCTCGACGAGTCGTCGTTCCCGGCCTGGTTCGCCGGACTGGGGCCGCAGTGGTCGGGCCTGTCCCTCACCATGCCGCTCAAGCGGGTCGTGATCCCGTGGCTGTCCTCGGTCACACCGCTGGCAGCCGCGGTGGGTGCGGTGAACACGGTGACGTGGACCCCTTCGGACGGGGGTGAACGGCGCCCGCTGGGTCACAACACCGATGTGTACGGCATCGTGCAGGCGCTGCGCTCGACCGGCTTGTCGTCCGCCGCGGTGGGCTGTGTCGTCGGGGCGGGGGCCACCGCGGCCTCGGCCGTGGCGGCGCTGGCCGAGCTGGGGTGCTCGTCCGTGCTCGTCCAGGCCCGGTCGGCCCTGCGGGCCGGGCCGGTGCTGGAGGTCGCCGCGAAGCTCGGGGTCGCGGCCCGGGTCAGTGAACTGACGTCTTTTGAGGACGTGGTGGCGGCGGACGCTGTCATCGTCACCTTGCCGGGGGAGGCGGCTTCTTCCTGGGCCGCCGGCCTCACCCTGACGGCACCCCCACGCGGCTCGATGCTCGACGTCTCCTACCACCCGTGGCCGACGGATGCCGCCTCACGCTGGAGCGGCGCCGGGGGTGCGGCCGTCGGCGGGTTCGAGATGCTGCTATACCAGGCCGCCGAGCAGGTGAGACTGATGACCGGGCTGGACGCCCCGCTCGACGACATGCGGGCCGCGGGCGAGAAGGCTCTCGCCGAGCGCTGAGCCCGCCCGCATCGCCGTCGGCGACGGTCATGCCGGTGCCTTCCTCGTCGTGATCGGGCCCCCACCGATCATGATCAGGCAATCACCCAGCCTCCGGCCGGGAGACGCCCCCTTTTCGGGGGCCGGAGGGGACCCAGGTCTTCGGCCCTGATCATGGGAAGACCCGGCCGGGTGGCTCCCTGCCGCTGTTGTGGCTCAAGCCGGGGCCCCCTTCTGCCGACAGGCCTACGGACCGGCGGCTCGTACGTGCACCGCCGGGCGTGACCGCGGACTCGCCCCGGCACGGTGCCTAGGAGGATCCGGTGCAGAACAGCTATCCCGGGCAGCCCGCAGCTCAGCCGACGACACCCGGGCTGCTCCCGGCCCAGTACGTTCCTCAGCCGGTGGCCCGGCCCGCCGGTCAGCCCGGGGTCCAGCCCGCAGCTCAGCCCGGCCGGATGCCACCGGCCCAGCCCGGTCTGATGCCCGCTCCGCCGCCGGGCAAGCACACCGCGCCGCCCGGTCATATCGCCCCGCCGCAGCCTCAGATACCGCAGCAGGCCCAACCCCAGCAACAGCAACAGCCCCAGCAACAGACCCGCGGTCATGAGCAGCCCGGGTTCGACCTGCACGCGGTGCTCGCGTTCCTGGTCCAGCAGGGCGGTTCCGACCTGCACCTGGCCAACGGTGCGCCGCCGCTGATCCGGATCCGCGGTCACCTGGCCCCCGTCCCGAATCACCCGGTGCTGAACTCGCACGCGATCCAGTCGACGATCTACGCGATCCTCACGCAGAAGCAGCGTGAGCGGTTCGAGGAGAACCTGGAGCTCGACTTCGCCTACGCCGTGCCCGGCGCCTCCCGGTTCCGCGTCAACGTCTACCGGCAGCGGGAGGCGATCGGTGCCGTCATGCGCGTGATCCCGTTCGAGATCAAGACGCTGGAACAACTCGGCATCAACCCCCGGGTCGCCAGCATGGCGGCCCTGCCCCGCGGGATGGTGCTCGTCACCGGCCCCACCGGCTCGGGCAAGTCGACCACCCTGGCCGCGGTGATCGACCTGGCCAACCGCACCCGCCACGACCACATCATGACGGTCGAAGACCCCATCGAATTCCTCCACCCGAACAAGAACTGCCTGGTCAACCAGCGCGAGGTGGGCGAGGACACGCACTCCTTCGGCAGCGCCCTCAAGCACGTGCTGCGCCAGGACCCGGACATCATCCTGGTCGGTGAGCTGCGCGACCTGGAGACCATCTCGGTGGCGCTGACCGCGGCCGAGACCGGTCACCTGGTGTTCGGCACCCTGCACACCCAGGACGCCGCGCAGACCGTCGACCGCATCATCGACGTCTTCCCGCCCGAGCAGCAGCAACAGGTGAGGGTGCAGCTCGCCGGGGCCCTGCAGGGCGTGGTCTGCCAGACCCTGGTGCGCTCGGCCGACGGCAAGGGCCGGGTCGCGGCCACCGAGGTCATGTTCGCCACCGGGGCCATCCGGAACCTGATCCGCGAGGGCAAGACCCACCAGATCTACTCGTCGATGCAGGCCGGCGCCCAGCACGGCATGCAGACGATGGACCAGTGCCTGGCCGACCTGGTGAAGACCAACCGGGTCACGTACGACCAGGCCCTGGAGAAGGCGCACCACGCCGACGACTTCCAGCGGCTCACCGGCCGGGCCTGAGAGGGAGCGTGATGGCGACCGCGACCAAGCAGTACGAGTACTCCTACCGTGACAAGCAGGGAAAACTCCTCAAGGGCAAGCTGGAGGCTCCCAGCGAGGAAATTCTGGTGCAGCGCCTGCGGCAGCAGGGTTTCGCGCCGCTGAAGGTGAAACAGGCCAACACCGGCCTGAATCTGGAGATCAAGCTCCCGGGTAGCAACAAGGTCGACCTCAAGGACCTGGCGGTGATGAGCCGTCAGTTCGCCACCATGATCGATTCCGGCCTGTCCCTGCTGAAATCCCTGAGCATTCTTGCCGAGCAGACCGAGAGTGCGCCGCTGGCCAAGGTTCTCCATGAGGTGCGGGCCGACGTCGAGGCCGGCGGTTCGTTGTCGTCGGCCATGGCCAAGCACGCCAAGGTGTTCCCGCCCCTGATGGTCAACATGTGCCGGGCCGGTGAGGTCGGCGGTTTCCTCGACCAGGTCCTGCTGCAGATCGCCGAGAACATGGAGTCGGAGGTCAAGCTCCGGGCCAAGATCAAGTCGGCGATGACCTACCCCGTCGTGGTTTTCGTCATGGCGATCATCGCGGTGGTCGGCATGCTCCTGTTCATCGTGCCGGTGTTCACCAAGATGTTCGACGATCTCGGTGGCGAGTTGCCCGCGCCGACGAAGGCTCTGGTGTTCCTCTCGGCCGCCATGAAGGTGGCGGCCCCGATCTTGCTGGTGGTAGCGGTCCCGGCCTCGGCCATCTGGGGCAAGAACAAGAACAGGGAAGGTGTCCGGCAGGTCATCGACCCCCTGAAGCTGAAGGTCCCCATTTTCGGTGACTTGTTCCGAAAGGTCGCCATCAGCCGGTTCTCGCGAAATCTGGGCACCATGCTGCACGCCGGTGTGCCGATCCTGCGAAGCCTGGAGATCGTCGGCGAGGCGGCGGGCAACGTTGTTCTCCGGGATGCCGCCAAGGCGGTCGAGGACAGTGTGCGACAGGGTAAACCGTTGGCCGCCCCGCTGAGCGAGCACAAGGTGTTTCCGCCGATGGTGGTGCAGATGCTGGCGGTCGGTGAGGACACCGGCGCCATGGACAGCATGCTGCACAAGATCTCTGAGTTCTACGACCAGGAGGTCGAGGCCACCACCGAGGCCCTGACCAGCATCATCGAGCCGCTGATGATTGCCGTACTGGGCTCGATCATCGGCGCCATGATCGTGGCCCTCTACATGCCCATCTTCTCCGTGTTCAACCTCATCTCGTGACCTACGACCCTTAACGGTCAGTAGGTTTCGATTCCTATTCCTCAAGTCCCGCTCTGGTGGGCCGATATCACGAGTGTCATCGAGTCGCGCCAGGTCACCCCGGCCAGGCGGCGCGCTCATCACCAGCCGCTTTCGTCAGACCAGAAGGAGCACTCGATGCTCGCTCGCATCCACAAGTCGATGAAGGAGAAGGATCAGGGCTTCACCCTGATCGAACTCCTGGTCGTCATGATCATCATTGGCATCCTGGCTGCCATCGCGATCCCGGTCTTCCTCAGCCAGCGTAAGAAGGCACAGGACAGCGCCGCGAAGTCGGACGTCTCCGCACTCGGCAAGGAACTCTCGTCCTACTACGTCGACGGCAGCACGGTCCCCGCCATCACGCAGGGCACGGTGGCCGCGCCGGGGCGGTACACCATCGGGTCGAACGACGTGGGCAAGCAGAGCAGTGGCGTCGTGATTCTCGGCACCGGTAGCTACGGTCTGGCCGAAGCTGCCCTCACCGCCACCATGAAGGCCGGGGTCACGTCGTACACCGCCAGCGGCTGGACCTCCAGTGCCTGGTGCCTCGCCGTCTACAACGACGGAGGAAGCCAGAAGTTCTGGAAGTTCTCCGCCCAGAACGGTCTGGAGCAGGGAAACTGCTCCTCTGCCATCGCGCCGTGATGCAGTCCTGGCGCTTCAGGACCTGAGGGCGAAGGGCCGGCCGGACCTCCCGGCCGGCCCTTCGGCCATGTCGGCGCCGGCGAAGAAGCCGTGGCGGATTTCCGGAAGGATTGACTGGTAGTGACTTTCGTGCGGAAGTATCGCCTGCACGCGACCGATGCCGGGATGTCGCTGCTCGAGGTGATCATCGCGATGGCGATCTTCTCGGTCGGCACCGTCGCGGTCCTGCGGATCTTCATCAGCTCCGGCCAGGTCACCGGCGACAACATCCGGCGCACCACGGCGGCGAACCTGGTGAACGAGAGGCTGGAGATTGCCCGTGGGCAGACTGCCGCACAGATCACCAACGGTCGGGTCAACAGCACGGAAGTGGTCGGCGACACCACGTACTCGATCGTTCAGGACGCCAACTACCTGACCTCGAACGCCACCGCCAATGTCTGCCAGAGCACCGGTTCGTCGCTGGCCTACAAGCTGGTCCGGGTCTGGGTGACCTGGCCGAACATGGGTTCGGTCAAACCGGTCACCGGTGACGTGCTCCGCGCCGTCGGGATCGGTCCCACCGACGGCACGAAGGCGACGCTGGCCGTGCTCATCACCGGTGCGACCGGCCTGCCGGTCTCCGGGATCACGGCCACCCTGACCGGAACGACCCAGAGCCAGGTGACCGGCGACGACGGCTGCGTCGTGTTCGCCAATCTCATCAGCGGGTCGTACTCGGTCTCGGTCGGGCAGACCGGTTACGTCGGAACAGCCAACACCACCGTCGCGCGGTCGCCGACCGTCAGCCTGGCGATCGGCGTGGTCACCCGCAGCACCCTGCTGTACGACGCCGAGCGCACCATCAACGTCACCCTCGACTCGCCCGTCGGCAGTTTCGTCCAGCCGGCCGGTCTGCCGATCCGGATCGGTAACACCTACCTCAGCGAGACCACGGTCAGCAGCACATGCACCATGTCGAGCACCTCGGCCTGCCGGACCGGCCTGCCCGGTCAGCTCCAGCACCTGTTCCCGGAGAACTATACGGTCAAGGCCGGGACCTGCACCGAGAGCGATCCGTCGCAGGCCCTGGTGGACGTTCGCCAGGCCTCGGCCAACAATGCGACGGTCGCCATCCCGATGGGCGCCGTCACGGTGAACGTGCGGCGGGCCAACGGCGCCGTACCCGCCGACCGCACGGTGACGTACACCCATGCCGGCGCGACCGGTTGCACCTCCGGTGAGTCGTACACGTCCGTCACGGTCTCCGGCAATACGACCGTACTCCTGCCGTACGGCACCTGGACGGTCAGTGCCTCGTTCAACCTGCTCAATCTGGGGGTCGGCACGGCTTCCCAGTCCGTGACGGTGAAGAGCGCCGCACGTACCGCCACCGCATCCTTGACGGTGGCGCAGTGAGCCGGGCCTGGTTGCTGAATCGGCGTGACCGATTCCGCGACAAGAAGTCCCGCGATGCTGGGCTGACCCTGGCCGAGCTCTCGGTGACCATGGGTATCGCCTCGGTCCTGATGATCGCCATCGGAGTGGTGTTCATCAGCACGATTCGTGGCGTCACGACGATCAGCGTCAAGACCAGTACCACCGCTGATGCCCGCATCACCATGGAAGCCATGACCCGTTCCCTGCGGGTCGCGTACAAACCGGCCGGTCAGGAAGCCGCGATCGTGTCGGCGGCGTCCGCGCAGATCACGTTCTACGCGTTGCTGAACCGCACGGGTTCGACGGCGTACACCGCGCCGAACCCCACGCTGGTGCGCTACGCCTACGACGGCACCTGCATCAATCAGACCCTGACGCCGGCGACCGTGGCGGCTGACGGCACGATGACCTGGAACACGGGTGCCTCCACGACCTGTCTGGCCCGGACGAGTACGGGACCGACCTTCTCCTACTACGTCTCCGCCGTCACCGACACGGCACTGATCGCCGGAACCGGGCTGAGCCTGACGGATCGTCAGCAGGTACGCAGCATCGGCATGGACATCAGCGTTCGGTCCGCGGCCAACCAGAATGTCACCGCGGTACCGCTGACCGACCGGGTCTCCCTGACCAATCTGGTGGCCGACGACAGCAACAGCGACTCGTAATGCGATCCAGGAAGGGCCGAAACGTGATCAGGCATGCGTCAGTTCAGCAGATCCTACGCAGGACGTCTTCCGAGGATCGCGGGTTCGCGCTGGTTGCGGTAGTGATCACCATCGCGGTGCTGAGTCTGTTCCTGCTCACGGCGCTGGCCTACACCCTGAACGCCACGGGGCCGGCGCGTCGCGACCAGGATGCCAAGGCGGCCGAGCAGGCGGCACTGGCCGGGGTCGACGAGTACATCTCGCGGTTGAACGCGGACGACAACTACTGGAAGCGCGGCGACAGCGACACCACCAACGCGGCCTTCACCTCGGCCGGCCAGCCGGTCCAGGGCACCGGTGGCGCGAGCTCGACGGCCGCCCGCTACTCCTACTCGGTGCTGAGTACCGCGGACGAGACCACCGCGGCCGGCATCATCCGGATCCGGGTCGTCGGGTCCAGCGGTGCTTTCGCCAACGCCGGCACAGTGCGGCGCACCGTGACCGCCGAACTCAAGCGCGCCGGCGTGCTGAACTACGTCTACCTGACGGACTACGAGGTGGTCGATCCGGACCTCACGGGCCAGTCCAGTGCCTGCGCCAACTACTACTACGCCACCACGGATGCCGCGGCCCGGCCGACGAGCGGTTGCTCGGCGATCCAGTGGGGGGCCAACGACACGGTCCACGGTCCGCTGCACTCCAACGACGCCCTGCAGATCAACGGTCAGGTGAACTTCACCGAGCTGAAGACCGAGACCTCGTGGCCCGCGACATCGGGGATGGCCCGGGGAACCAAGACCTGGTGGGGTACACAGTCCGCCCCGTTGACCCCGAACCCGCCCCGGTACGCGGCGAGTGTCACTCTGCCCACCAGTAACAACGAGCTGCTGAAGAGCGTGGCCCCGGACGTCGACGGTGACGGTGACGTGGGTCCCGGTTGCTACTACACCGGCGCCACCCGCATCGTTCTGCAGGGCACGACGATGAAGGTGCTCAGCCCGTCGACCACCGGATCCAGCATTCCTTCGCGCTGTTACAACACCTCCACCCCGGGGGTCGAGCAGACCCTCACGATCCCCCCGGTGGTGTATGTGGATTCCTCGACCAGGTCGTGCACCATCGGCACCGTGGGGTACCCGGCCGCGAACGAGAGGTACACGCCGGGCACGACCAATGCCGCGGCCTGGGGCAGCAGCACGAACTATGCCTGTACCCGGGGCACCGCCTTCGTCTCCGGCACGGCCAACGCACAGGTCACCGTTGCCGGTGCGGACGATGTCGTGGTGGTGGGCGATCTCAAACCGGATGCCACCAACGGCACGAACGTCATCGGGCTGATCGCCGGGAACTGCGTCTGGATCTACCACCCGCTGAGGGTCAACACCACGAACAATCTCTACGCCTCCAGCTCGGTCAACACCGTCCAGGCCGCGATCCTCGCGCTCCGGCACAGCTTCGTCGTGCAGAACTGGGCGAACGGCAACGCACTCGGCACGCTGAACATGTACGGGGCGATCGCCCAGAAGTTTCGTGGGCCGGTCGGAACCGGTAGCGGCAACGTCATCTCCACCGGGTATGTGAAGAACTATGTCTACGACCCACGTCTCACCTACACACAGCCCCCGTACTTCCTGAACGCGGCCAACGCGCCGTTCCAGATCCTGCGCGTCACCGACGGATGATGCAGGACCGGGATGCTGGTGCGGGGGCGGTCGCACCAGCACAGCCCCGTCGCACCAGCACAGCCCCGTCGCACCAGCAGAGCCCCGGGGGCCCCGGAGCTGCTTTCCGAGCTGTCGAAGATCATCGACAACTGAACCGGGTCACGCAAAGATGGTGGGGCGGTACGGTCTGTAGGTGATCGTGTCCGACTCCTTGCCCGTCGTCGTGCTCGCCGTCGTGGCCGCCGGGTTCGGGCTGCTCATCGGCTCGTTCCTCAACGTGGTGATCATTCGCGTGCCCGAGGGCCTTTCCGTGGTCACGCCGCGCAGCGCCTGCCCGACCTGCGGGAAGCCGATCAGCGGGTTCGACAACATCCCGGTGCTGAGCTGGCTACTGCTGCGGGGGCGCTCGCGGTGCTGCGACGAGCCGATCAGCCTGCGCTACCCGGTGATCGAGGCCGTCACGGCCGTGGCCTTCGCCGCGGTGGTGGCCTGGAAGGGCTGGTCGTGGGAGGTGCCGGCGCTGCTCTTCCTCGCGGCGATCAGCATCGCCCTGGCTGTCATCGACTACGACGTGCACCGGCTGCCGAATACCGTCGTACTGCCCTCCTACCCGATCGCGGCGGCGCTGCTGGTCCTGGCTGCGCTCGCCGAGGGGGAGCCCGGCCGTCTGATCGGGGCCGTGATCGGTGGGGTCTCGCTGTACGTCTTCTACTTCGCGCTGATGTTCATCCACCCCAACGGGATGGGCTTCGGCGACGTGAAACTCGGCGGAGTGCTGGGGCTCTACCTGGGCTTCTACGGCTGGGAGGAGACCGTCGTCGGTGGCTTCGCGGCCTTCGTCATCGGTGCCGTCGTGGGACTGGCGGCCATCGCCTTCGCCGGTGCGACGCGCAAGAGCATGATCCCGTTCGGCCCGTTCATGCTCGCCGGAGCCTGGCTGGGGCTGGTCCGGGGATATCCGCTGGTCGACTGGTACCTGCGGCTCAACGGCCTGCGCTGAGCCCTTCCGGCTCCCGGACACCCGGACGCGAGCGTTCGTGCGTCCCCGATTGGCCGTCACCCAAAAGTGACCCACACGTATACCTGCCGTTGAGACTCAAGCCCGGCTTCACCCTTCCCGATCACGCTTTTGGGCGATCGACGCAACGGACGCGTCTACCAAGCATCACCAGCACCACGCTCCCCACGGGAAGGGACTGAAGGCATGGCACGACGCACGGCCATCGGACTGGACATCGGTACCTCGGTCGTCCGCGCCGTGGAGCTGTCCTTCGGACGCGACGGGGTCACGCTGGATCGCTTCGGGCAGGTCGTCCTGCCCGAGGGAGCGGTTCGCGACGGCGAGGTGGTAGACCCGGAGGCAGTCACCGCAGCCATCAAGACCCTCTGGTCAGCAACGCGTTTCGGGGCGAAGAGAGTGGTGCTCGGGGTCGCCAACCAGCGGGTCATCGTGCGTCAGCTCGATCTGCCCTGGATGGAGCAGAACGAGCTGCGCAAGAGCCTCGCCTTCCACGTGGCCGACTTCCTGCCGATCTCGGTGGAGGACTCGGTGCTGGACTTCTTTCCGCTGGAAGAGGTCACCAGTGAGGAGGGGGCCCGCCAGTTGCGAGGGCTGCTGGTCGCCGCCCAGCGGGACACCGTGCTGCGCAACGTGCAGTGCGCCGAGAAGGCCGGCCTGCGGGTCGAGAGTGTCGACCTCACCTCGTTCGCCGTCCTGCGGGCGATGGGCCGCCAGACCGACCTCACGGTCGGGACCGAGGCGCTCATCGACGTCGGCGCGCGCGTCACCAACATCGTGGTGCACTCGGCCGGCGTGCCGCGGTTCGTCCGCATCCTGCTGATGGGTGGTCAGGACGTCACCGACGCGGTGTCCGAGCAGTTGGGTGTGCCGCTGGACCGGGCCGAGGGCCTCAAGCAGAACTTCGCGCAGTGGGCCTCCGGCGACCAGATGGAGATGGTGTCCCGTACCGTCGCCGCCACCGCGCAGGACTTCGTCGACGAGATCCGGGGTTCGCTCGACTACTACGCGGCCTCCTCACCGGCACAGCACGTGGAACGAATTGTCATCTCCGGCGGTGGTTCCCGGCTCGAAGGCCTGGCCGAACGACTGGCCGCCGGCACCCGGTTGCCGGTCGTGCTCGGTGACCCGTTCTGGCCGCTGAAGCTGGGCCGCACCGGTCTGGACGCCGAGCAGATCGAGTTCATCAAGCCGCTCGCCGCGGTCCCGGTCGGGCTCGCGCTGGGGGCGATCTGATGAGCGAGCCCACCACCCAGGTGGCGCCGGCCGTCGCGGCCGGGCCGAAATCGGTCAGCTGGGCGCCGGTCCCGAAGGTCAACCTGCTGCCGGTCGAGATTCTCGAAGGCCGCTCGTTCCGGCGTACCCAGATGGTCCTGGCCGGGGTGATCATCCTGGTCGTGGGGGCGATCGGGGCCGGCACCGTGATCGAGACGAGGGCGGTGGACGACGCCCAGGCCGAGGCCGACGCGGCGCAGGCCCGGGTCACCAAACTCCAGGAGAAGCAGACCGAATACGCCTCGGTGCCGCAGGTCATCGCGCAGATCGCCGCGGCCGAAGCGGCGCGGACCTCGATCTACTCCTCCGATGTTCGCTGGTACCGCTACCTCACCCAGATCGATCGGGCCCGGCCCACCGGTGTGGAACTGCAGGGGATCACCGTCACGCTCAGTGTGACCGACGCGGCTTCCACCGGAACGAGCACGACCGATGTCCTGACCCCCAGTGGCATCGGTTCGATCCAGTTCACCGGGACCGGCGACGAATACAGCCAGGCCTCCGCCTGGATGGAATCGATAGCCAAGGTCGGTGGCCTGACGGGGGCGACCCTCTCCAGCGCGTCGATGGCGGGGGCCGCCGATACCGGCGGGATGACGTTCTCGACCTCGGTCGTCATGACCGAAGATGCTTTGTCGGGGCGCTACCAGACCGACGGCACGGATACGGCCCAGGACTCCACGGCGCAGTCCTCCGACGGTACGACCGGGACAGATCAGTCCGGCACCGGCGGCTCGGGATCGAACCCGACCTCCTCAGCCTCCTCGACCTCCTCGACCAACTGACGAACGAAGGACACTGATGCTCGCGAACCGGACGGCTCGCTGGTCTTTCGGGACAGCAGCCATCTGCGTGGTTCTCCTCCTGCTGGGGTGGTTCCTGCTGATCGCTCCCCGCCGGTCCGACACCACTGCGTTGCGGGATCAGGCCACGCAGTCGGACAGTCAGGCCTCGCTGCTACAGATCAAGATCGCCCAGCTCGAGAGCCAGGCCGCCGATCTGCCCGCGCAGAAAGCGAAATTGGCGGAGATCACCCAGCAGCTCACGCCGGGAGCGGGCATCCCGGAGTTCGTCCGTACCTTGCAGAGCATCGAGGCACAGAGCGGTGTCGATCTCTCCACCATCACCCCGGGCGCGCCCGTGGTGGCGACCGCCAGTGACACGGCCACCTCCACGACGGCGGCCACGACCACGACGGCAACTGCGGGGACGCTGGTGGCCATCCCGATGGGCCTCAGCCTGTCCGGCGACTACTACGAGACGGTGCAGTTCCTTCGTCTGCTTCAGACCAAGATCGACCGGACGTACCTGATCACGGCTCTGGCGCTGTCCGAGCAGAGCACCACCGCCACGGAAAGTGCTGCGGCCGACGGAACCAGTCTTTCGGGCGCTTCGATCTCCGAGGCCGCGACCACGGCGGCGACCAATACACCGACGGCCACGTCGAAAGGGAACGAAGGGGGCACGGCCACCAGTGACGCCACCCCCACGACCGGAGCCACGAGCGGCACCGGCAGTGGCACGGACGCGACGGCTACTGATGCCGCGGTAGCCACCGACGAGGCCTCGCTCTCGATCACCGGGCAGATCTACGTCCTCCTGGACGGGTCGTCGTCGCTGGAGGACGTGAAGAAGGATGCTGCCGATGCTGCGGTGGGGAGCGCGGCAACTCCCACCACCTCCGCCACCGCGACCGCCCAGACGGCAATAACGTCCCCGTGATCGCCGTTGTCCAGGAGCCGGGAACACGTTCACCGGCGGCGATCAGCTGCCATCAGCTGCCATCAGCTGCCATCAGCTGCGCAGCACGCCGTGGCCGCCCCGCCTGTTTCCTGAGTCCGGCCAGGGTCGTGGGAGTATCACTCCATGCTTCGTTGGCTCACTGCGGGCGAGTCCCATGGCCCCCTGCTGACCGGCGTCCTCGACGGGCTGCCGGCCGGTGTTCAGATCACTACCTCCCAGATCCAGGCCGCTCTGGCCCGGCGCCGGCTGGGCTACGGCCGCGGCGCCCGGATGAAGTTCGAGCAGGACGAGGTGCGGGTGACCGGGGGGTTGCGCCACGGCGTGTCCCAGGGCGGCCCGTTCGCGGTGCAGATCGGCAACACCGAGTGGCCGAAGTGGGAGTCCGTGATGTCGGCCGACCCGCTGGTCACGGATCTCACCGACGACCCCGACGACAAGCCGCTGGACGGTCAGGGCCGCAGCGCCCCGCTGACCCGGCCCCGGCCGGGCCACGCCGACCTGGTCGGCATGCAGAAGTACGGCTTCGACGACGCCCGTCCGGTGCTGGAGCGCGCCTCCGCCCGCGAGACCGCGGCCCGGGTGGCGCTCGGCCAGGTGGCGGCGAACTTCCTGGAGCAGGCCGCGGGCATCCGGCTGGTCAGTCACACCGTCTCGGTCGGTCCGGTGGGCACGCCCGACGACGCGCCGCTGCCCGGCCCCGACGACGTCGAGGCCCTTGACGCCGACCCGATGCGCAGCTTCCACGGGCCCACGAGCGCGGCGATGGTCGCCGAGATCGACGACTGCCGCAAGGCCGGTGACACCCTCGGCGGTGTGGTCGAGGTGCTGGCCTACGGTCTGCCGCCGGGCCTGGGCAGCCACGTGCACTGGGACCGCCGCCTCGACTCCCGGCTGGCCGGGGCCCTGATGGGCATCCAGGCGATCAAGGGCGTCGAGGTCGGTGACGGCTTCCGGACCGCTGCCCGCCGGGGCACGGTGGCGCACGACGAGATCGAGCGCGGCGACGACGGTCTGCTGCGCCGCCGCACCGACCGCGCCGGTGGCGTCGAGGGCGGCATGAGCACGGGCGAGATCCTCAAGGTCCGCGCCGCGATGAAGCCGATCTCCACGGTGCCCCGGGCCCTGGACACGGTCGACGTGGCCACCGGTGAGAAGGCCGTCGCGATCCACCAGCGCTCCGACGTCTGCGCCGTGCCGGCCGCCGGAGTGGTGGCCGAGGCGATGGTGGCCCTGGTGCTGGCCGAGGCCCTGGTCGAGAAGTTCGGCGGTGACAGCGTTCCCGAGACGGCCCGCAACGTGCGCAGCTACCTGGAGTCGATCCCCGAGCTCCAGCGGTCGGACATCCGGTGAACCGTCCGATCGCCATCCTGATCGGCCCGCCCGGGGCCGGGAAGACGACGGTCGCGCACGCACTCGCGCAGCGGCTGGGGCTGTCCGTGCGCGACACCGATGAGGACATCGTGGCCAGCACGGGCCGCACCATCGCCGACATCTTCGTCGATGACGGGGAGGCGCACTTCCGCGAGCTGGAGCACGCCGCGGTGGCCCAGGCCCTGACCGAGCACGGTGGAGTGCTCGCCCTGGGCGGCGGCGCCGTGCTCGACCCGCGCACGCAGGAGGCGCTGGCCGGGCACACCGTGATCTTCCTCGACGTGCGTATCGCCGATGCCGCGCGGCGGGTCGGTTTCAACCGCGACCGTCCGCTGCTGCTCGGCAATCCCCGCGCCCAGTGGACGATCATGATGGACCACCGCCGGCCGATCTACACGCAGATCGCCACCCACCGCGTCGCCACCGACGGGCTCACCCCCGAAGAAGTGACCGAGGCGGTCCTTTCAGCACTCGAGCTGAAGGAGAGCACCGTTGACTGACACCGCCACGAAGATCACCGTGGGTCGCGACGAGGTGTACGAGGTCACCATCGGGTCCGGCGTGCTGGCGGACCTGCCCGCCGCCCTCGGCCCGCAGGTCACCCGGGTCGCGATCGTCCACCCGCGCACGCTGCGGGCCCTCGGGCGCACCGTGAACCAGCAGCTCACCGACGCCGGCCTGCGTCCTCTGCTGATCGAGGTGCCCGACGGCGAGGCCGCCAAGACCGCCGAGACGCTGACCATGTGCTGGGCGCTGCTCGGGCAGGCCGGTTTCACCCGCTCCGACGCGGTCGTCGGGCTGGGCGGGGGAGCGGTCACCGACCTCGCCGGTTTCGTCGCCGCCAGCTGGCTGCGGGGCGTCGCGGTGGTGCAGGTGCCGACCACGCTGCTCGGCATGGTCGACGCCGCGGTCGGGGGCAAGACCGGCATCAACACCGCCGAGGGCAAGAACCTGGTCGGGGCCTTCCACCCGCCGCGCGCCGTGATCTGTGACCTGGACGCGCTGCGCACCCTGCCGCACGCCGACCTGGTGGCCGGCCTGGCCGAGGTGGTGAAGTGCGGCTTCATCGCCGACCCGGCCATTCTCGACCTGGTCGAGCGTGATCCGGCCGCCGCCACGTCGTGGGACTCGGACGTGCTGCGGGAGCTCGTCGAGCGCGCGATCGCGGTCAAGGCGAAGGTCGTCACGAACGATCTGAAGGAGTCGGGGGAGCGCGAGTTCCTCAACTACGGGCACACTTTCGCGCACGGGGTGGAGCAGGTCGAGCAGTACACCTGGCGGCACGGCGAGGCCGTCGCGGTCGGGATGATGTACGTCGCCCGCCTCGGCGAGCTGGCCGGCCGCACCCCGCCCGAACTCGTCGCCCGGCACAGCGCCGCCCTGGCGAGCCTCGGTCTACCGCGCACCTACCGCGGCGATCGGTGGCCCGCCCTGGTCACGGCGATGGGCCGCGACAAGAAGAACCGCGGCGACCTCATGCGTTTCATCGTGCTCGACGGCCTCGCCGCCCCCGGGCGTCTCGAGGGCCCCGAGCCGGCCCTGCTCGAAGAGGCCTACCGGCTGATCAGCGAGTAGTCGTACCAGCTTTCGGTGCCGCCCCGGACTTCGGTCCGGGGCGGCATCACTGTTTTGGACGTCTCCGACTGTTTGGTTTTTCGCCGTACCTTTCGGGATTATCGGGTATTGTGGTCGTGTTGCCGCGAGAACGTCAGAAGGGGGATCGCGATGACGCTGGCCTGGCTGGACGTGTTGAAGGCCTACGAAGAGGTCGACGTGCCGCAGGGGTGGCGGCTCTCGCACGTGACGGTGAGCGAGATGCTGGTCTATCCGGTACTGGAATCGCCCTACGCGGTGATCGTCGACGAGCTGATCAGGCACTGGCGGCGCGCGTCTCTGGGCGATTCCTTCGCTCTGGAGCAGGAATTCCCGGTGTCGCTGGGAAAGGCCGGGATCTTCGTCCCTGACCTGTGCGTCGCGCCGAGGGATGCCGTGAACGGGCATGTCCTCCGCATCCCGATGAGCCAGCTGCTCCTGGCCGTCGAGATCACGAACACCGGAAGTGCCGTCGCCTCGCGCAACCGGAAACTGCGGGCCTACGCGAAAGGCGGCGTACCGCAGTACCTGCTCATCGACGCACACGATCCGGGCGGCCCGACGGTCACGCTCCACACCGACCCCGCCGAAGACGGCTACCTGGATTCGGTGCGGGTGCCGTTCGGTGAACCGGTCGCCCTCCGGGATCCGCTGCCCATGGTGATCAGCACGGCCACATTCCCCGTGCCGGAAACGGACTGATCGGCATGCACCTGTCGTTTCTCGAAGCTGAGGAGGGTTTCGCCATGGCGCTTTCCGCCGACTACCGGAACGGTGCGGGCTACGCTGATCGTCGTCGCACTGTCCCCGGCCAGGGCAAGGGAGGTTCCCGGATGACGCAGACCGCTACCGATCCGCAGGCGTGGGCGCGGATCCTTGACATGTGGAACTCGGTAGACATTCCGGACGGCTTCCTGCTCGTCCAGGTGACCGAAGAAGGGGCAGTGATGACTCCGCCGCCGGGACCGCGGCACACCCGTACGACGGGCTGGTTGTCCAAGATCCTGGAACGGGCAGTGGGCGACGACTATTTCGTGCTCCAGACGTCCGGCATCGGAGTGACCGCCAAGGGAGGGGCCTTCGTTCCTGATTTCCTGGTAGTGCGCACGGACGCGGCGGCTGGGGTAGTGCATCCGGAAGATGCGATTCTGGTCGTTGAGGTCACCTCGCCCAGCAACTTCGACAATGACCGTGAAACGAAGTACCACGCCTATGCCAAGGGTGGCATTCCCCAGTACCTGCTCATTGATCCGGTCGACCAGGACAACCGCAGGGTCACCCTGTTCACGGAGCCCAGCGGTGACGAGTACCTGAAGGCGGTCCAAGTGTCGTACGGAGAATTGATCACGGTTCCGTATCCGGTCCCGATCGTCATCGACACCAGCCGGTTCCCCCTCACCGACGAGGGCTAATCTCGCCCCCATGACCACCGTCCTCGTCCTCAACGGCCCCAACCTCGGCCGCCTCGGCGTCCGGGAGCCCGACGTCTACGGCAGTGACACGCTCGCCGACCTGGCGAAGGCCTGCGTCCAGCAGGGCCAGGAACTCGGGCTCGAGGTGGAGGTCCGGCAGACCGACGACGAGTCGGAGATGATCGGCTGGCTGCACGGGGCCGTGGACGCGGGGGCCCACGTGGTGCTCAACCCCGCCGCCTTCACGCACTACTCCTATGCGATCCGCGACGCCTGCGCGATGGTGACGAAGGCCGGGCTGACGCTGGTCGAGGTGCACCTGTCCAACCCGGCGGCCCGAGAAGTGTTCCGGCACAACAGCGTGGTGGGCGGGGTGTCGACGGGCACGATCGCCGGTTTCGGCCGGGAGGGCTACCTGCTGGCCCTGCGGGCGGTCGCCGCGCGAGCGTGACCTCGCGCAGAGGCTAGACTTCACCGAACTCCAGACCATCGCGCGGGCGGCACCCCCGGCCCGCGCGTCCGCTTGCAGACGAGAGAGATCCACACGTGGCATCGACGAACGACCTGAAGAACGGCCTGGTGCTGAACCTCGACGGGCAGCTCTGGGCCGTCGTCGAGTTCCAGCACGTGAAGCCCGGCAAGGGGCCCGCCTTCGTGCGCACCAAGCTGAAGCACGTGCTGAACGGCAAGGTCGTCGACAAGACGTTCAACGCGGGCACGAAGGTGGAGACGGCGAACGTCGACAAGCGCGACATGCAGTACCTGTACAAGGACGGCGAAGACTTCGTCTTCATGGACAACGACACGTACGACCAGCTGCACGTCCCGGCGGCCACGGTCGGCGACGCGGCGAACTTCATGCTGGAGAGCGACCAGGCCGTGGTCGCGACGCACGACGGCACTCCGCTGTACGTCGAGCTCCCGACCTCGGTGGAGCTGCTCATCAGCTACACCGAGCCGGGCCTGCAGGGCGACCGCTCCACGGGCGGCACCAAGCCGGCCACCCTGGAGACCGGGGCCGAGATCCAGGTCCCGCTCTTCGTCGTGACCGGCACCAAGGTCAAGGTGGACACCCGCTCGGGTGACTACCTCGGTCGCGTCAACTGACCGCCGTCACCACAGCCGGAAGCGAGCAGCACAAGCGCATGGGAGCACGGAGCAAGGCCCGGAAGCGGGCTCTCGACATCCTGTTCGAGGCCGACGTCCGCGGGGACGACCCGCTGACGATCATGGCTGGGCGGAAGGACGACGAGGACCCGAACCGGGCGCTCCCGGAGTACACGGTGCAGCTGGTCGAGGGCGTGACCGCACAGACGGGACGCATCGACGAGTTGCTGTCGACGTACTCGCACGGCTGGACCGTCGACCGCATGCCCGCGGTCGACCGGGCCGTGCTCCGGCTGGGCACCTGGGAACTGCTCTACAACGACGACGTGCCCGACGCGGTCGCGATCGACGAGGCGGTCGAGCTGGCGCGCACGCTGTCCACCGATGACTCGCCGAACTTCGTCAACGGTCTTCTGGCCCGGCTGCTCGAGGTCAAGACGTCGTCCTCCTGAGATACACCCGTCCGCCCTCTCACAGCGTCATCACCGGTTACGCCGTTCAGGCGTTTCCGGGACGCCGGGTGCGAGAAACGCGCACACAGAGACATCATTCCTGCCCAGGACCTCTGTAGCGTGTCACCTTCACTGCCGATGGAGCCGGTACTTGGCTCCTGCTGGTGTCAGGGTCGGTGCTCGTCTGGTGTGGAGGGGGCGCGATGGATTCGTCCGACAGCCTGCGCGCCGGTGCTCCCACGCACCGGCGCCCGGACGAGGCGGTGCGTCTCGGTGAGCTGCTGTCCTCCTCCGTAGCCGCCCTGGACAACGGCCGCTGCGAGCGGGGTATCGAACTCTCGCGCGAGGCGATCGGGCTGTCGGGCCGGCTCGGCGACCGGCGGGCCGAGGCCACCGCACTGGGGCTGCTGGCCCGTCACCTGAGCCGGGCCGGCGACAACGAGCGCTGTAGCGACGTCTGCGACCAGGCCGCCCAGGCCCTGCGGGCGCTGAACGACGAGACCGGGCTCGGCGAGATCCTGGTCGTGCAGGCCCTGGCGCTGAACGAGCTGGGGCTCTCCGAAGAGGCGCTGAACTGCCTGGCCGTCGCCCGTGAGGTGGCCGCCCGGCTGAACGACCGGCAGCTGCTGTTCTGGGTGCTCAACCGGATCGCCGTGGTGCACTCGGGCATGCAGGATTTCGCCCGGGCCAAGGATTTCCAGTTGCGGGCCCTGGAACTGGCGTCGAGCCTGAACGTCGACGCCCGCTTCTGCATCGTCAACAACATCGCGGACAACTCGATCGGGCTGTACCGGCGGCTGCTGGCCGAAGGCGGCCCGGGCACCACCGAGGCCGCCACAGCGCTGCGCGACGGCCTCGACCACTCGGTGCGGGCCCTCGAGCTGTCCCAGCACCCCACCTCCGGCACGCCGTACCGGCAGTCGCTGGCCTGGGACAACCACGGCATGCTGCTGGCCCTGTCGGGTGACACGCGGGCCGGTCTGGCCGCGATCCTGCAGGCCCGGCGGATCGCCGTGGAGCACGGATTCCAGGCCATGGAGGTCGCTACGCTGCACCACGGCGCCTTCGTGCTGCTGGAGCGCGGCGACGCCGAGCAGGCCGTCGGCGAGCTCAGGGTCGCGCTGGGCCGGGCCACGGCGATGGGCGAGTTGTCCACCCGGATGGAGATCGCCCAGGAGCTGTCGCGCGCACTGGAGGCGACGGGGCAGTTCGAGGGAGCTCTGCACCACTACAAGGAGTTCACGGCGCTGGAGCGCCAGGTGACGTCCGCCGTCGCCGCCACCCGGGCCCGGCGCCTGGAGCAGCTCGTCGAGGTGGACCACGCCCGCCTCGACGCCGCGGACGCCCGCACCGAGTCGCAGCTGTACCGCGAGCGCAGCCGGGCTCTCGAGGTGGAGATCCAGGCGCTCGAGAAGCTCGCCGCCGATCTGGACCGGCGGGCCAACGCGGACTCGCTGACCGGGCTGTCCAACCGGCACCACATCGAGCACGAACTGCCCCGGCTGATCGACGAGGCGGTGGCGCAGGGCCGCCCGCTGAGCCTGGCGGTCGTCGACATCGACCACTTCAAGCACGTCAACGACACCTGGGGTCACTCCGTGGGTGACGAGGTGCTGGTGGCCCTGGCGTCTCTGCTGCAGCGCTCCAGCCGCGGCGGCGACCTGGTGGGGCGTCTGGGCGGCGAGGAGTTCCTGATCGCCCTGACCGATCTCACCGAGCAGGCGGCGGTGGACGTGTGTCAGCGGGTGCGACGCAGTGTGCAGGATCACGACTGGTCCGTGGTCCGGCCGGGACTGCGCGTCACGATCAGCATCGGTGTGTGCGACCTGGTGGTCGGTGACGACGTGCGGGCCCTGATCGACCGGGCCGACGAGCGGCTCTACCGGGCCAAGCGGGCCGGCCGCAACCGCGTCGAGTCGTACCCCGGCCGCGTGGGCAAGGAAGCCTCCTAGGAGGCCCTGGGAGCGCCCTCAGGGGCCGCTTGAGGACGATGTGGTGGTCGTGGGTGGCTCCCGTCGCCTTCGCGGTCTCCTGGGCCGTAGAGGCCGGATGAGGGCGGAAGAGGCCGGACGAGGCCGGAAGAGGCCGGAAGAGGCCCGGAAAGCGTGATGTGACGGTGCCAGCCGCTCCTAGGTCCTCTCACAGACCAGGGGCTGCTCGCACCGCCACATCATTGGTGGTTCGGGTGGAACGCTAGGTGGAACGGGTTGGGTCGAGGACGCCGGCCGCCCCGGCGTCCTCTGCGGTGGAACTCCGCCCTTCCCTCACTCGGGGCGGAGGTGGTGCCGTACGCAGCGTTCCCGGAATTCCTGGATCAGTCTTCCGTGGCGACCGCGCGGCGGGCGTCCGCGTTGAGGACCCCCCACGTGATCAGCTGCTCGGCCAGAACAGCCGGCGGAACGTCGTAGATCACCGCGAGCGTGCGCAGGTCATCGGTCCGGATCGAGAGGACCTTGCCGTTGTAGTCGCCGCGCTGACCCTGGATCGTCGCCGCGTAACGGGCCAGGGGGCCCGCCTTCTCCGCCGGGACGGACTGCAGCCGCTCGAGGTCGAGCACGAGCTTCGGCGGGGGCTCGCTGCTCCCCGTCGGAGCCGCGTCAGGCAACAGAGCCTGGACCGGGACGCCGTAGAAATCAGCGAGCTCCGCGAGTCGCTGAACCGTGACCGCCCGGTCGCCGCGCTCGTACGATCCGACCACGACCGCCTTCCAGCGACCTTCGGACTTCTCTTCCACCCCATGAAGGGACAGCCCCTGCTGGGTGCGGATCCCACGCAGGCGGGCGCCGAGCGCCCTGGCGTAATCAGATGCCATGCCGATGATAGTCACGGAGAGTCACTGACTCCGTCAAGTCACATTGGGAAAGTTTTCGAAGGAATTCGCCACTCGGCGTAGGCGAAGAGGGTCCCAGCTACACGGCCGGTCACCGGCTGGTAGCCTCCGGGGGCCTAAAGGCGCTTCAAAACGCCATCAGCGACCAGTCCTTTAACGATCCGTCCCGTGAGGCGGAGAAGGAGGGGGTCGACACATGTCGCCCGCACGCCCTGCCCAGAGCTCACCCAGCGCACCGGAAGATCAACCCGTCGTGGACGACGGGGCGGAGGTCGTCCGGGCCGTCCTGGAACCCGCCGAGATCGGCCGCGCCCTGTCCCGCATCGCCCACGAGGTGCTGGAGCGGAACAAGGGCGCCGAGCACCTCGTCCTCCTGGGTATCCCCACCCGTGGTGTCACGCTCGCCCAGCGCCTCGCCGCGCGCCTGGCCTCGATCGAGGGCACCGAGGTCCCGGTGGGCACCCTCGACGTCACGATGCACCGCGACGACCTGCGCCGGCAGGCCTTCCGCACGATCGCGCGCACCGACCTGCCCGAGGGCGGCATCGACGACAAGATCGTGGTCCTGGTGGACGACGTGCTCTACTCCGGCCGCACGATCCGCGCCGCCCTGGACGCGCTGTCCGAGTTCGGCCGCCCGCGCGCCGTGCGTCTGGCCGTGCTGGTCGACCGGGGTCACCGCGAGCTGCCGATCCGTGCCGACCACGTGGGCAAGAACCTGCCCACCTCGACCCTGGAACGGGTGCGGGTGCGGCTGTCCGAGGTCGACGGGGGAGAAGACGTCGTGAGCATCACCAGCCCGGATCGAGGTGCGGCCCAGTGAGACACCTGCTCTCCACCGCCGATCTGTCGCCGGCCGAGGCCATCCAGATCCTCGACGTCGCCGACCAGATGGCGGCCACGCAGAAGCGCGAGATCAAGAAGCTGCCGACCCTGCGCGGCCGCACCGTGGTGAATCTCTTCTACGAGGACTCCACGCGCACCCGGATCTCGTTCGAGGCCGCGGCCAAGCGCCTGTCGGCCGATGTGATCAATTTCTCGGCGAAGGGCTCGAGCGTCTCCAAGGGTGAAAGCCTCAAGGACACGGCCCTGACCCTGAAGGCCATGGGGGCCGACGCGGTCGTCGTCCGCCATTCGGTCTCGGGCGCACCGCACCGGCTGGCCCATGCGGGCTGGATCGACGGCACCATCGTCAACGCGGGCGACGGCACGCACGAGCACCCGACCCAGGCGCTCCTGGACGCCTACACGCTGCGCCAGCGGCTCGTGCCCGACGCCATCGGCGCCGACCTCAAGGGCAAGCGGGTCGCGATCGTCGGCGACGTGCTGCACAGCCGGGTGGCCCGCTCGAACGTGACGCTGCTGAACACCCTGGGCGCCGAGGTGGTGCTGGTCACGCCACCGACCTTGCTACCGGTGGGGATCGGTCACTGGCCGTGCTCGACCTCGTACGATCTGGACGACGTGGTCGACGGCGGTCACGGCGACCTGGACGCGGTGATGATGCTGCGGGTGCAGCGGGAGCGGATGCACGACGCGTTCTTCCCCAGCGCCCGCGAGTACTCCCGCCGCTACGGGCTCGACGCCCGCCGGATGAACCGGTTGCCGGACCACGCGCTGGTCATGCACCCCGGGCCGATGAACCGCGGCCTGGAGATCACTGCGGAGGCGGCGGACTCGCCGCGCTCCACCATCGTCGAGCAGGTGGCCAACGGGGTCGCCGTGCGGATGGCCGTTCTCTACCTGCTCCTGTCCGGGCAGGCCGAAGGAAAGGACGCCTGATGGGCTCCTACGTGATCAAGGGCGCCCGTCCGCTGGGCGGTCCGGCGACCGACATCCTGATCGAGGACGGTCTGGTCACCCAGGTCGGCCCGGTCACCGCGAGCGGTGCCCAGGTGATCGACGCGGACGGGCTGATCGCCCTGCCCGGTCTGGTCGACCTGCACACCCACCTGCGCGAGCCCGGCCGGGAAGACGCCGAGACGGTCGAGACCGGCACCCGGGCCGCGGCGATGGGCGGCTGGACGGCCGTGCACGCGATGGCCAACACCGACCCGGTGGCCGACACGGCCGGCGTGGTCGAGCAGGTCTGGCGGCTGGGCCGCGAGTACGGCTGGGTGGACGTGCGCCCGGTCGGTGCCGTCACCGTCGGCCTGGGCGGTGAGCGTCTGGCCGAGCTCGGCGCGATGGCCGACTCCGCGGCCGGCGTGCGGGTGTTCTCCGACGACGGGCACTGCGTCTGGGACCCGGTGCTGATGCGCCGCGCCCTGGAGTACGTGAAGGCCTTCGACGGGGTCGTCGCCCAGCACGCCCAGGAGCCGCGCCTGACCGAGGGCGCGCAGATGCACGAGGGATCGGTCTCGGCCGAGCTCGGCCTGACCGGCTGGCCGGCGGTCGCCGAGGAGGCGATCATCGCCCGGGACGTGCTGCTGGCCGGGCACGTCGACTCCCGCCTGCACGTGTGCCACGTCTCCACGGCCGGCTCGGTGGAGATCCTGCGCTGGGCCAAGACCCGCGGCATCAAGGTCACCGCCGAGGTCACCCCGCACCACCTGCTGCTGACCGACGAACTGGTGCGCAGCTACGACCCGGTGTTCAAGGTCAACCCGCCGCTGCGCACCGCCGCCGACGTCCAGGCCGTGCGCGAGGCCCTGGCCGACGGCACGATCGACATCGTCGCCACCGACCACGCCCCGCACCCGGTCGAGGCCAAGGACTGCGAGTGGGGTGTCGCCTCCATGGGCATGACCGGCCTGGAGACCGCGCTGTCGATCGTGCAGGAGGCGATGGTCGACACCGGAATGCTGACCTGGGAACAGGTCGGGATGAGGATGTCGGTCCAGCCCGCCCGGATCGGGCGGGTCGCGAGCCAGGGCCGCCCGATCGCGGCCGGCGAGCCCGCTCACCTCACCCTGGTCGACCCCTCGGCCCGGTGGGAATGCGATCCTGCCACCCAGGCCACGATGGGCCGTAACTCTCCGGTGCGGGGCCGGACGATGCACGGTCGTGTCGTGGCGACCATCTACGCGGGACGCCCGACCGTTCTGGACGGCGTCCTCAACGAGGCTCTTTCGGAGGTGCCGCTGTGACATCCGTCCCCGCAGTCCTCGTGCTCGAGGACGGGACCAGCTGGCGCGGACGCGCCTACGGTGCCGTCGGCAGCACGGTCGGCGAGGCGGTGTTCTCCACCGGGATGACCGGTTACCAGGAGACGCTGACCGACCCGTCCTACCACCGCCAGGTGGTCGTCATGACCGCCCCGCACATCGGCAACACCGGTGTGAACGACGAGGACAACGAGTCCTCGAAGATCTGGGTGGCCGGATACGTCGTGCGTGACCCCGCACGTCGTTCCTCGAACTGGCGGGCGAAGCGCGAGCTGCCCGACGAACTCTCCGCGCAGGGCGTCGTGGGCATCTCCCACGTCGACACCCGCGCCATCACGCGTCACCTGCGCGAGCGGGGCGCCATGCGGGTGGGCATCTTCTCCGGCGGCTCGCTGCCCTCGGAAGAGAACCTGCTGCAGCAGGTCCGCCAGGCCCCGGAGATGAGCGGCGCCTCGCTGGCCGACCAGGTCAGCACCGCCGAGCGCTACGTGGTCCCGGCCGCCGGCGAGAAGCGCTTCACCGTGGCCGCGATCGACCTCGGCATCAAGGCGATGACCCCGCACCGGATGTCGCAGCGCGGCATCGAGACTCACGTGCTGCCCTCGACCGCCACCCTGGACGACGTGCTCGCCGCGAACCCCGACGGGGTGTTCTTCTCCAACGGCCCGGGCGACCCCTCGACCATGCAGGAGCAGATCGGCCTGCTGAAAGAGGTTCTTGACCGGCGGATCCCGTTCTTCGGCATCTGCTTCGGCAACCAGATCCTGGGCCACGCCCTCGACCTGGGCACCTACAAGCTGGGCTACGGCCACCGCGGCATCAACCAGCCGGTGATGGACCGCACCACCGGCCGGGTCGAGGTCACCGCGCACAACCACGGTTTCGCCGTCGACGCGCCCCGGGACGGCACTTTCGCCACCCCGTTCGGGCAGGCGCAGGTGAGCCATGTCTGCCTCAACGACGATGTCGTCGAAGGTCTCAATCTTGTTGACGGGCCTGCATTCTCGGTGCAGTACCACCCCGAGGCGGCAGCCGGCCCGCACGATGCGGGCTACCTGTTCGACCGCTTCGCCGATCTGATGGGGGAGCACAGCGCCGATGCCCAGAAGAACTGATCTCTCCAGCGTCCTCGTCATCGGCTCCGGCCCGATCGTGATCGGCCAGGCCTGCGAGTTCGACTACTCCGGCACCCAGGCCTGCCGGGTGCTGCGCGAGGAGGGCCTGCGGGTCGTCCTGGTGAACTCCAACCCGGCCACGATCATGACCGACCCGGAGTTCGCCGACGCCACCTACGTGGAGCCGATCACCCCCGAGGTGATCGAGGCGATCATCGCCAAGGAACGTCCCGACGCCCTGCTCGCCACCCTGGGCGGCCAGACCGCGCTGAACGCCGCGATGGCCCTGCACGCCGCCGGCGTCCTCGAGAAGTACAACGTCGAGCTGATCGGCGCCAACGTCGCGGCGATCGAGGCCGGTGAGGACCGCCAGCTGTTCAAGGGCGTTGTCGACCGGGTGCGCGAGAACCACGGCCTGGACGCCACGGTGTCGCGCAGCTTCGTCTGCCACACGATGGACGACTGCGTGGCCGCGACCGGCGAGCTCGGCTACCCGGTCGTGGTGCGTCCCAGCTTCACCATGGGCGGCCTCGGCTCCGGCATCGCCTACGACCGCACCGACCTGGACCGGATCGCCGGCGCCGGCCTGCACTACTCGCCGACCACCGAGGTACTGATCGAGGAGTCGATCATCGGGTGGAAGGAGTACGAGCTCGAACTCATGCGCGATCACAACGACAACGTGGTGGTCGTCTGCTCGATCGAGAACCTCGACCCGATGGGCGTCCACACCGGTGACTCGATCACCGTCGCACCCGCCCTCACCCTGACCGACCGCGAGTACCAGAAGCTGCGCGACATCAGCATCGCGGTCATCCGCGAGGTCGGCGTGGACACCGGCGGCTGCAACATCCAGTTCGCGGTGAACCCCGCAGACGGCCGCGTGGTCGTCATCGAGATGAACCCGCGGGTCTCGCGCTCCTCGGCCCTGGCGTCCAAGGCCACCGGCTTCCCGATCGCCAAGATCGCGGCCCGCCTGGCCGTCGGGTACTCGCTCGACGAGATCCCGAACGACATCACCGAGAAGACCCCGGCCAGCTTCGAGCCCAGCCTCGACTACGTCGTGGTCAAGGTGCCCCGGTTCGCCTTCGAGAAGTTCCCGGCGGCCGACCCGACGCTGACCACCACGATGAAGTCGGTCGGCGAGGCCATGGCCATCGGCCGGAACTTCACCGAGGCCCTGCAGAAGGCGCTGCGCTCGCTGGAGAAGAAGGGCGCGGCGTTCCACTGGGACGGACCGGTCCCGGCCCTGGAGCCGCTGCTCGAGCAGATGAAGGTGCCCACGGAAGACCGGCTGCTGAAGGTGCAGCAGGCGATCCGGGCCGGTGCGAGCATCGAGCAGCTGTTCGAGGCCACGAAGATCGACCCGTGGTTCCTCGACCAGCTGATGCTGATCCAGGAGATCGCCCTGTCGGTGTCGCAGGCCGAGGCGCTCACGCCCGACCTGCTGCGCGAGGCCAAGCGGCACGGCTTCTCCGACGTCCAGCTGGCCGCGCTGACCGGGATGGCGCAGGACGTCGTGCGTGGTGTGCGGCACGCACTGGGGGTGCGGCCGGTCTACAAGACCGTCGACACCTGCGCGGCCGAGTTCGCCGCCAGCACGCCGTACTACTACTCCAGTTACGACGAGGAGGACGAGGTCACCGCGTCCGGGCGGCGCAAGGTGATCATCCTCGGATCCGGCCCGAACCGGATCGGCCAGGGCGTCGAGTTCGACTACTCCTGCGTGCACGCCTCGTTCGCGCTGCGCGACGCCGGGTACGAGACCATCATGGTCAACTGCAACCCGGAGACGGTCTCCACCGACTACGACACCTCCGACCGGCTCTACTTCGAGCCGCTGACCCTCGAGGACGTCCTCGAGATCGTCCACGCGGAGCGCCGTTCCGGTGAGCTCGTCGGTGTCATCGTGCAGCTCGGCGGCCAGACCCCACTGGGCCTGGCGGCGGCGCTGGCGGCCAACGGGGTGCCGATCGTCGGCACCAGCCCGGAGGCCATCGACCTGGCCGAGGACCGGGGCCTGTTCGGCGAGGTGCTGGCCGAGGCCGGTCTCCTCGCGCCGAAGCACGGCACCGCCATCAGCTTCCCCCGGGCCAAGCAGATCGCCGACAGCATCGGCTACCCGGTGCTCGTGCGTCCCTCGTACGTGCTCGGCGGGCGCGGCATGGAGATCGTCTACGACGAGACCCAACTGGCCGACTACCTCGAGCGCGCCACCGAGATCGGCCCGGGCCGCCCGGTCCTGGTCGACCGATTCCTCGACGACGCCATCGAGATCGACGTCGACGCCCTGTACGACGGGGAGCAGATGTACCTGGGCGGCGTGATGGAGCACATCGAGGAGGCCGGCATCCACTCCGGTGACTCGGCGTGCGTCCTGCCGCCGGTGACCCTGGGACAGCGCGACATCGATCGGGTGCGCGTGAGTACCGAGGCGATCGCCAAGGGTGTGGGGGTCCGAGGGCTCCTGAACGTCCAGTTCGCCCTGGCCGCCGGCGTCCTCTACGTGCTCGAGGCCAACCCGCGGGCCAGCCGCACGGCGCCGTTCGTGTCCAAGGCGACCGCGGTGCCGCTGGCCAAGGCCGCGGCGCGGATCATGCTCGGCGCGACCATCGCCGACCTGCGCGCCGAGGGCATGCTGCCGGCCCAGGGCGACGGGGGCACGATGCCGGCCGAGTCGCCGGTGTCGGTGAAGGAGGCCGTGCTGCCCTTCAAGCGGTTCCGCACCGCCGAGGGCAAGATCGTCGACACCCTGCTCTCGCCGGAGATGCGTTCCACCGGTGAGGTCATGGGCATCGACACCGACTTCCCGCACGCGTTCGCCAAGTCCCAGTCGGCGGCGTTCGGCGGTCTGCCCGACACCGGCACGGTGTTCGTGTCGGTCGCCGACGTGGACAAGCGGGCGATGATCTTCCCGGTCAAGCGCCTGGTCGACCTCGGCTTCACCGTGCTGGCCACCGACGGCACCGCGGACGTGCTGCGGCGCAACGGCATCGCCTCGACCCGGGTGCGCAAGCTCGGGCTCGGTGGCTCGGCCCGGGGTGGCTCGGAGGAGACGACGATCGTCGACATGATCGCCGCGGGCGAGGTGGACATGGTGGTCAACACCCCGTCCGGCCCGGCGGCGCGCATGGACGGCTACGAGATCCGGGCCACCACCACGGCCGTGGACAAGCCGATCATCACCACCATCCAGCAGTTCTCGGCCGCCGTGCAGGCGATCGAGGCGGCCCGCAACGAGCCGGTCCGGGTGGCGTCGCTCCAGGAGCACGCCGCGCGTCTGGGTGAGTTGCGCGCGGAGCAGCAGCTGTGAGCTCGGTGTCGGCGGTGTCCTTCGGATCGAGATTGAGGACGTCGGTCAGCTCGCGGGGGTCTCTCTGTGTCGGGATCGACCCGCACCCGGCGCTGCTGGCGCAGTGGGGTCTGTCCGACGACGTGGCCGGGCTCGAGCGATTCACCCTGACCGTGGTGGAGGCCCTGGCCGACCGGGTCGCGGTGATCAAGCCGCAGGCCGCGTTCTTCGAGCGGTTCGGCTCGGCCGGGGTGGCGGTGCTGGAGAGGGCTCTGGTCGGTATCCGGGACGGCGGTGCCCTGAGCATCGTCGACGCCAAGCGCGGCGACATCGGCTCGACCATGGCGGCCTACGCCGATGCCTTCGCGGGGGAGGGCTCGCCGCTGGCCGGTGACGCGGTAACGGTGTCGCCGTTCCTCGGATTCGGCTCGCTGCGGCCGCTTCTCGACCTGGCCGCGGCCAACGGCAGAGGGGTGTTCGTGCTGGCCCTGACCTCCAACCCGGAGGGCGGGCAGGTGCAGCACGCCCGCCGGCCGGACGGGAAGACCGTGGCGCAGACCATGATCGACGCAGTGGCCGCGGAGAACGCGGGCGCCTCGCCGACCGGTTCGGTCGGTGTCGTGGTCGGTGCGACGGTGACCGGAGTGGGCCGCGAGCACGATCTCTCGGTGATCAACGGCCCGATCCTGGCTCCCGGTATCGGGGCGCAGGGGGCCACTCCGGAAGATCTGCGCGCGGTGTTCGGTCCGGCCCTGGACCAGGTGCTGCCCAACTCCTCGCGCGAGGTACTGGGCGCGGGGCCGACCGTGGCGGGGCTGCGGGAGGCCGCGGCCCGCTCGGTGGAGGCGGTGGAGAACGCCCTGCGGGCGTGACCCGGCCGTGTCGAACCTGACATCGAACCTGACATCGAACCTGACACTGCGTTGATCGATACGAACGCCCGGTCGCCGGACCTTTCCGGTGACCGGGCGTTCGTTTGTCCGTTTCGTGGTGGGAGGTCCATGAATGAGACTTCTCTGAGTGCCCTTCTGGTGACATAGAGTGGGAATCGACAATTGTCGGGGAGAACCCTGTCGAGTTCGTAGGTATCCGTACACTCTGCGTAAACCGCACTTGACGCCCATAACTCAGCAGTGACAATGTTGCACCCCTCAGGGCCACATCCGTATCAAATCGGATGCGGCACAACGGGTGTGCCCAAGGCGCCCGAGATCCCCCCCGCACTTGCTCACCATGCCGGAAACGTTCACACGGACCCGGACTCAGGAGATCGTCACTGCCCGACGGAATGCGAGCGTTCTTCTTGCGCGCTGGGTGATGGCTCCCAGCCTGCGGTAGCTCGTGGCCTGTCCCACCCCCTAGCTCCTCGAGGGTGGAGGTCGTGGCCCATACCCTCGGTCCCGCGGTTCGGGAAGGAATGCCGTCTCGATGGCTCCGAAGGCCCGCGGTCCTCGAACGCGAATGGGTGGCCGGTCGATCCGGACCCGCATCCTGCTGCTCGGCTGGGTGCCCAGCCTCTCCCTCCTCGTCGTCGGCGTGATCCTCGCCGGCTACCTGGCCCTGTCGGCCCGCGACATCCGCGACGGCAACAGCGTCATGGAGACGCAGCTGGGTTCGTCCCGTGCCTTCATCCCCGAGGCCGAGCGGGAGGGCCGGCTGAGCGTCGTCTATCTGGCCGACCCGAAGGCGAGCAGGACCGAGCTCGACGCCCAGCGCGCACGGACCGATCAGGTGCTCGCCACGCTGAACGAGGACGCGGTCCTGCTGCAGGAGAACTCGCCCGACTACCTCGCCCCGGTCTTCGCCGACCTGGGTGCACTCGGCGGCGGCATGGCGCAGATGCGCAAGAGCGTGGACGACCGCACCCTTCCGGCGGCCGACGCCCAGCAGTACTGGAGCAACTTCGTCGACCTGACGTACCGCTCCATCTCGCTGATGGCCCGGACCACGCCCAACGGTGAGTCCGGCCAGCAGGAGCGGGAGGCGTCCGAGCTGATCCACCTGGTCAACCAGATGTCTCAGGGCAACGCGCTGGCCTACCTGGCCCTGTCGAACGAGGGCCTGACCCCCGAGGAGTACCAGACCTTCGTCAAGACCGGTGGGGTCTACCGCGACCGTCTGGAGTTCCTCTCCCAGATGATCACGGATCCCGGGGTCCTGGCCAAGATCACCGCGCTGACCGAGAGCGACAGCTGGCGTCAGCAGGCCCGGATCGAGCAGGCCGTGCTCAGTGCCGACGCGCTGACCGTACGGGAACGCCAGAAATTGCTGGCTGGTACACCCGTCGCCGAGGTCACCGGGGCCACCAACACCCTGCTGAGCAGTGAGCCGACGCCGGCCCAGATCAGGAACGGCAACGTCAAGGCCGATCTGCCGATCCCGTCGTCGGCCTGGGAGACCGCCCACAACGACGTCACCGACCAGCTCGTCGACATCGCGATCAGCCAGCTCGCCTACTCCTCCGGCATGGCGGTCGACCTGGCCGAGACGCGCTACACACAGTCCATCGCCGGTGGTATCGGCCTGGTCATCTTCGCCGCGATCGTGCTGTCGCTGACCGCCCGCGAGTCCAACCGCCTGACCCGCCGTCTGCGTGGTCTGCGCGACCAGACGCTGGACCTGGCCGACAACCGGTTGCCCGCCCTGGTCGAGGGTCTGCGGACCGGTGAGGTCGACGACGAGACCCGGCAGATGCCGAAACTGCACTACGGCCGGGACGAGATCGGTGAGGTCGCCAGTGCGTTCAACCACGCGCAGGAGGTCGCCGTCAACGCGGCCGTGCAGGAGGCCGAGACCCGGAACGGCCTGCGCGAGGTGTTCCTCAACATCGCCTACCGCAGCCAGGTCATCGTGCACCGGCAGCTGGGCGTGCTGGAGAAGGCCGAGCGGTTCGAGGAGGACCCGGAGCAGATCGAGCTGCTGTTCGAGCTCGACCACCTGGCCACCCGCGCCCGCCGGAACGCCGAGAACCTGGTCATCCTCGGTGGCGGCCAGCCCGGTCGCCGCTGGCGAAACTCGGTCGAGCTGCTGCAGGTCGTGCGGTCGTCGATCTCCGAGGCCCAGGACTACGCCCGGGTGTCGGTCGGTCGTCTGCCCCGCCTGTCCATCAACGGTGGCGCGGTCGCCGACGTCATCCACCTGCTCGCCGAGCTCGTCGACAACGCCACCTCCTTCTCGCCGCCGATGTCCAAGGTCGAGGTACGGGGCAACTTGGTCGGTAAGGGCCTGGTGCTCGAGATCGAGGACCAGGGCCTCGGGATCCCGGCCGACAAACTCACCGAGCTCAACGAGATGCTCACCACGGCACCGGACTTCCACGCGCTGACCCTGCGCGAGGAACCTCGCCTGGGCATGTTCGTGGTGGCCCAGCTGGCCGCCGGCCAGAACATCCGGGTCACGCTGACCCCGTCGCCGGCCTACGGCGGAACCAAGGCCGTCGTCCTGATCCCGTCCGACCTGTTCGACGCCTCCGGCGGCGGTGTCACCGGTAGCACCGGCACGCTGGCCCTGGACGGTGCCGACGACAGTGCGGTGGCACCCGGTGCGCGGTCCCTGCACGAGCGGATGGCCATCACCGGCGAGATGACCGGCGAGATCACGGTCGTCCCGGGCGACGGCACCCCGGAGCGGCCCTTCCGCTCCTCCGCGCCGGCGCTGTCCGTGGCCCCGGACGGGCCGCGCAACCCCACCGGCCCGCTGCAGCGCATCGGCCGGGGGCCGGAGCAGGGCGGCCAGAACAGCCAGGACGGCCAGAACGGTCTGAGGGGCCAGAACGGTCTGGGCGCTCCGGGCGGTCAGATCCGCCCGATGCCCTCGGCCTCCCGTTCACCGGAGCCGATGCGTTCCTCGTCGCCGGGCTACCCGCCGTCCTCGCGCATCGATCAGTCCGGTGGGGGGAGCGAGCCGATGGTGAACCCGCAGGCCCGCGCCGACTACCTGGCCTCACGCTCCGCCGGCCCGGCGACCGGCAGTCTTCCGGTGCGCAGCAGCGGGATGTCGCAGAGCCAGATGCCCGCGCCGATGTCGAGCCCGGCCGGCCTGGCCAAGGGTGCCCCCACCCCACCCGCGGGAGTACGGGGCAGCTCCCCGGGAACCTCGGTGACCCGGGGCGCGACCCGGACCGGTCGTCCTGAACTGCCACGCCGCGTCCGGCAGGCAAACCTGTCCGACCGGCTGAAGAGTTCCCCTGTGC
Source organism: Kineosporia sp. NBRC 101731 (assembly GCF_030269305.1). Lineage (NCBI taxonomy): Bacteria > Bacillati > Actinomycetota > Actinomycetes > Kineosporiales > Kineosporiaceae > Kineosporia > Kineosporia sp. NBRC 101731. Next base: position 365,578 of record NZ_BSTC01000006.1, read on the forward strand.
CCAGCACCGGGGCGATGCCCCAGGACTCCGAGACCACGGGCCCGTTGGACCCGGAAGCGGCCCGCAACCGGATGGCCGCGTTCCAGCGCGGTACCCAGCGCGGCCGCACGGAACGGCCCGATGGCGCCTGACCGCCACGGCCGAACACCAGCATCACCAAGGAGAAGGCAGGCGAGAACACTGTTCCCGCGAACCACTGACTGGAAGGCGAGATGACGCAGAACAGCGCGATGGGTGGCCTGGACTGGCTGGTGGAGGATCTGCTCCGCCGGCTCCCGGGCGCGGACCGGGCGATCGTTCTCTCGTCCGACGGCCTGCTCATCGGCCGGTCCAGCAACCTCAACCGTGATGACGGCGAGCACCTGGCCGCGGTCGCCTCCGGCTTCCAGAGCCTGGCCCGCGGTACCGGTCGCCACTTCGGCGGCGGCGGGGTGCGGCAGACGGTCGTCGAGATGGACAACTATTTCCTGGTCGTCACGGCGGCCGGTCAGGGCGCGTGTCTTGCGCTCCTGGCCGACGTCAACGCCGACATGGGCATGGTCGCCTACGAGATGAACCTGCTGGTCAAACAGGTCGGTACCTACCTCAGCTCGCAGCCTCGGGAGGATGCGTCGCCCGGGGCGGGACCGAGGCCGTGACCCCGTCGGATCAGCACTGGTTCGACGAGGAGGCCGGGCCGCTGGTCCGGCCGTACGCGCTGACCCGTGGGCGCACCACCAGCAAGCAGCGCGATCTCGCGATGATCACGCTGGTGGTGGCCCTGCAGCGGGTGACCCCCCAGCTGGCCGATGATCTGGAACCCGAAGGGCTCCAGATCATCACCATGTGCCAGCACCCCAAGTCCATCGCAGAGGTTTCCGCCGATCTGGGCCTGCCGCTCAGCGTCGTGAAAATCCTCATCGGTGACCTCATCGACCGGCAGCTGCTGATGTTCCGGTCGGCCGTCACCCCCGACATCAACGTCCTTCAGGCGGTTATCAATGGCATACGCCGACTCTGACCCGAACCAGCGGCCCGGGGTGCGCGCGACAGCGGTGAAGCTGCTGATCGCGGGTGGCTTCGGGGTCGGGAAGACCACCATGGTCGGCACGATCAGCGAGATCCCGCCGCTGCGTACCGAGGAGCTCATCACCGAGCTCAGCCGCGGTGTCGACGACCTCTCCGGCGTCGAGCAGAAGAAGACCACCACGGTGGCTCTCGACTTCGGCCGCATCACGATCAGCCCCGAACTGGTGCTGTACCTCTTCGGCACGCCCGGCCAGGACCGATTCTGGTTCATGTGGGACGAGCTGGCCGAGGGCGCGATCGGCGCCGTCGTGCTGGCCGACACCCGTCGGCTGGAGAGCTGTTTCCCGGCCGTCGACTTCTTCGAGCGCCGGGGCATTCCGTTCGTCGTCGGCGTGAACTGCTTCGACGGGGACGAGCAGTACAACCCCGACGAGGTGCGCGTCGCCCTCGACCTCGACGACCGTGTGCCGGTCGTGCTGGCCGACGTGCGTCAGCGGGCCTCGTGCAAGGAGCTGCTGGTCACCCTGGCCGAGCACGCCATCAGCATGGCCACCGCGGCCCCGGCCTGACCCGGGGATTCCCGACCGGCGGCACCGGGTCCAGCACCGGTCAGCATCGCATCGCAGCAAGAGAACCGGGCACTTCCGGCGCCACTGGCGTCCGGGGGTGCCCGGATCCATGTCAGGACCTATGTCGGGGCCCAGGTCAGGACCAGGCGCGGTGACGGCCTGAGGGGCTGTGGTGGGCGGGTGGCTGCCTTGGGTCGGCGGCGTGGGCGGAGGGGCTCCGGGAAGGCGTGGCTCTGCGGAGGGCGTGGCTCTGCGGAACGCCCGGCCCTCCGGAACGCCCGGCAGGCGCTGGTCGACGGCGTATGTGGGTGGACGGGGACAACCGGCTCGGGACTGGTGGACGCGTCGGGAAGGGCTCCAGCTGCGGATGTCCCGCAGCCCACCGGCGCCGGGATCGGAGCAGACCTCGACCGTCGCAGGCCTGTGCTGCCCGCTGGGCCCCGCTGTGACCCATCGGTAACCTTTTACCCTGCAGGCGGGCCCGCCCGCGCCCCGGGAGGCCTCCCGCGGTCTCTGGCACCGATTCGTGGCGCAGTGAGGGTGGGATTCGGAGACTGCGATGGGTTCCGGGCCGATTGAGAGCGATTTTGGGTCGGCTCAGGTCAAGGTCCACGCCCGGGTCCACGCCCGGGTCCACGCCCGGGTCCACGCCCGGGTCCACGCCCGGGTCCACGCCCGGGTCCACGCCCGGGTCCACGCCCGGGTCCACGCCCGGGTCCACGCCCGGGTCCACGCCCGGGTCCACG